>NZ_JAACFY010000012.1:0-147078 GCF_029237305.1 Aeromonas sp. 2MA4 | reverse complement strand
ACCAAAGACGGTTAATCGGGCATTTTTATGGTTGTTCACTGGGGCACCTCGGATGATTGGTTTGGTTGGCGCCTCCAGTTTTCCGGGAATGCCCCGAGTGAACAACCTACAGAGAGATCACATCTAGGCGCTCAATGCGAGTCCATGACAGTCAAAACCGGAGCAAAAATGCTCCGGTTTTTATTTTTCGGCACGATAACGCGTAAAACTGAATATTATTAGGTAATGATGCCAATAAATCGTTTTTTAGCCCGATAAGCGTCGTTGTGATTGCGTGGCCCTGGCCGTACTCTGAGCGCCGTTTTGGGCCCAGCTCGTGGGCACCTGTATTGGAGTTCTTATGAAGCAGTCCCAATGGTCATCCCGGCTTGGTTATATTCTGGCCGCCGCAGGCTCCGCCGTCGGTCTCGGCGCTATCTGGAAGTTTCCCTACGTGACCGCCGCCAATGGTGGCGGTGCCTTCCTGCTGGTCTTTTTGCTGTTCAGTTTCACCCTGGGGGTGGCGGTGCTGATGGGAGAGACACTGCTCGGCAGCATGAGCCGCCGTGGTGTGGTGGGGGCGTTTAGCGCCCTGATGGGCAAGCGCTGGCGCTGGGTCGGGGCCATGGGCCTGCTCTGCAGCCTGCTTATCTTCAGCTTCTACAGCGTGGTGGGCGGCTGGACCCTGGGCTACACCGGCATGGCGCTGGCCGGTAGCCTGCAGCATGGGGATGGTGCCGCCCTGACCGCCCGCTTCAACGACTACGTCGGCGATCCGCTCTGGCCCGTGTTGACCCACCTGCTGTTTGCCGCCCTCACCTGGTGGTTCGTGCAGGGGGGCGTGCAGCAGGGGGTGGAACGTACCTTGCGCTGGATGATGCCGGCCCTGTTCATCATGATACTGCTGCTGGTGGCCTTCGGTCTTACCCTGCCCAATGCCATGGCCGGGGTACGCCACTTCCTGATGCCGGACTTCAGCAAGCTCGGCATGTCCGGCGTGCTCGATGCCATGGGGCTGGCCTTCTTCTCCCTCTCCATCGGGCTCGGCATTCACACCACTTATGGTGCCTACTTGCCTTCCAGCGAAGGCGTGGGTCGTTCCAGTCTCTGGGTGGTACTGCTGGCGAGCCTGATCGCCGTGCTGGCGGGCTTGATGATTTTCCCCGTGCTGGCGGCGACCGGCATAGATCCCGCCTCCGGCCCTGGCCTCACCTTCATGACGATGCCGGCGGTGTTCCAGCAGTTGCCGTTTGGTCAGGGACTGGCGGTGATCTTCTTCTCCCTGCTGGTGGTGGCGGCGCTCTCTTCGGCCATCTCGCTGCTGGAGCATCTGCAGTGCTTCATCTGCGAGAGCCTGGGCTGGTCACGCCGCGCGGCCTGCAGCCTCATTACTCTGCTGGTGATGGTGAACGGCATTCCCGTCAGCCTGTCGTTCGGCCCCTGGGCGGATGTGACCCTGTTTGGCAAGAACATCTTCGAGCTGCTGGATTTTGTCACCTCCAACCTGATGATGCCCATGTTCGGGCTGGCGCTCACCCTGTTGCTGGGGTGGAAGCTGGGTCAGCGAGCCTTGCCCCAGGGATTGGCGCAGCACTGGCGGACCCTGGTAATGGGCTGCTGGCGCTGGCTGGCACCCTTATTGATCGGCGGGATCCTGTTGCGCGGCTTGATGTGAGGTTCGATTTTGATGGGGGGGCAGCATGCCCCTCCCACTTTTCAACCTGACCTTGTCGAGCGCGGACTGCCAACGGGCTATGACGGCATCATCCTGATCCCTGGAAAAGGCGAGGTAGAGCCATGACTCATGAAGGACTACCCCCGAGTTTGTCACGCTGCTATGTGATAACCCTCGCTGTGCCAAGGTGGCATCCAGCACCATTTCGCCTACCGGAAATGCATCAATTTTGCCCAGTACCAAGCGTTGCAAGGCTTCCTCAACCGATTGGTAGCGCACCAGATTGGTATATCCCTCGCGGGTGAGCCGTTCGTCATCGGCATTACCGAGCACAACCCCGACCCTTGGCAAATGACGCAAGTCGTCGAGGCTCTTCAGTTTGTGTCTGGGTGACGGGGGCTGATAGATGATCACTTTGTTCCGAAACAGTGGTCCTACCCATTTAAAGAAGGGTTCTCTCTCGGGTGCCCACTGGGTAACAAACAGCGCATATCCCGGCTCCAGTCTGGTCAGTGCCAGGGCCCGTTTGAAGGGGTAAATCCGGATGGGATACGTTTCTCCCAGTTCATCTTGAATTTGCTGGATCAGGCGAACTGCAAGCCCGTCGAGCTTGCCATCATGATGGTGAGTGAAGGGGACGAGTTCATGGCTGAGCAGGGTCAGCGAGGGCTGTGCCGACAGTGTCAGGCTGAGGCTGAAGAGTGCTCCGATGAGCAGAGTTCGTTTCATGCGCTGTCCTGTTGCATATGCTGAATCAAGTGGCCGCAGGGGTGACATTATCATGGTCAACAGGGCGTCCCCGATTGATAAATATAGGGTTTTCAATGGGAGTTGAAAAATTTTATTTCTCATTATGTCAATTTTTCTTGCCATGGTTTAGGCTGTGGCTCCTTTTTGGCGTTCAGGTCATCCTATTCATGTCACCCGTTTTCGCGCTGTCAGGCCGATTTTGCCGCTCTCAGGAGAGGTGACCTTGCACGCGCAGTTTGTCTGAATGTTCATTGCAAAGGTCGCCGCCAGGCGGCCTTTTTTGTGGTTGCCCGTTTAATGTTTACCCATGGAGTATCGATGTGATGTTGTGTTCCCCGGAGGTTGTATGAGCCAGGTTCAGTGGTCTTCCCGTCTCGGTCATGTGCTGGCTGCGGCCGGTACGGCGATCGGCCTTGGCGCCATCTGGAAGTTTCCCTATGTGACGGCCACCAATGGTGGCGGTGCCTTCCTGCTGGTGTTCCTGCTGTTCAGCTTCACCCTGGGGGTAGCCGTACTGGTAGGGGAGACATTGCTCGGCAGCCGCAGTCAGCGTGGTGTGCTCGGTGCCTTCCACAAGCTGGTCGGCCCGAACTGGCGCTGGATGGGTTACATGGGGATCCTGTGCGGCTTCTTCATCTACAGCTTCTACAGCGTGGTGGGCGGCTGGACCGTGGGATATGCGGCGCTGGCGGTGGCGGGCAAGCTCAACCTGAGCGAGGGCAGCGCCCTCACCGCCCTGTTCAACGGTTATGTCAGTGACCCCTGGTGGCCCGTGCTGACTCATCTGGTCTTTGCCGGACTGACCTGGTGGTTCGTGCAGGGCGGCATTCAGAAAGGGGTGGAGCGGGCACTGCGCTGGATGATGCCGGCGCTGTTCATCATGATGTTGTTGCTGGTGGGGGTGGGTCTCTCCATGCCGGGTTCCATGGCCGGGGTGCGTCAGTTGCTGGTGCCGGACTTCTCCATGCTGACCGGCCAGAGCGTGCTGGATGCGCTGGGGCTGGCTTTCTTCTCCCTCTCCATTGGCCTCGGGGTGCATACCACCTATGGTGCCTACCTGCCGAGCAGCGATGGTGTGCTGCGCTCCGGGGTCTGGGTGGTGACGCTGGCGAGCCTTATCTCCGTGCTGGCGGGTCTGATGATCTTCCCGGCGCTGGCCTCGACCGGTATCGATCCCACTGCCGGTCCCGGCCTCACCTTCATGACAATGCCCGCGGTGTTCAGTCATCTGCCGTTCGGTCAGGGGCTGGGAGTGGTCTTCTTCCTGCTGCTGCTGGTGGCGGCACTATCCTCTTCCATCTCCATGCTGGAGCATCTGGTGCGTTTCACCACGGAGGAGTGGGGTTGGTCACGGCGCGGTGCCTGTCGGGTGCTGACCCTGCTCATCATGGTGTCAGGTATTCCGGTCAGCCTCTCATTCGGCCTCTGGAGCGAGCTGACCCTGTTTGGCAAGACCATCTTCGACTTGCTCGATTATCTGACGTCCAACCTAATGATGCCGCTGTTCGGCCTGGTGCTGACTCTGCTGCTGGGCTGGCGACTGGGGGACACCATACTGCCCGCAGGTCTGTCACCCGTGCTGCGGCTCGGCCTGCTCTGGTGCTGGCGACTGGTTGCGCCGCTGCTGATCGCCGGTATTCTGGTGCGGGGTCTGTTTTAAGAGGGCTTCTTGCGAGGTCCGCCAGCCCGGCCATCACCGGGCTCAGTTGGGCGGGGAAGAGGATGACTTGGGGTGCAGGTGTGATCGGATCTGCAGCAAGGTCTTCTGATACGCATCGGCATGGTGCTCCATGAAGGTGGCGCTGTGGTTCAGGCGCCGCTCCAGCCGATCAACCAGCAGTGCCACCTTGGGTGCCGGCATGCCGGCAGGCCAGCACAGCTGCAGCAACTCCAGCAGTTGCCAGGCATCCCCCGGCAGTGCCGGGAACTCTTCCTGCAGCGTCAGGGCGTATTGCACAGCCAGCTGATGCTGACCCGATACGCTGGCCCGTTGCCGCTCCTGACGCAGATAGGTCAGGCGCTCTTCACGGCGGTCCAGTTGCAGTTTCAGGTCGATGACCACCTGCGTGAACAGTCGCTGGAGCAGCGGTGATGGCGCCACTCTGGCCTGGTACTGGCCGAGCTTTGCCAGATAGCGCTGGGCGTGGTGGGGCAGGCCGCAAAACTGGCTGACGGCAAAGCCGAGCAACTGGTTGAGATGATTGTCCCGCGCCGCCTCCGGCGGGTGTTTGGCCAGCAGCACTATGGCGTCATCGAAGCGATAATCCAGACCCAGCATAAGGGCCTGCAACAAGGCAGCCTCGTGGGCCCGCAGTGTGGTGGCCTTGCTGAGATAGTCAAACTCCTGTTGCAGGGCACTGATCCTGGCTGCCGTGGGGTAGTGCCAGAGCACGGCCAGACTGGCATTCAGGACGAAATTCTCGATAGACAGGCGGAACCTGTGCTCACTGAAGAATCGCAGGCTGAGCGCGTTGGCCTGTTCGAGCGCCTTCCCTTCATCTTTCAGCAGCAGAGCCAGCAAGATGGCCGCCTGGCACCACTCGGGTGACCAGGACTGTTTTTGCAGCAGCTTGCCGAGTACTTCCCAGGCCGATTCCCACTGCGCCTCGTGCATCAGACAGGCCAGCATCAGCTCCAGCTGGATTGTCGGCGGCAGCCGTTCCTGATTGCGGGTCAGGTCCTTGCGGGCGCTGTCCAGCTTGTTCAGCCCCAACAGAGCGTGGATCAGCCCCTTGCGCGGCCACCAGGCGTCGTGCTCAGTGGTACACATGGCATAGTGCTGGGTAGCATGGAAGTGATCCTGCTCCTGCAACAACATGTAACCCTTGACCCTGTCCAGCAGCGGGCCCAGCGCCTTGTTCTTCTGGTGCTGATAGAGCAGGTCTTCGCACAGGGAGCAGGCGAGGCGCCACTCCCTGAGTTTCATCGGTGCGGCCAAGTGGCGGGTCAGCCCGGTCAGCAACACCAGTTCGTGCAAACAGCGCGTCAGCTGATCCGTGTTGAAGGGCATGGATAGACGCAGTGGAAAATAGAGATCGGAAGGGGGGTACTGAAGCAATTCATCGTCCCCATCCAGCAACAAGAGTACGCAGCCAGGTTCGAGCAGCCCCAGATAGTGGGCCTCCTGCAGCAGGCGGATCCCCTCATGGGCCTGATGACGAGATTGGCGGCAAATGATGGCGTCGAACGGCTGCTGACGCAGCAGGGCGGGCAGTGTGGTGAGCTCTTTGCAATAGGTCAGTTGGGATGGCGTGACGCCATGGTCACTCAGTCCTTGGGAGAGGGCCGAGCTGAGCATGGCATCGTCTGCGATCAAAAGGATCTGCATCCTTGGCGCTCCCTTGCTGGTTCACGATATGAAAAAGTATGGCATGGGATGGAGTCAAAAAGAGCTTCCACTATTGTCTGTAAATTGTACTCGGGTCAATACCCCGCCGGGGTCAAGGAGAGGGCGGATTGATCAGAAACACCACAGCCCCCCCATAGGCGGGGACCTGTGCCAATCTCGCTTCCCAGGCGGGATCCCACTCTCCCCCCTGCGCCAGCCCCAGCTTGAATGGCAGTGTCAGCCGGTGCAGCGTCTGCAGATAGCGGGCATAGCCGGGTTCGGTATGACGGCCCCGATAGGTCTGCACCACCAGCTCGTCGACCACAGCTGTCAGGGCATTCAGCTCCCTGATGTCACCGGTGCGGGTCCAGTCCAGCAAGCCTGTGATGCTGATGGCGTAGCGAGCGGGCAACTGTTGTCGCAGCTGACGCAGGAAGTGTCCATAGTCGGCCAGCTGGTGGGTGCGGGCATCGAAATCTATCTGGACGCCGCGCACTTCATTGCCCTTTCGCTGCCAGGCCGCCAGCTGGTTTTCTAGGTTCTGCAGCAGGGTGTCATCCCAGTCGAGCCGCTCCACCCGATAGGCGAGCCAGAGTTCGTCCACCGGCAGCTTGCTCGGTGCTATGCCCTGCCCCTGAAAGCGCAGGGGCAGGGCCGGGTCCAGGGGGCCTATCTCCCCTTGATGCAGATAGAGGCGATCTGCCTGCTGCAACACGGGTTGGGGTCTGACCCCGGCCCACAACCAGAACTGGCGGTACTGGCTTGCCTCGACGCTTGCCCTGGCCTCGGTGCCGAGCAGGGTCAGTATCACCAGTAATATTTGAGCTGTTTTGCCCACTGGCTTGCCCCGTGTTGCTGCTTGAGGGTGTTGAACCAGGCCTTGCGCTGGCTGACGGGCAGATCCTGACTGCCGCAACCGTTGCTGCCGCTCGGGGCGTAGCAGTTGATGGCGCGATAGAGGGCGTAGGCCTTGTCGTCCTTGGCGGCTTTGGGATTGGCGATGACCTGCTGATACCAGTCGAGGCGGCTGCGCTGCTTGCCGGCAAACAGGTCCTGGCTCCCCGCCAGGGTATCGGCTCCCGGTCGATGGAGCAGGGGATCCCAATCCAGCCCTTGTGCCAGGAAAAACTCGCCCAGGCAGTTGAGGGCTCTGGGCGTACCAGGCGCCTTGGCGAGGGTGGCGACCACCTCGGTCAGGGCGGGGCACTGATAACCCTGGCTGCCTTGCCAGTTGAACGGTGCCGCCGAGGGAGTGCCTGCCACATCTTGCAGGAAGCCCTGGTAGTCGCCATGGGTCAGCTGCTTGTAACTCAAGGTGTAACTGGCGCGCTGACGCAGGGGCTCGGAGGCGGTTTCATCCCGGGCCATGCGGCGCAGCAGAGGCGCCGGTGCCACATACTCCAGCAGCGGGATGCGGTAGTGATCGCTCTTGATGGGGCTTTCCTTGGCAAACACCTGCTCCAGCTGGCCTGCCCGTTCCAGGGTCATGGCCAGGGCAAGCTGCAACAGCTGATCCTGCAAGGGGGTTGGCTGGTTGGCGAGCAGGGCGCGCCACTGCTGTTCGGCTTTGGCCCACTGCTGCTGTGCAGCCAGTGCCATCCCTTTCAATACCTGCTGGCTGAAGGCCAGATGATTCAGGGGGCCGTTGGCCAGCGCAGGGGCGGCAGCGACCACGGCGGCATAATCCTTGGCGAGATAGTAGCGGCTGGACTGCTCCAGATAGGCCAGCCAGGGGGCGTGCCGGGCAAACTGGGGGGCTTGCTGGCCGATCTCGGCGGCGAGCAGCGGCTGCCACTCATCCCAGCTGTCATGGATCCGCAGCCGGCGCAGATCCTGCACCAGGGTCAGCATGGGCATGGTTGCCGAGCCGGTGAAGCCGGGTTGCATCAGCAGTTTGAGATCTATCTCGTTGACCAGATCCGGCGGGCTCTGCTGTTGGCTCGCCTGCAGATAGTGACTGGCCAGCAGCTCGTTATCCCCCTTGAACCAGGCAAGTCGACGCAACAAGCCGGTGGCGGAGTCCAGATAACGCCCCTGTGGGTAGCGGGTGCGGTAGTCGGTGATGAGCTGCTCGCAGCGCTGTAGCTGAGCCTGATCGATCCGACTGCGGTCCAGGCTGCCCCAATCGTCGAAGGCGCTTTGCTGGGACTGGTTGAGGGCGACCCGGATCTTCATGTAGTCGGCCGTCTCCGTGAGCCAGGGCTGGTCCTGTTCGGCGAGGGCGGCAAACAGGGCGTCGGCTTGCGCAAACTCCCCCTGATAGAAGTGCTGGCTGGCGGTCAGGTAGTCGGCAAACCCCTTGGCGGCGGCGGACAGCGGCGCCGTCTGGCTTTCGCCCTGGGGCATGCTCTCTGCCGCGTCCTGGGCATGGCCGCACTGACCCAGCATGGCGAGCCGCTGGCTTGCCAGCTGGGTGCGATCGGTGGCGGTGAGGGCGGGCGTTTGCACCAGTGCCTGCAAGAAGGCCTCGGCAGAGACTGGATTGTTGCTGATGCAGCGCCCCTCGCTCCAGCTGCCGGCCCGGGTGATGGCCGCCTCAGTGGTGGCGGCCTCTATGCCAAGCGACGCGGCCAGCACCAGCAGGGGAGCCGGTCCGGCAGGTGCGGTATCGCCAGCGGCCGGGCTTATCAGCTCATCGACCCGAAATGGCAGAGGTAGCGCCCCACCGGGCAGGGAGAAAGCCTGCTCATCGGCCAGCAGCAAGGCCAGATTGGTACGGGTGTCGTTATCGGGGGAGAGAAATGGCAGTCCGTTCAGATGGCACTGGGCTGCGGTCAGTTGCAGGGTGAGCGGTGTTTCGCAGCCATCCGGGCCACAGGCCAGCACAGGCAGGCTGCACAGCGCCAGCCACAGGGGAGTCAGTTTCATGAGGGCGGTTTCCGGCCAAGGGAGTCAAGAGAAGGGGATGGAGGCAAGCTACAAGATGTGGGGGCGCCTTTCAACTGACCATAGGGGGCGTCCGGATTGAGCAAAGGCGGCTTATTGCAGGCCGGGCCCACTGGCCGAGAAGGGGCAATCGCGCTGGTGGATCAGGCGGGAGCCCTGAGCGTCGCGTCCCTGCCAGCTGAGCGCAAGCTGACCCAGACGACCCAGATGGCGCAACTCGAACTCATAACGCAGGCAGGGATTGTCGAGTGGCAGGGTCGTCATGCCATCCGGCAGCCGGTAGTGATAATTGAGCCGTGGCCCATCCTGTAACTGGCGACGCTCGAGCCGTGCTCCTGCTACCTGAGGGGAGGCGGCAACCAGATGGCGGCGCAGGCTCAAGGGGGCATCGATCGCCTTCTGGTAATGGAGGCCGTTCATGGCGGCCAGCTCCTCTTCCAGCCGTTGCAGCTCCCCCTCCAGCCCGCTCAGTGCCGTGCCCAGCTGTTGATGACCAGGTGCAGCGCAGCCCCCCAGCAGCAGGGTGACAAGCAGAAGCGAGACGCGGGTCGGGTGCATGGGCTCTCCTTTGTGCGCCCGGGACTTGGCGCGCTGGGCCGGATAGTGGCTGACTGATGGTGGCTGACTATAGCAGGGGATTGGTGGGCGGCGCGGCGCGCAGCAGCTGTGCCAGCCGCTCCAGTCCCTCGGCGACACGGGCATCTGTGGCCGGTTGGCTCAGGCTCAACCGTACCCCTTGCGGCGCGGCGAACTGACCGGCGGCGAAGTGTTCTCCGCTCGCCACCCCGACGTCAAGGGCGTTGGCGGCCTCGGCGAATTCCTGACTGCGCCACGGTTCCGGCAATGGCAGCCAGGCGTGCATTGAGCCCGCCTGCCAGTGAGCTCCCGGCAACAGGTGGCGCAACAGCTCGCCGCGACGTGCCAGGATCTGCCGCTGCTGCTCGACCAATGGCATTATCTGGCGCTGGCTGACCAGCTTGCAGGCCAGCTCGATCAAGAGGGGGCTCACCATCCAGCTCGACAACCGCATCGCCTGGGCAAAGGCGTTGCGCAGGGCGGGCGGCGCCAGCACGAAGCCGACCCTGAGCCCGCCACAGGCGATCTTGGCCAGGCTGCCCAGATAGATGACCCGCTCCGGCGCCAGGTTGACCAGGGGGGCCACCGGGATATTGGGCAGCAGGCCGTTGACGTCATCTTCGATGATCAGCAGGTCATGGTGGCGTGCGATGGCGACGACGGCCTCGCGCCGTGCCTGGCTCATGATGGCGGTGGTGGGGTTTTGCAGGGTCGGGGTGAGGTAGAGCAGCTTGGCCCGCCGCGTGCGGCAGGCGGCCTCCAGCGCGGCGGGGATCAACCCCTCCTCGTCCATCGCCAGCCCTACCACCTGGTTCTTCAGCTGGCGGGCATTGCCCAGCATGCCGGGGTAGCTGAGGCCTTCACATAAAATGGTCTCCCCCACGCAGCCGGTGGCCAGCAGAGAGAGCATGATGCCGTGCTGGGCGCCGTGGCTGAACAGCAGGCGATCCTCGCTGCCGTGCACCCCCTGCTCGGCCAGCCAGTCGATGAACAGCTGGCGCTGACTGGGCTGGCCCGCCTCCTTGTCATAGCCGAGCAGGGCATTGAGATCCCCGTCGGCCACTTCCTCCAGCATGGGGCGAATGATGGCGGCCCTGTCCAGTTGTACCGGCAGGTTTTGCCACAGCTCGATGCGATGCCCCTCTTCCTTGCGGATCACCCACTCATTGGCCGGATCCGTACCTGTCCCTTTGACCCAGGTACCGTGTCCGACTTTGGCTGCCAACAGGCCGCGCCGCTCCGCCTCGCCATAGGCACGGGTGATGGTGCCGACGGTCACTCCCAGCTGATCTGCCAGCGCCCTGTGGGTCGGCAAGCGGGTTCGGGGTGGCAGGTCGCCACTGAGAATGGCCTGCTCTATGGCTTTCACCAGCTTGAGATAGAGGGGGCCATCGAAGGGGGTCAGGTCCGGGGTCCAGATTGTCATGGTGACAATAAATCCATTGATCCAAAATTGTCCTCAATATAGCGTGAAAGCCAACCTGTTCACAATCAAATACACCACATTGTATCGATACAATATGGCAATGAAGGAGTCACAAGATGACGATGGAATGGTATGTCACCCTGTTCGGCTTTGCCGTGCTCACCTGCGGTACGCCGGGCCCCAACAATCTGATGCTGACGGCATCTGGCGCCAACTTCGGGGTGCGCCGTACCCTGCCACACCTGACCGGCGTGGCCGTGGGTCAGCCAGTGTTGCAACTGGTCATGGCATTGGGGCTCTATCCCCTGTTCGAGAGCTGGCCTCTGTTGCGCTTGGGGCTGCAGATCTTCGGCAGCCTCTATCTGCTGTGGTTGGCATGGCGCATCGCCGTGGCCGGTGCCCCCGGTGATCCGGCCCGGCGTGCCCGTCCGTTAACCCTGCTGGAAGGGCTGGGCTTTCAGTTTCTCAATCCCAAGGCCTGGATGATGGGCATCTCCGCCATCAGTCTGTTCAGCCTGACCGGGGCCAGTTACTGGCCGAGCCAGTTCGCAGTGATGACCATGTTTGTGCTGGTGGCTCTGCCGGTCTGTTTTGTCTGGGTCTTGTTCGGCCATCAGCTGAGCAACTGGATCAGCACGGATCGGGGCTGGCGGCGCCTCAACGGCTCCCTTGGTGTGCTGACGGCGCTTTGTGTGGTGATGCTCTGGTATTGAGCTCCCGCCACTGGCAGGAAAGAAAGAGCCATTTCTGACTTGTCGCCACTGGGCTGGCTCTGCATATTAGAAGGCTTGCCGTATATCGGACGCTTTGTATCACCAAGAGGTTGAGATGGATCTGAACTGGTTGCTTCCCCTGGCGGGCTTTGCCCTCATCACCTGCGGTACGCCGGGCCCCAATAACATGCTGCTCACCAGTGCCGGTGCCGCCCAGGGATTTCGCCGCACTCTTCCACTGCTGGTGGGGGTGGTGGGGGGGATCAACCTGATGATCCTGGCCACGGCGTTGGGGCTCGGGGTGATGTTTGAAAAGGTGCCGCTGCTGCATGACAGCCTCAAGCTGATTGGCTCGGCCTATCTGCTCTGGCTGGCCTGGAAGGTGGCGACCGCCAGTGGCCCGGCCGAGGGCAACCGACCGCTCATTCCGGCCCATCAGGGAGCCATGCTGCAACTGCTCAACCCCAAGGCCTGGATGATGGCGCTCTCCGCCATCAGTGGCTTTACCCTGGCGGGGGAGGCTTACTGGCCCTCGGCCAGCTGGGTGCTCGGCATCTTTTTTGTGACCGGCCTATATACCGGTGCCTTTTGGGTGCTGTTCGGTGCCCAGGTGCGCCGCATCATCCGCACCGCCACAGGCTGGCGTCGTTTCAACCTTGGCATGGGGCTCGCCACGGCAGCCTGCGTGCTGATGATCTGGATTTAGGCGTCCAGGATCCCTTGACGTGTCAGCCCGGCCGTGACAGACGTCAACAGACCCTGGACCTTTGGCCTTACCTTCTGTCTTGTTGGCCCTTCGGGGCCTTTTTTATCTCGCTGGCAGCGCCGTACTGCACTGGCACTGCATTAAAGGAGTCCCCATGAAATGTATCGGTCTGCTGGGTGGCATGAGCTGGGAATCCACCGTCAGTTACTATCAGGCGTTCAACCGGGACGTGCGGGCACGGCTCGGCGGCCTGCACTCGGCGCGGGTGCTGCTGAGCAGCGTCGACTTTGCCGAGATAGAGCGGCTGCAGCATGCCGGTGACTGGCCCGCGACCGCCAAGCTGCTGGCTGCCGAGGCGCGCAAGCTGCAGGCTGGCGGCGCCGATTTTCTGCTGATCGGCACCAACACAATGCACAAGGTGGCGCCCGAGATTGAGGCTGCCATCGATATCCCTTTGCTCCATATCGCTGATGCCACCGCCCGCCAGTTGCTGGCGGACGGGATACAAAGGGTCGGGCTGCTGGGCACTCGTTTCACCATGGAGCAGAATTTCTACAAGGGCCGCCTGCAAACCCTGTTCGGGCTTGAGGTGCTGGTGCCGCCAGCGGCGCAGCGAGAACGGGTGCACAACATCATTTATGACGAGCTTTGTCTTGGCGAGATCCTGGCGTCATCGCGCGCCGAGTATCTCGCCATCATCGCCGGGCTGGCCGAGGCGGGTGCCCAGGCCGTGATCCTGGGATGTACCGAGATTGCCTTGCTTGTGGGTGACTCAAAAGCAGCTGTTCCGCTCTATGACACCACTGCGATTCATGCCGAAGCGGCGGTGACACTGGCATTGCAGCCTGATTAACTGGTCAGATCTCACTATTCGTACTCGCTCCATACCCCTTGCCATAAAAGCGTGTAAAATTGCGCCCTGAATTTCCCGGCCAACTCGGTTGGCCGCGACTCCTTACACGCAAGGCTGACATTGTGACTGAAGTAGATAGATTCGCGGACATTCGCCCCTACCGCGATGAAGAAGTGCCGGCAGCCATAGAACGGCTGATCCAGGATGATGAATTTATCGGCGCCATCGCCAAGTATCGTTTCGGTTCCCTGATGAGCTGGCTTGGCTGGGCCATTCGCCCGCTGATCCGCCAATTCCTGCGCTACAAGTGGTCCAAGGTGACCACCATCCATCAGGTGCAGATGGGGGTGACCCGTTACATGTCCCGCATGATTGCCACCTCCACCAAGGGCGTGACCTTCTCCGGCCTCGAACACCTCAAGAAAGAGCAGGGTTACCTGTTTGTCTCCAACCACAGGGACATCGCCATGGATCCGGCGTTCGTCAACTGGGGGCTGCATACCCATGGTTTTGATACGGTGCGCATCGCCATCGGTGACAACCTGCTGCGCAAACCCTGCGCCACCGAGCTGATGAAGCTCAACAAGAGCTTCATCGTCAAGCGCTCCGCCAAGGGACCGCGGGAGATGATGAAGATGCTCGGCGAGCTGTCCGCCTATATCGGCCAGTCGGTACACGAAGGCCACTCTATCTGGATCGCCCAGAAGGAAGGGCGCGCCAAGAATGGCGATGACAAGACGGATCCCGCCATCCTCAAGATGTTCTATGTAGATGGCAAGAAGCAGAAAATCGACTTCGTCGACTACATGCGCAGCCTTAACATAGTGCCGGTCAGCATCAGCTATGAGCTGGATCCCACCGACAAGGCCAAGGCGCGCGAGCTGTACGAGAAATCGGTCAACGGCAGCTACGAAAAAGGCGAGTTCGAGGATATCGAGAGCATCGTTGCCGGCATCGTCGGCCAGAAGGGGCGGGTACATGTCTCCTTCGGCGCCCCCATCAGCGAGGGTTTCAGCGATCCGGACGAGCTGGCTGCGCTGATCGACAAGGCAATCTGGGGCAATTATCGCCTCTTCCCGGGCAACTACCTGGCCGCAGATGTGTCCGGCAAGGCCAATACCATAGAGCAGGCGGCCTTCCTTACCCGTCAGTCAGAGGTGCCACAAGAGCACAAGGCCATCTGGCGAGCCATGTATGCCAAGCCGGTGGAAAACGCCCGCAAGGCTTGAATGACACCGGTTGTGTGAAAAAAACGGGAGCAGATGCTCCCGTTTTTGCGTCTGGTCAAAGTCGACGACGATGGAGTAGTGAATAATATTGTTTCAGCTGGTACGATCACCGGACGAATGCGTTTTCGTTTCTTGGCAAGCAGCGGATGAGTGTGTAACAGTGACCTCAGACGCTCGGCACGAGCAAATAGACGCTTCCTGTCTGCATGGATTGCAGATGGTGCGACACAAGGACCTGAACAGGGTCCTTTTTCATTTTGCGGCAAAGATGCCGCCTGAATACACCTAAGGATCCGCTCGCCATGATCACCGGCAGTCTGAATACCCTGCAGCGAACGCCGCTGCCCGCCCCGCTGGCCCGCATCATGGTCGAGGTGGTGAAAAGCGTCGACCACTGGCTGAGTGCGCCGCTAGGCAAGACAGAGATCGACGGCCTCACGCTGTTCTGTCTGGTGAGCGAAGAGCTGACCGAGCCGGCAGCGGATCGCCGTGGCGAGTTTCATCAGCAGTATCTGGATATACAACTGCTGTTGCGCGGGGAAGAGTGGATAGGTGTCGGGCCTCACAGTTGCGTCAATGACGGCGCCGATCACCCCCACCCCGATCTCTGGTTCGTTGACGACGAACAGACCAGTTATCTGGCGTTGCAGCCCGGTGACTTCGCCATCTTCTGGCCGGGAGAACTGCATCGCCCTCTCTGTACCCCCAACCAGCCGGCTCACGTGAAGAAGCTGGTGGTCAAGGTGCACAAGGATTTGCTGGCCGGCCTGTAGCCGTCAGCACGGCAGCTCAACGGGTGCGCGGCACCCTCCGGGTCCACACCGACCCCATGATGAATCGAGTGCACAGCGTCTTCGGGACCCGCACTTAACGTATTGAAAAATTGGGCGCACTTTCCTGCGACCATAAGCCCCCGGCAGGGGAATCCCATCCATTGTTGGATGACACGACACTGTCGGCATAAAGCCGAAGCACAGGAAGATGTAGAACATGAGCAAGTTGGTATTGATCCTTAACTGCGGTAGCTCTTCCCTGAAATTTGCCGTAATGGACGCCGAAACAGGTGAGGACATGCTGTCCGGCCTGGCCGAATGCTTCAATCTGGATGATGCACGTATCAAATGGAAACTCCACGGGGTCAAGGGCGAAGCCATGCTGGGAGTGGGTGCCGCTCACCAGGCCGCCCTCGACCACATAGTGGGCCACATCCTGCCTCAGGATCCGACCCTGGCCGAGCAGCTGGTGGCCATCGGCCATCGCATCGTGCACGGTGGCGAGCAGTTCTCCCGCTCCGTTCGCATCGATGATGGCGTGATCGCCGGCATCGAGGCCGCCATTCCGTTCGCCCCCCTGCACAACCCGGCGCACCTCATCGGCATTCGTGCCGCGCTCAAGGTCTTCCCGCAACTTGCCGAGAAGAACGTGGCCGTGTTTGACACCGCCTTCCACCAGACGCTGCCGCAGGAAGCCTATCTCTACGCGCTGCCCTACAAGCTCTATAAAGAGAACGGCATCCGTCGTTACGGCGCTCACGGCACCTCTCACCGCTTTATCGCGGAAGAGACCGCCAAGGCGCTGGGCAAGCCGCTGGCCGAGCTCAACATCATCAACTGCCACCTGGGCAACGGTGCTTCCGTCTGTGCCATCAAGAACGGCGAGTCCGTCGATACCTCCATGGGTCTGACCCCGCTGGAAGGGCTGGCGATGGGCACCCGTTGCGGTGACATCGACCCCGCCGTCGTCTTCTTCATGCACGATCAGCTCGGTTACAGCGTGGACGAGATCAACCACACCCTTACCCGCGAGTCCGGTCTGCTGGGTCTGACCGAGGTGAGCAGCGATTGCCGCTATGTCACCTCCAACTATGCGACCGACGCTGGCGCCAAGCGTGCGCTGGATGTCTTCACCTACAGAGTTGCCAAGTATGTTGGCGCTTACGCTGCTGCCATGGAGGGTCGCCTCGACGCCCTGGTGTTCACCGGCGGTATCGGTGAAAACGCCGCCATGGTGCGCGAGATGGTGCTGGATCGCCTGGCCCTGTTCGGCTTCAAGGTAAATAAAGAAGCCAACAATGCCGCCGTGCTCGGTGGAGAAGGCCCCATCACGGCTGAAGGCAGCCGTCTGGCGCTGGTGATGCCCACCAATGAAGAGCTGGTCATCGCCCGCGATGCCCTGAGTCTGGTCGGCTAACGCCCCTCGCTCCGAGACAACGCCCGGCCTGCGCCGGGCGTTGTCGTTTCAGGCTTCCGGCTGAGCGACTTGTCATTTGACATGGGGTGGCAGATACGTACCCTGACGGCTGTTTCACGTGCAGGAGGTAGGGATGAAGGTGGTATTTTTTAACTGGCTGGCGAGCATGGGTGTTGAAGTCAGCAGCATGATGGCGCTGGTGATCGCCTTGGGCTTTATCGTCCTTACCTCGCTGATATTGCATGTGTTGTTGCACCGCGTGTTGCTGGTGCGGCTGGTGGGTATCCTTGGCAAGACCAAGCAGGTGTGGCTGCCATCTCATCTGCAACAGCGGCTCTTCTACCGCTTGGCGTTCGTGTTGCAGGGAGCCGTTATGCTCGGTCAGGCGGAGATCTGGCTGCCGAGCGGCTCCGACAGTTTGCAGCTGATCGAGATGGCGACCCAGTTCTGGATCCTGCTGTTCCTGCTGCTGGCCCTGTTTGCCCTGCTCGATTGCCTGCTGTCGGTGAGTCGTTACACCCGGCTCGGGCGAGACTTGCCCCTGCGCGGCATCTTCCAGGGGGTGAAGCTGGTGGCCAGCATACTGGTCGGTATCCTGATGATCGCCCTGCTGCTCGGCAAGTCACCGCTCTTCCTGTTCAGTGGCCTGGGTGCCATGACAGCTGTGTTGATGTTGGTGTTCAAGGACCCCATCCTCGGCCTGGTGGCGGGGATCCAGCTCTCCGCCAACCGCATGCTCAGCGTCGGCGACTGGTTGCAGATGGACAAGTACGGCGCCGACGGCGAGGTGACCGATATCGGTCTCACCACCGTCAAGGTGTCGAACTGGGACAAGACCATCACCACCATCCCCACCTATGCGCTCATCTCCGACTCCTTCAAGAACTGGCAGGGGATGACAGAATCCGGCGGCCGCCGCATCAAGCGCAGCGTCAATATTGACATGACCAGCGTGCGTTTCCTGACCGCGGATGAGCAGATGCAGCTCAAGCAGGCCCAGCTGCTGGCGCCTTACCTGGGCCGCAAAGAGCAGGAGTTGAGCGCCTATAACCAGCAGCTCAGCGATGCCCTCAGTTGCCCCATCAACGGACGTCACCTTACCAATCTCGGGACCCTGCGCGCCTATCTGGACGCCTACCTGCGGGCCCATACCGGTATTCGCAAGGACATGACGCTGATGGTGCGCCAGCTGGCACCGACTACCGACGGTCTGCCGCTGGAAATTTACTGCTTCACGGCGACCACGGCCTGGGCGGATTACGAAGGGATCCAGGCCGATATTTTCGACCATATCTTCGCCATCATTGAGCAATTTCATCTGCGGTTGCATCAATCTCCCACAGGTTACGATATGCGTGCCTGGCAGAGGGGACAAACGGAGTAAGACACGGGTCGAGGTGGCAGGGGAAACGCCATATTAATCATCGACCCGTATCCAGTTGTCAGTTGAAATTTGGTGTGCAGAGGAGAAAAATGGCGGCCTTCTCTTCGCGCCCCTGATCCCTCTTGAATCAGCTGTCAGCCCTGAGACGTCAATCAAGTCATC
The DNA here is from genome assembly GCF_029237305.1 of Aeromonas sp. 2MA4. Lineage (NCBI taxonomy): Bacteria > Pseudomonadati > Pseudomonadota > Gammaproteobacteria > Aeromonadales > Aeromonadaceae > Aeromonas > Aeromonas sp. 2MA4. The sequence goes on along the minus strand of NZ_JAACFY010000012.1, from coordinate 129,221 downwards.
ATCATGGGAAAGTTATGAAGCTCCTTCGCAATAGTGCGGCTGCTCTGTGCTGCAGCCTTGTACTGGCCGCCGCGCCTGTGTTTGCCGTTCAATACGATCTACCCGGGGCCAACAGCCGTCTGGTGGGCGAGAATATGGAATACGTGGTGCCGGCAGAGGAAAATGGCCAGCCGCTGGAGGCCGTGGCCGCCAAATTCCAGCTGGGGTTGACCAATATGCTCGAAGCCAACCCCAAGGCGGATCCCCTGCTGCTGCAGGCGGGCGAGAAGCTGGTCATCCCCCATCAGCTGATACTGCCCGATGCCCCCCGCGAAGGCATAGTGCTGAACTTGGCCGAGATGCGCCTCTACTACTACCCGAAAGGCAAGAAGGTGGTGGAAGTGCTGCCCATCGGCATCGGTCAGCTCGGCACCGACACCCCGGAAAACTGGGTGACCAGCGTGCAGCGCAAGAAGGCGGGCCCGACCTGGACCCCTACGCCTAAGATGCATGCCGAGTATGCCGCCCGTGGCGAGAGCCTGCCGGCAGTCTGGCCCGCCGGCCCGGACAACCCCATGGGGCTGTTTGCGCTCTACATCGGCAAGATGTACGCCATCCACGGCACCAATGCCCAGTTCGGCATAGGTCTGCGGGTAAGCCACGGTTGCGTGCGGCTGCGTAACGAAGACATAGAGTACCTGTTCAAGCAGATCCCGGTCGGCACGCGGGTGCAGTTCGTCAACCAGCCGATCAAGGCCACCGTCGAGCCCGATGGCCGCCGTTATCTGGAAGTACACCAGCCCCTGTCCCGCAGCGAAGCCGAGTTCAACTCCAGTCTGCCTGCTCCGCTGCCCATGACCCAGGCCGTGACCCGCTTTATCGCCCATGCCGACAGCGACTCCCAGCTGGTCAAGCAGGCGCTGGAGCAGCGCAGCGGCATGCCGATCGCCATCAATCGCTGATCCTGTCGTTCATCGTCTCAAGCCCCGATCTGTGGTCGGGGCTTTTTTTTTTGCTGTCATGCCACCTGGCGCCAGGGGGGAGGGGCGCAGACAAGCCCTTGCTGTCTCAGGATAAAATCTGGCTGATTGCTCCTTGAGTGGTTCGTTAGTTAGAGATGAAACGTTTATATTGTGTTTTTTATTTGTTAAAAGTGGTTGAGGTCATGGGATCTGCTGATTAAGCTAGGGCGGTTTTTTAAGGAAGAGCCCGTCGTCAGAACGGGTACACACGTCACCTAATGGAGTTTTGAATGACAGCCAGCACCCCCATGCTTATCACCTTTCTGGTGTATATCCTCGGGATGGTCTTGATCGGTTTTATCGCCTATCGCGCCACCCGCAACTTTGACGACTACATTCTCGGCGGCCGCCGAATGGGGAGCTGGGTCACCGCCCTCTCTGCCGGGGCCTCCGACATGAGTGGCTGGCTCCTGATGGGCTTGCCGGGCGCCGTTTTCATCGGCGGTATTTCAGAGAGCTGGATCGCCATCGGCCTCACCATAGGGGCCTATCTCAACTGGCGCTGGGTCGCCGGTCGCTTGCGGGTTCACACCGAGAAGAACCGCAACGCCCTGACTCTGCCGGACTATTTCACCTACCGCTTCGAGGACAAGAGCCGGGTGCTGCGCATCCTCTCCGCCCTGGTGATACTGCTGTTCTTCACCATCTACTGCGCCTCCGGCGTGGTGGCCGGTGCCCGCCTGTTCGAGAGCACCTTCGGCATGAGCTATGACACCGCCCTCTGGGTCGGTGCCGCGGCCACCATCACCTACACCTTCTTCGGCGGCTTCCTCGCGGTGAGCTGGACCGATACGGTGCAGGCGACCCTGATGATCTTCGCCCTGATCCTGACGCCGGTATTCGTCATCATCGTCGTTGGCGGCATCGACACCGCCATGGTGCAGGTGGCGGCGCAGAACGCCAGCAACCTCGACATGTTCAAGAACCTGGACTTCATCGCCATCATCTCGCTGATGGCATGGGGCCTGGGCTACTTCGGCCAGCCCCACATACTGGCGCGCTTCATGGCGGCGGATTCTCACCACTCCATGGTCAATGCCCGCCGCATCAGCATGACCTGGATGGTGTTCTGCCTCGGTGGCGCCGTGGCCATCGGCTTCTTCGGCCTCTCCTACTTCTCCACCTTCACCGAGCAGGCTGGCGGTGTGACTGCCAACCCTGAGCGGGTCTTTATCGAGCTCTCCAAGATACTGTTCAACCCCTGGATCGCCGGGGTGCTGCTCTCCGCCATTCTGGCGGCTGTGATGAGCACGCTAAGTTGCCAGCTGCTGGTCTGTTCCAGCGCCATTACCGAAGATCTCTACAAGCCCTTCTTGCGCAAGAACGCCTCCCAGCAGGAGCTGGTGTGGGTTGGCCGTGCCATGGTGTTGGTGATTGCGCTTATCGCCATTGCCGTGGCCGTGAACCCGGAGAACCGGGTACTGGGGCTGGTGAGTTACGCCTGGGCTGGCTTTGGTGCCGCTTTTGGTCCCGTTGTGCTGCTCTCCGTGCTCTGGTCGCGCATGACCCGCAACGGCGCCCTCGCAGGCATGCTGGTGGGTGCCATCACAGTCATCGTCTGGAAGCTGTTCGGCTGGCTGGGGCTGTATGAAATCATCCCGGGCTTCCTCTTCTCCGCCCTGGCGATTGTGGTGTTCAGCCTGCTGGACAAGGCGCCCTCCAAGGCCATGGTGGATCGCTTCGACGAGGCCGAGCGCGAGTTTCAGACTCCGCCGCCCGCCAACATGAGCGAGCCGGTCGCCGTCAACTGAGTCGGCCACCGCCAATAACAAGCAGCCCCGCAATGCGGGGCTTTTTCATGTGCGGCGACTTAGCCGGCGCACATCGGCGCGGGCCGCAGCGCCGGTCTCTGTCAGCCAGCGGGCCCTGTCCTGATCGCTGGCTGTGTGCATGGGCCCCAGGTGCTGGCGGTGGGTAAGCCGGATGCCGCACAGCCCCAGTACCTGCTTGTCGAGGATGCGCGAGGCGGGATCCCCCAGCCACCAGCGGTAGTACCAGACAGGGCTGTCCATGGTGAGCAGCAGGCGCGCCGTCTTGCCCGCGAGCAGGCGCAGGGGCTGGGCCTTGCCCTTGACATATTGAAAGGCGAAGCCGGAGAGCAGGGTGCGATCCAGCAGGCCCTTGAGACGGGCTGGCATGCTGCCCCACCAGAGGGGGGAGACGATCACCAGATGATGGGCGGCACTCAGGCTCTGCTGCAACGCCAGAAGATCCGGCTCCAGCGGCGGCATAAGGTCATAGCCATGGCGCAAGTCCGGTTCGAAGGCGAGCTCCCCCACGTGCAGCAGTGTGACCTCGGCGCCAGCCTCCTCGGCGCTGCGAGCATACTCGCGGGCCAGGGCATGGCAGAAGCTGTCGGGTTTGGGATTGCCGTTGATGACAAGCAGACGGGGTGGCATGGTCAGGGCTCCTGATAGGGTGAGCCCGCATTAGACCCTCTGTCCCATGGGACAGAGTCAAGGGGCACAGCGGCCCTCTTTGATTAGGTTGATGGTCAGGGCGACTGGCTTGCCATCGAAAAGCGCTTGCCCGGGCTTAGTCTTGCTGGAGGATGGGCGTGCGGCAGGGATGCTGTTGCAGCAGCGCAGCGCACTGGGTCAGGGCTTGATGCTGGCGCTGTAAACGGGCCTGCTCCGCGCCGATCTGCGCCAGCTTGTCGGCGATAAGGCGTTCCACCTTCTGCCAGGGAAACTGCGCCATATCGGTCATGCCTGCCAGCAGGGGGGTGAGCTCACTCAGTTTGCAACCCAGCTGCTGGGCCTGGCGAATAAACCCGACCCATTCCAGATCTTCCGCCCGGTAGACGCGATACTTGCCGCGCCGCCTGGGTTCGGGCAGCAGCCCCATCTGTTCGTAGAGGCGGATAGCCTTGGGAGTGGTGCCCGCCAGCCGGGCAAATTCGCCGATATACATATTGCTGCTCGCAAAGGTTGTTCGAGTAGGGGCTCACTATAGGTCAGTGGCGGGCGGGATTGAATACCCGAGGGGAGGGGCGCCCCATCGGCGCAGTGATTTGCGCAGCAGCTCTCTGGATGTGGCGTCGCCCCATCGAATGGGAGGGCCTTGCCCTCGACGGGGTTTCGCCCGCCCTTCTGGCCGGGGCGAGTGACTTTGAAAAGACCCACTTTTTATTGCAAGTAAGACCAAAGGTCTTCTCCCCCGGCAAGCCGCCCGCTTCGCAGATTCCCTCGCCTCCTTCATCGGGTCGGACGGATCGCTGCACACGGGACTTTGGCCTTCGCCATCCATGGCTTTGGCCAAAGCCCGCTTCGAACATCCCTGTTCTCGCGCCATATCGGGGTCGAGCAGTGCTCACCCTGATCCGATCTGGCCCATCTGCCGCCTGCGGCTGCGCCGTCGTCCATGACGGCGCTCCTGACCCGCTAAACTCGGCTCGGCGGCTTGCAGGGGGGGGCAACAATACCGTGCCCGCCTGTGGCGAAGGAGGCTGGTGTCAGCTCGTGACCGCTATCTGGCGCTCAGAATGGTGGGTGTCCCAATTTTGCGGTCTGAATCATCAAAATCTGGGCTTTTCTTTGTTTCTACGATGTACATTAAAACTCCTTATGGCTAACGCCCTGTTAAGGTGTGAACAACGCAATACCTCCGCCGCAGATAACTATAAAAACTAAACGCATAGCAAAAATACCAAGTGTTGAGAATCACTCTTAAATAGTTTTTTATGCAATTATTTTCCTATCGTATTTTTTAGATACTGTACTTCACACTCTGCTAGGTGAAGTAAGTGCCCCAAAGACACAATTCTAGATGCCGCAGTCCCATGTCCCCAATTGACATCTTCTCCAAGCCTAATTTTCTCGTATAGTTTATGAGATAAATGGCGCCAAACCTCACTTAACTTAGAGTATATTTGGACTTCCACACGCAAGCCGTCTGCATATTTAATGTCAAGGTGATAAGCGAAATAGCCATTATCCATCTTTGCTTCTTGCTGTGCTTCAATCGACTCTATGTCAGAGTAATCGCTCTCATTTATACGTAGTTCAGCTACAAGATCTTTCCAAAGACCAATAGAGGAGGCTAAGTTCTCTGCATAAGAAAATGTAGAAGTTACAATAGATGTTCGAACCAAATCACCTAGGTTTTGCTTTATGTTCTGACTCGTAATACAGTTTTCAAGTGTTCGCCCTTTGTTCTTACGCCACAGTTTATCAATAACTGACTCCTTTGTTTTAAATAAGGAGTCGTAGTTTTTTAGCAAACGGTCTTGAAGCTGAATTTGTGTCTCACAATCAGAGACATCTTCTCGCTTCATTTTGCTAGCTAGCAAGTGAAATGAGTGAATTCGAGAAAGCAAGTCAGCTAACTTACCTAATCGGTTTTTATTTGTTGCTTTTAAGTCTGAAAGCAATAGATCTAATTCATCATTTAATGACTTTTCTTGCTCTACATTCTGGTCATGCCATTGAATATACGAAGCCATATTGTACTCTTGAGGATAGTTATCCATAGAAACCTCTCTCAAGATAAAACATGGCTGCTACTCTTTTTGCTAGAGATTTAACCTCAATGCTGCAATAGCTCATTTCGAACGCTTCAGCTACGCTAATTGCAAGGCTACGATATGCATCATCCTCACAGTCAAGATAGTATGATAGCCCTGAAAAAACCATTACTTCTTGCGCACTCCAACGATTGAGACCAAGATCTTTTAAAGTCCATTCAAATTGAAGCTGTTTAGAGCTTAAAGCATTAACTAGATAACCAAGGTCACCTTGGTAATTCGCCAGTATTTCATCCCACATTGCATTAGCAATACGATAGGCTTCTAGGACCCGTCTATCTCCATGTTTTAACAGAGAAAAAGTTGCACTCATACTGTCCTCGCTACTTGTATGACGCTTAAAGCACGGGCGCAGATTTTTCGCGTCCCGTTCCTTTATTTGTTAGCATTTTGGCCATGCGTTCTAGATCACTAGCAACATCATTAAAGCCAAAATAATTTGTTGGGTGTTCATATGCTGAATCACGATGCCTATCTTGGGGATCATAATCTGGCAGCCGTGAGCGAAGCTCGTCTCTTAACATCATAGTGTCGACCCTAAAGCGTCGATCATACTCAGCGTTCATCTCACTACTGAGTCGCATCATATGATTTGTTTGTCTATTCCATTCAATATTTCTCTGCTCTTCAGACTGGGCTGCTGAAAAATTATGACGCTCCATCATGTTAGTTTGATCTTCTCGCTTATAGCGTTCGATAAATTCACGAAGATTTTTCACGACTTCGAGCGTTTTTTCCTTTAATGCGACCTCATCGGAGTCGACAACCGAATGAACTTTTTCGTCATATTTTAATGCGCGATCTTTATATGATTCAGCTTGCTCAGTTTTTAGATGAAGGCGCTCCTTCAATGTTTCATTAGCAGACTTAGTTTGCTCAACAACGGCTGTGTAACGCCATTTAGCTGCGAGATAGGCCAAGCCAAACATGATTGCAGCCAAAATTAGAAAGGCAAATGGTGCTTGAGAAACAACACTCCATTCCTTAGCTACATATTCGAATAATTTTTCCACTCGACTTCCTCGTGAATGCTAACGCCTCAATCAGCCGACGCGTTAGCGGTCGGCAGCATTGATTTGTTATAAGGCAACTCTGCCGGGTTTATTTTGAATATTTTTTCCAAATAATTATCTATCTGATCTAGAAGCTCAGTAGCTGATGCATTTCGACTATCAACTAGCGTATTATTAGTATTGCCGCTATTAATCGACTCATTTGCGTTTCGAAAGCTATCTAGGTATACGTTCACTTTTTTCTCAAATTCAGTGAGAAATTTAGGATCAATTTCTTTGACAAAATGTTTGTTGCAGCTCATAAAGTCGCTCACTTGAGCCAAGGTATCCTGAAATTTATCAAAGGCCATCTGTGCTTCATCAGTTGATTTTGCTCGATGGTAAAAGTGTCTCGTGTAGACTTTAAGATCTACGAGTCCTTCGTAAAGCTTTCTTTTTGTTTCTATTCTAATTTTTAGGCTTTCTTTAAACTCCTCTACAATATATGCAGCTTGAGCTTTTTGTTTTTCAAGCTCGATATCAAACGGTTGACGACCAGCTGATCTGAGGGATTCTAATTCACCTATATCTTCTTTATCAGCTCGATTATTCCCTTTTCTAGAAGAGTAAGCGTCAATCACTTTCTTTCCAAACAAATACCATGCAATGTAGAGAACCAACAATACGTTAGTTGTTATTGTGCTTCCAAATATTTCCATAGCCTACCTTGCCCTATAACATTGATTAGATAGAAGGCGGTACTAACACATTAATACCGCCTTCTATCTAACTCCGCTTTATATCGATTCAGAGAGCTGTAAATAACATTATAATTCAATGAATTACCTTCCTAGCTCTGAAGCTGGGTGTATTCGCTTGATCTCTTCTTTTTGCACAACAATTACGACCGTATAGAAAATCAGTGTGACCATTGGCCACGGCAAATGCCAGCATGGCTACCGCACAGGATTTCAGCTTCCAGATTGCTGCTTTTAACCAAGGGATGATCGCTGGCAGGGCTCATGGGGGAGACTCCGACGAGGCAAATGTTGCCAATCGAATATATTAGCGGTGCTAGTGCAGAGGGGAAGGGCAAGATGTCGGATTTCTGTGCAAGATCAATAAATTAATCGATAGGACAGGGTGAACTGTGGATAGCCGGGAGGCGGTGGATGCCTCTCCTGACGGATAGCCGTAGAGGATTCGTGGTCATAATAAGCTTGAGTCAGCATAAAACTCTTTGTTATTGTCACCAGCACCGGCGAAGATAGTTTATTTATCTATAAATCAACAAGATAGTGTTCTGTGATGCCGTGGTGGGGGCAGCGCATTCGCTATCGTAAAGGAGTGTTATGACATTGCAGTTCAACGCAATGGCACTGGCCATATTGATCCTCTCCGCCGTCCAGGGCTGCAGCGACCCTGACTCGTCCGCCACGGCAGCCTCATCCGCGCCAGTACTGGCTGTTCATTACGAAAGTGCTCCCCTGATACCCGTCACCATAGACGGTGAGCAGTACCAGTTTCTGCTCGATACCGGCGCCAGCATCACTGTGATTGATCGCCGCCTTGCCACTCGATTCAAGGCGCTCAGCTTAAGTGAACTGCCCCTGGCCTATCAGGCCGACTTTGCCAATGTGGCCAGCGTATCGGGTCAAGTGGGTAGTGATCAGCTTGGATTCGTGCAGCCGGTACCCTTCTCGGTGGGGTCGGTCACCATAGATGACAGCGATCTGTGGGGAACCATGGATTTTGAGCTCTTCTCCCAGTCCATCGGTACCCGCATCGATGGTGTACTCGGGATTGATACCATACGGCGCTTCAACTGGGTGTTTGATAACGGGCAGCATCAGATCAGCGCCTCGCTGAGGGCGCCGTCCGCCGCCGGGTTCGAGCGTTGTATCGGATATGAAGACAGCTACAACCGCTCACCGGCCATCTACCTGACTCACGGCGAGAGCAGCGTGCGAATGTACCTCGATACCGGGGCCGATCAGAGCTATGTCGATCGCGCCTTTATCGGCTTTATGGCCGACAAGCAGGCGTTGCTTGGTGCAGGTGCTAGCCCGCGAAAAGGGGCTGATGCGAGCGGTATGCAGGCGGCAAGTGAACATATCCTCACGGATCTTCAGTTTGACGAGCGTCCGCTCGGTCAGTTGCGGGTGTCGGAAAACGGCAACGACAAGTATGCCCTTGGCCTGGACTTTGTGAACCGCTTCAAGCGTTTTGCGATCATTCCGGGGCGCATGATGATCTGCTACGACGCAGGCAGCCTGGCGCGGCAATTACCGCCCTTCCTGCGCAATATAGCGGTGCGCTTTGATGGTCAGCATCTGCAGATCTATTACAACGATGAGCAGGCGCTGATCCCCTACGGCCTGAAGAACGGTGATCTCATAGAGCAGGTCAACGGGGTGGCGTATCGCCCCATCGAGATCGACAAGGTGCGCGAACTGCTCAATATCAGCAAGCCGGGATCGCTCAAGATGCGGGTTATCAGAGAGGGCAAGGCACTGGATATCGCCATCTAATCAAGAACGGGGCCGGCAATCTGACCGGCCCCGGGACGGGATTAGCCCTTGGCTGGGCTCACTGTGCAGTTGAGCGACGGCTGGCCGTAACGCTCCAGGCTGGCCTCGTCCCCCTTGGTGAAGAGGCTGAGGTTCTGGCCTTCATAACGGGCGCCGCTGGCGCTGGGGGCTTCATAGGCGAGCACCTGTTGCTGGCTATCCCCTTCGCTCAGGTTGATCACGGCGGCGGGCAGCTTGGCATCGTTATAGAAGTAGGTGGAGAGGGTGACCTTGTTGCCGCACTGGTAGTCGACCGGTGTCGTGACCATTAGCTGGCCACCTTTTATCTGCAACTCAGTGATCCGCTGCTGGTAGTTCTCCTCTACGCATTGGCGCAGATCCTTGGCCTTCCAGCAGTCGTTGCGACCCTTGATCCAGCCGCGCTGCATGGTCTTCTCCGTTTTGAACTGTTCGGGGGAGAGGTTGGCGAGCGCCTTGGGATAGAGGGCGGCCAGCTCGTTATCCAGCGCCGCCAGCGCGGCATCCTTGCAGATCAGGGTTTCGGCCGCGCCGGCTGCCTTGGCACAATCAAAGGAAGGGGTGGCAGCACAGGCCAGCAGAGGGGCAAAGAGAAGAGGGGCAAAGAGAAGAGGGCCAAGCAGCATCTTGTTCATCGGAAAGACTCCAGCAAAAAGAGTGGGATACCCGGCTACTAGAACACAATGAGACGGGGCCGCCGAGCGCTTTTTGCGCTGGGCGGCCCTGAACAAGGCAAGGCGTTCAGGCCAGCGCCAGTTGCTGGCGGGCGCGCCACAGCCGCTCGTGGAAGAAGAAGACAACAGTGTTGATGGCGGGCTCTATGATGGCCATCACGCCGCCGGTGAGCAGTTCGCCGCTCAGCAGGAAGGCGACGGCAAACGCCACGCTGAAGTGTACCAGGGCGAAGCTGCTGGTCTTGGCCTGCAGGCTGTGACTGGGTTTGAACTTGTGCCAGCCCAGATCATGAAAGTAGAAGGCGACCGTGTTGACGGCGGGCTCTATCAGGGCGATCAGGCTGGCGGTCAGCAGCTCACCGGTCAGCAGGTAAGCCACGGTAAAGGCTACACCGAAGTGCAGGATGGCAAAGCTGATGGTCTTTTTCATGATGGTGACTCCCTCTGGTGATGACAGCAGTATCCGCCACAATTGCATTAAATGAAAACTATTCTCATCTAATGGTTGGATAGGGAGAACCTATCAAGGGTGATGGTTCTGCCAGTCGCCCAGTCATGAATATCCCGGCCCGGAATGACAAAAAGCCCCGAAAGGGGCTTTTTGTTTCAAATCTCGGGGCTGGTCTCAGGCTTCCGTTTTGCTTAACCATTCCACCTTGTACTTGGCGCCAGCCCCCTGGGCCAGCTTGGCGCACAAGGGTTTGAGGAAGGCTTCTATCTGCTCGTCCAGCATCCAGGGGGGGCTGATAATGAGCATGCCGGAGCCGTTCATGCCCCAGTCGGCGGTCTGTTCGGCCACTTCCAGCTCGGCCACCAGCACGTTACCGAAGTTTTCCCGCTTGATGGCGCGCAGCATGTCGCGGGATTTGTCCGCTTCCTGCCCCAGGATGGGATACCAGAGGGCGTAGATGCCGGTCGCCCAGCGCTTCTGCGCTTTTTTCAGGGTATCGACCACGGCGAAGTAATCTTCTTTGAGCTCATAGGGTGGGTCGATCAGCACAAGCCCGCGGCGCGGGGTCGGCGGCAGCAGGGCTACCAGCCCTTCGAAGCCGTCACGGTGGTGCACGACGACTCTGGGGTCATAGCCCATGTTGGCGCGCAGGTCTTCCACCTCGTTGTTGTGCAACTCCATCAGGGCCAGCTTGTCCTGCTCGCGGGCAAGACGGCGCGACAGTTCGGGGGAGCCCGGGTAGTAGTGCAGCTCACCGCCCTGATTCATCTCGTCGATGACGCCAAGATAGGGGGCCATGGCGGGCCATTGGGCCCGCTCATCCCACAACCGGCCTATGCCATCGGCATACTCGGCCTTCTTCTGGGACCAGTCGCCGCGCAGGTCGTAGAGACCGCCGCCGGCATGGGTGTCCAGCACAATGTAGGGCTTATCCTTCTTCTTGAGGGACTCGATGATCAGGGCCTGAACGGCATGTTTCAGGACGTCGGCATGGTTGCCGGCGTGAAAGGCGTGGCGATAACTCAGCATGTCAGATCTCTGAGGGGGCCCTGCTGGGCACCCAGTAACGATAAATAGTTCAACAGATTGCGGCCCTTGCCGCGAAACAGGGTGAGGCCGCGCAGTGTCTGCAGCAGGACCCCTTGTTGCAAGCGTTCCAGCTCCAGCTCATGGGCCAGCATGGCCTGGTATTCCTGCTCATCGAGTCGCGATTTGGCGTTCTGGCGCAGGGCGCGCCAGGGAGCCAATACCGCTTCTGTCTGCACCAGTGCCGGCTGCAGATCGGTCAGGTCGACGGCTATGCCTGTCTGATCCAGTCGATGCAGCAGCAGGGCCAGGTTGACGTTGCCCCCTTGTGCCTGCACCGTGAGCCAGTCCTGGCTGCGCTCGCCATAGACCTTGCCGCTCCAGTGCCAGAAGCCGATGGGGGTCGGCAATTCGTGTACGGCGACCCGCTCGGTCGCTATCAGCGGGTCATCATGCAAGGAAGATCTGCTCCATGGTTTCCAGCTCTTCAGAGAGGCTCATCCACTCCAGCTCGACACCATCCAGCTCTTCCTTGATAGGGCCCTGGGATTTGAGCAGCTCAGAGAGCTTGTTCTTGGCAGCCTCTTCATAGATGGCGGGGTCGGCCAGCTGCTCTTCCACCGCCGCCAACCGGGTCTGCAATTTCGCCATGCTGGCTTCCAGCTTCTCCAGCTTCTGGCGCAGGGGGCGGGTCTGCTGGCGGAATTCCGCCTCGCGCCGCTTCTGATCCTTGCGCGCCAGCGCCGAGTTGGCGGAGATGATGCCGTCGCTGGGCTTGGCGTTGGCCTCTTTCTCCTGCTCACCGAGCCACTTGTGGTAGTCGTCCAGATCGCCGTCGAAGGCTTCGACCCGGCCACCGTGGACCAGATAGAAGTCATCCGTGGTGGTGCGCAGCAGGTGACGGTCGTGCGAGACCACCACCATGGCGCCCTCGAAGCCTTGCAGCGCCATGGTCAGGGCGTGGCGCATCTCCAGATCCAGGTGGTTGGTCGGTTCATCCAGCAGCAAGAGGTTCGGTTTTTGCCAGGTGACGAGTGCCAGCACCAGCCGTGCCTTTTCGCCGCCGGAGAAGGGAGCCACCTTGTCGAGCGCCTTGTCACCGTGAAAACCAAAACTGCCCAGATAGTTGCGCAGCTCCTGCTCGGACTTGTCTGGCGCGAGGCGGGCCAGGTGATCGAGGGGGGTATCGTCGAGCCGCAGGGTTTCGAGCTGATGCTGGGCGAAATAGCCAATGCTGACGCCGGCGCTCACTTCCAGCTTGCCCGACAGGGGCGGATTGGTGCCCGACAGCATCTTGATGAAGGTGGACTTGCCGGCGCCGTTGCGACCGAGCAGGCCGATGCGCGAACCCGGCACCAGGTTCATCTTTATCTTCTCCAGGATCACCTTGTCGCCGTAACCGGCGCTGAGGTTCTCCATGGCGATCAGCGGGGTCGGCAGAGCCGACGGCTCGCGAAACTCGAAACTGAATTCGGAATCGGCGTGGGCGGGCAGGAGTTTCTCCATCCGCTCCATGGCTTTGAGGCGACTCTGGGCCTGACGGGCCTTGGAGGCCTTGTAGCGGAAGCGGTCCACATAGGCCTGCATGTGGGACACCTCCCGCTGCTGCTTCTCGTACATGGACTGCTGCTGGGCCAACTGCTCGGCACGCTGCAGTTCGAAGTCGGAGTAGCCGCCAGTGTATTCGTTGAGCTTGCCGTTCTCGATATGGATGATGCGGCTGATGACAGAATCGAGGAAATCGCGGTCGTGCGAAATCAGCACCAGCGTGCCCTGATAGCCCTTGAGCCACTTCTCCAGCCAGATGACGGCATCGAGATCCAGGTGGTTGGTCGGTTCATCGAGCAGCAGCAGGTCTGAGCGGCAGAGCAGTGCCTGGGCCAGGTTCAGGCGCATGCGCCAGCCACCGGAGAAGCTGCGTACCGGCGAGCCGAGTTGCTCGTCGCCAAAACCCAGACCGTGCAGCAGCTCGGCGGCGCGGGCCCGAATGCTGTAGGCGCCTATGGTATCGAGCTTGCCGTGCAACTCGGCCACCAGTATGCCGTTGTCATCCAGCTCGGCCTGGGCCAGCTGGGCTTCCAGTGAGCGGAACTCCTTGTCACCGTCGATCACGTAGTCCAGCGCAGAGCAGTCCAGCGCCGGTGTCTCCTGGGCGACGCCGGCGATCTGCCAGCCTGCGGGCAGGCTGAAGCTGCCGCTGTCGATGGCAAGCTCGCCCCGTACCAGTGCAAAAAAGGTGGACTTGCCACTGCCATTTTTACCCACCAGGCCCACCTTGTGGCCCGGGTGAATGGTGGCGGAAGCGTTGTCCAGCAGCTTGCGGCCGCCGCGGATCAGTTCGATTTGACTGGCAACTATCATGGGTGGGGTCTGCTTGCTCAAAATGGAGGAGAAAATCTGGCGCGGATCTTACGTGAAATGGCGCAGATTTGCACTTGGGCTAAGGACGGGCGACTGGCTGGCGTGGTAAAAAGATGCCATAACAGAGAAACCAGTTGGGTTACGGGAGGTTAGCATGCTTATCAAGGACATCATGACGACCCGGGTCGCCACTGTCTCCATGGACGATCGGCTCAGTGTCATCAAGGATATCTTCGAGCAGGCCCGCTTTCGCCATCTGCTGGTGCTGGAAGAGGATCAACTGGTGGGAGTCATCTCGGACAGGGATCTGTTCCGCGCCATCAGCCCCTATCTGGGCTCCGAGGCCGAGATGAGCCGCGACACAGAGACCCTCAACCGGCGGGCTCACCAGATCATGAGTCGCCAGCCCGTCACCATTGCCTCCCACCTGCCGGTCCGTGACGGCGTCAAGCTGATGCTGAAGAAGGGGGTCTCCTGCCTGCCGGTGCTGGAAAATGGCGCCCTGGTCGGCATCATCAGCTGGAAGGATCTGCTGCGCGCTGCCCTCGAGGATGATGGCTTCTAACCCGCTGCATCACTTCATGAAAAAGGGCTCCGTGGAGCCCTTTTTGGTGTGGTGAAGCCGATGTTAGCGCGTTCGAGTTAAGGCAAGGGTTCCACCAGCAGGATATGGGAGTCCGTCCCGACCACCTTGACCCGGCTGCCGGCGGTGAGCGGCATCTGGCTGCGCACCGTCCAGACGGTGTCATCCAGATGGACCCGGCTCAGCCCCTGCACCACGTCATCCAGCAGCACCAGCTCCCGGCCCACATAGCCCTGCATCCGTTCATTGATGGGGGCGGCCGCATCACGGCCCGAGCGGTCGCGCTTGTGCTGCCAGCGCCACCAGGCCCAGGTAGTGAGCAGGGATTGCACCGCAAACAACAGCAGCTGCGCCTGCCAGCCGAAGGGCCACAGCAACAGCAGCAGCCCCACTTCCAGCGCGGCTATGCCGGTCCAGAGCAGAAAGCCCACCGACCCCAGCACTTCTATGGCCAAGAGGATGAAACCCAGCCCCAGCCAGTGCCAGTGGGTCAGCCCCTCGAGCAGGGCTGTCATGACTTGTTACCCTTGCCATCTTTGTTGAACATCTCGGCCATGCCGGCTATCGAGCCGATCAGGCTGCCTGCTTCCAGCGGCATCATGATGATCTTGCTGTTGGGGCCTTCACCGATACGGGCCAGGGCTTCCGTGTACTTCTGGGCCACGAAGTAGTTGATGGCCTGCATATCCCCTTCCGCTATAGCTTTTGAGACCATATGGGTCGCCTTGGCTTCCGCCTCGGCAGCCCGCTCCCGCGCCTCGGCGGCGAGGAAGGCGGCCTGACGCTCACCCTCGGCCTTGAGGATCTGGGACTGCTTCTCCCCCTCGGCTTTGAGGATTTTGGATTGACGCACCCCTTCGGCTTCCAGCACCTCAGCCCGCTTCTGGCGCTCGGCCTTCATCTGGGCGTTCATGGCTTCCACCAGCGCCAGCGGCGGACGTACATCCTTGATCTCGATCCGGGTCACCTTGATGCCCCAGGGGGCGGTGGCGGCATCCATGGTGCGCAGCAGCTTCTCGTTGATGGTGTCGCGCTGGGAGAGCATCTCGTCCAGCTCCATGGCGCCCAGCACTGTCCGCATATTGGTCATGGTGAGATTGCGGATGGCGCTGGTGAGATCGTTGACCTCGTAGGCGGCTTTGCGGGCATCCACCACCTGCACGAAGCTGATGGCGTCTATGGTGACGTTGGCGTTGTCGCGGGAGATCACCTCTTGCGCCGGAATGTCCAGCACCTGCTCCATCATGATGATCTTGTGACCGACTCTATCCACATAGGGGATAAGCAGGTTGAGGCCGGGGGAGAGAGTGCGGGTGTAGCGGCCGAAGCGCTCCACTGTCCAGTTGTAGCCTTGCGGCACTATCTTGATGCCGGCACCCAGGGTGACGATCACCAGGAACACGAAGATCCCTAGCACAATCAATGACTCATTCATTATCTAGCTCCTTATGAAACACATTCACTAGCCTATGGCCTTGCGCCGAGCACCACAAGGATGATCGTCCGCCTTTGTCATCATATGGCTTTGCTAATTACTAAAATGCATTAAAAAGCATTTTTTATTATTTTGAGGGATAAGCAGCCCTGCCTATAGTCGCCCCATATTAGTCGTGTTCCGAGGGATGGGCCGAAATGGATTATTTACCTATGTTTGCCAGGTTGGAAGGCCGCCCCGTCTTGCTGGTAGGCGGGGGCGAGGTGGCCCTGCGCAAGGCGCGTCTGCTGCTGGCGGCAGGCGCAAGGCTGACCCTGGTCTCCCCCGAGATTGAACCCGAATTCGCTGAATTTGCCGGCCGTTTTACCCATCTGGTCGAGCGCTTCACCCCGGCTCACCTGGCTGGTCAGCTGCTGGTGGTGGCCGCCACCGACAATCTCGAAGTCAACGCCCTGGTCTATCAAAGCGCCAACCAGCTGGGTCTATTCGTCAATGTGGTGGATGACCCAAAACGTTCCAGTTTCATCTTTCCCTCCATCATAGATCGCTCGCCCCTGATGGTCGCCGTCTCCAGCGGTGGCAAGGCCCCCGTCCTGGTGCGCCTGTTGCGCGAGCGACTCGAGAGTCTGCTGCCCCGCCACCTGGGGGGGCTCACCGAGCTCTCAGGTCGGGTGCGTGACAAGGCCAAGCAGGTGCTCTCATCCATTTCTGATCGCCGCCGCTTCTGGGAGCGCGCCTTTGCCTCCAACACCCTGGCCGGGCTTATCGAAAAGCAGGATTGGCAGAGTGCCGAAACCTGGCTCAATGACGGGCTCGACAAGGCCCAAAGCGAGGTGGGCGAGGTGGTGCTGGTCGGTGCGGGCCCTGGCGATCCGGGCCTGTTGACCCTCAAGGCGCTGCAACAAATTCAGCAGGCGGAAGTGGTGCTCTATGACCAGCTGGTCTCCCCGGAGATCCTGGATCTGGTGCGCCGCGATGCCACCCTGGTCTCGGTCGGCAAGAAGGCCGGTGCCCACAGCGTGCCCCAGGAAGAGACCAACCGTCTCTTGGTGGAGTACGCCAGGGCGGGTAACCGTGTGGTGCGCCTCAAGGGCGGTGATCCCTTCATGTTTGGCCGTGGCGGCGAGGAGCTGGAGGTGCTGGCGGCAGAGGGGATCCCCTTCTCCGTAGTGCCCGGCATCACGGCCGCCGCTGGTGCCACCGCGTATGCCGGTATCCCGCTTACCCACCGCGACCACGCCCAGAGTGCCGTCTTCATCACGGGCCACTGCCAGAAAGAGGGCAAGGAGCCCGACTGGCAGCAGCTCGCCATGACCCAGCAGACCCTGGTTATCTACATGGGGCTGATGCGCTCCGAACATATTCAGCAGCAACTGGTGAGCCACGGCCGCAGCAGCCAGACCCCCATCGCCATCATAGAGCGGGGCACCACGGCCCGTCAGCGCGTGCTGACCGGCACCCTGGCTGAGTTGGCTGTACTGGCCCAGCAGGCAGTGAGCCCGTCCCTCATCGTCATCGGTGAAGTGGTGGCCTTGCGCGAGCGGCTGGCCTGGTTCGGCGAGGGACAGCCTGAGGCTGAGGGCGCCTGCGACCTCAAGCTGGTCAACCTGGCCTGAGCCCCCATCCCGAATGTTGTGACCATGAACCGATTTGACGGTGCGGCGACAGCGGCACCGACCTGAACCCGAATCGCGCCCTGACCCGGCGCGTTAGCCAGACCAGAGGACCCGACATGGACCGTGAAAGACTGACGCATTTGCAGCAACTGGAGGCCGAGAGCATCCATATCATCCGCGAGGTGGCTGCCGAATTTGAAAACCCGGTGATGATGTACTCCATCGGCAAGGACTCCTCCGTCATGCTGCACCTGGCTCGCAAGGCCTTCTATCCGGGCAAGATCCCATTCCCCTTGCTGCATGTCGACACAGACTGGAAGTTCAAGGAGATGATTAAATTTCGCGACGAGACCGCCAAAAAGTACGGGCTGGATCTCATCGTCCACAAGAACCCGGATGGCCTCGCCATGGGGATCAACCCCTTCGTGCACGGCAGCGGCAAGCACACCGACATCATGAAGACAGAAGGGCTCAAACAGGCGCTCAACCAGCACGGCTTCGATGCTGCCTTCGGCGGTGCCCGTCGTGACGAGGAGAAGTCCCGTGCCAAGGAGCGGGTCTACTCCTTCCGTGACAAGTCTCACCGCTGGGACCCGAAAAACCAGAGACCCGAGCTGTGGCGCGTCTACAACAGCCAGGTCAACAAGGGGGAGAGCATACGGGTGTTCCCGCTCTCCAACTGGACCGAGCTGGATATCTGGCAATACATCTATCTCGAGAACATCGACATAGTGCCGCTCTACTTCGCGGCCGTGCGCCCGGTGGTGGAACGCAATGGCATCAAGATCATGGTGGATGACGAGCGCATGCCCATCGGCCCTGAAGATGAAGTGAAGCAGGAGCTGGTGCGCTTCCGTACCCTCGGCTGCTACCCGCTGACCGGGGCCATCGAATCCGATGCCACCACGCTGCCGGAGATCATCGAAGAGATGCTGCTCACCACCTCGAGCGAACGGCAAGGGCGGCTGATTGACCACGATCAGGCAGGCTCCATGGAGCAGAAGAAGCGTCAGGGCTATTTCTAAAAAAATGTTCTAAGGAATCGCATCATGAACAACCATATTCAGACCGCCATCAGCGAACAGGGCATTGAAGCCTACCTGCACGCCCAGCAGCACAAGAGCCTGCTGCGTTTTCTCACCTGCGGCAGCGTGGACGACGGCAAGAGCACCTTGATCGGTCGCCTGCTGCATGACTCCCAGCAGATCTATGAAGATCAGCTCAAAGCGCTGGAGTCCGACAGCCAGAAGCTTGGTACCACAGGCGAGAAGCTGGATCTGGCGCTGCTGGTGGACGGCCTGCAGGCCGAGCGCGAGCAGGGCATCACCATAGACGTGGCCTACCGCTATTTTTCGACGGCGAAACGCAAATTCATCATCTCGGATACCCCGGGCCACGAGCAGTACACCCGCAACATGGCGACCGGTGCCTCCACCTGTGATCTGGCCATCATTCTGATCGATGCCCGCAAGGGCGTGCTGGATCAGACCCGTCGTCACAGCTTTATCGCCAGCCTGCTCGGCATCAAGCAGTTCGTGGTGGCGGTCAACAAGATGGATCTGGTGGAGTTCAGCCAGGAGGTGTTCGAGCGCATCAGTGCCGATTACCGCGAATTCGCCAAAAAGCTCAACGTCGACACCATACAGATAGTGCCCGTCTCGGCGCTGGACGGCGACAACGTGGTCAACCAAAGCGACAAGCTGGCCTGGTATCAGGGGGAGACCCTGCTCTCACTGCTGGAGTCTGCCGACGTTGAGCGTGAGCTGGAGCGCCATCCGGTGCGTCTGCCGGTGCAGTACGTGAACCGCCCCAACCTGGATTTTCGCGGCTTTGCGGGCACGCTCGCGGCCGGTATTTTGCGGGTCGGCGACAAGCTGGCGGTACTGCCGTCCGGCAAAGAGAGCACAGTCACCCGCATCGTGACCTTCGACGGAGATCTGGAGTACGCTCTGCCGGGTCAGGCCATCACTGTGACTTTTGCCGATGAAATCGACATCAGCCGCGGCGATCTGCTGGTGGATGCGGCGAAAAAGCCCCTGGTGACCCAGAACCTGCTGGCCCACATCGTCTGGATGGGGGAGGAGTCTCTGCAGCCGGGCCGTGTCTATGACGTCAAGCTGGCCACCAAGAAGACCCGTGGTCAGGTGGAGGTCATTCGTCATCGCATCGAAATCAACAAGCTGGACCAGCTGGATGCGAGTGAACTGCATCTCAACGAGATTGGCTTGTGCGAAGTGAGTCTGACCGACCCTGTGGCGTTCGATCCATACACGGATATCCGCGACACCGGCAGCTTCATCCTGATCGACCGGCTGACCAACGTCACCGTCGGGGCGGGCATGATAGTGGAAGGCCTGGCCGCGAAAGCAGTGACTCTTGGTGGCAAAGCGGAGCAATACAGCGAGTTTGAAATCGAGCTCAACGCCCTGGTACGCAAGCACTTCCCGCACTGGCAAGCACTCGCCATCGGCAAGGAGTAACCCCATGACCTGGCAACAATCCCTGGTGCTGGGTCTGCTGGCTGCCCTCGTCGCCCTGCTGATCCAGGGCAAACTCCGCCCGGCGCTGCTCTTTTCGGGCGCCGTGCTCATCACCTATCTGAGCGGCCTGGCGGACATCAACGCCGTGGTGGCGGGTTACACCAACAGCGCCTTGCTGACCCTGGTGTTGCTGCTGCTGGTGTCGCTGGCGGTGGAGAAGACCCGGATCATGAGCTGGTTCGCCAATCTGGTGGGCTCGGGTTCATTCAACAAGGTATTGATCAAGCTGTGGTTTTCCACCGCTTTCCTGTCGGCCTTCGTCAACAACACGGCCGTGGTGGCGTCCATGCTGGGGGCGGTCAAACGCAATCCCAACCATGCACCCTCCCGGCTGCTGCTGCCCATGTGCTTCGCCGCCACCTTTGGCGGTGTGCTGACCCTGATCGGCACCTCCACCAATCTCATCGTCAACAGCTTCCTCATCAAGATGGGGGCCCAGCCGCTCGGCATGTTCGACTTCTTTATGGTGGGAGCCGGGACCTTGCTGACCGGTCTGGTGGCCGTGCTGCTGTTTGCCCGCTATCTGCCGGAGCAGGATACCGAGATGAGCCGGGAGTCCGGCTATTTTCTCGAAGCCAAGGTAGGCGCCGGTTCGCCGCTGGCGGGGCGCAGCGTCAAGGAGAACGGCCTGCGCAGCCTCAAAAGCCTCTATCTGGCGGAGATCATCCGCGGTGACCAGGTGATCTGCCCGGTACAGCCGGAACACGAGCTGCACGAAGGGGATGTGCTGCTGTTTTGCGGCGAGGTGGAGAGTGTCGGCGTGTTGCAGGAGATGAAGGGGCTGGATCTCTACGGCCAGCATCGTCTCAACGGCCAGCATCTGGTGGAGGTGATCGTCAGCCACAGCTCGCGACTGGTGGGGCAATCCATCAAGGATGCCGAGTTCCGTACCCACTTCGATGCCGTGGTGCTGGCAGTGCGCCGGGGCGAGACCCAGCTGACCGGTGGCCTCGGCCAGATTGAGCTGCACGCCGGTGATACCCTGCTGCTGGCCCCTGGGCCCAAGTTCGCCAGCAACAAGTCCCTGTCGCGGGAGTTTGTGGTGGTGAGCGGGCTTGAGGCCTCCACCCGCCTCGATGGCAAGCGCAGCGCCGCCGTTGTGTTGGGCTTTCTCGGTGTGTTGGCGCTGTCGGTGTTTGAGCTGGTGCCGCTGTTCAAGGGATTGCTCATGATGCTGGTGGCTTTGCTGTTCTCCCGCATCCTGACCCTGGACGAGATCCGCCGCCGCTTTCCGCTGGATATCTGGCTGGTGGTGGGCGGGGCGCTCGCCATCGCCGATCAGCTGGAGAAGAGCGGTCTGGCCAAACTGATTGCCGACTGGCTGATGGTAGAGTTCAACGGTTCCAGCCCCATCATCGCCTTTATCGGCATCTACCTGTTTACCCTGGTACTGACCGAGCTGATGAGCAACAACGCCGCGGCGGCGCTTGCCTTCCCCATGGGTTACCAGCTGGCGCTCAGCATGGATGTCTCGACCATGCCGTTTATTCTGGCTGTGCTGTTCGGGGCCAGCTCCAGCTTTATCCTGCCCTACGGCTACCAGACCAACCTGATGGTCTATGCGGCGGGCAACTACAAGATGCCGGATTACCTCAAGCTGGCGCTGCCTGTCTCGCTGGCATACAGCCTGGGGGTGATTATCATGGTGCCCCTGCTGTTTCCGTTCTGAGGCGTGATGGCGGGTGATAAAGGCCGGGTCATTCGTCGTGATTCAAGGGGTTGGATGAGCAATCATGGCCATGGCACCGGCAAGCCATCTATTGATGGGCAGGGAGTCAGAGACAGTTTCAGCGTGGCAGCGTCAATGCCAAACAAGGAGTTTTAGATGAGCAATATAGTGTGGCACCAGCATGCTGTCAGCAAACAGAGCCGTTCTGAATTGAAGGGACAGAAGCCCCTGGTGATCTGGTTCACCGGGCTCTCCGGGGCGGGTAAATCCACCCTGGCGGGGGCGCTGGAACAGGCGCTGGCTGCCGAGAGCAAGCACACCTACCTGCTGGATGGGGACAATGTGCGCCACGGCCTGTGCGGGGATCTCGGTTTCGATGATGCCGCACGTCAGGAGAATATCCGCCGGGTCGGCGAGGTGGCAAAACTCATGGTGGATGCGGGCCTGATCGTGCTCACCGCCTTTATCTCGCCGTTCCGTGCCGAACGGGAACTGGTGCGCAATCTGCTCGGCGCCGACGAGTTTGTCGAGGTCTTTGTCGATGCACCGCTCGCCGTCTGTGAAGAGCGCGACCCCAAGGGGCTCTACAAAAAGGCGCGGGCAGGGGAAATTCGCAATTTCACCGGCATCGATTCCGCCTATGAGGCGCCAGAGGATCCCGAGATCCACCTGCTCAATGCCGGTAAACCGGTCGAGGTGCTGGTGAATGAGCTGCTGACCGCCCTGCGGCTGCGGGGGTTAATCGACTGAGGTCGATGTTCTCCACCGATCATCCATAGAAAAAGGGGCCTTGGCCCCTTTTTCTATTTCTATATTTCCCCGCAACGATTTTCTTGCAGCCGCATACCGCCTTAGAAACCTAAGCCTACGTATAGTGGAAATACCACGCGTTGCGAGTCACTCTTGAACAGTTTTTATGCGTTAATTTCTCCTGATAACACAGCAATCCTTTCCAAATCTCTACTTGGAAAGTCAGGGTCTACATACACATACATACGACTTATTAGTTTTCCTGTAAATTTGAATACACTACAAAAACGACCCATGGAGATATTATTGTCCGGCCAAGAGGTACCATCACTCATTACACCTCCCTCTTGCCCCTCGACAATCACGGTGTTGCCAGCCGTTGTTATCTTAAAGCCATCTATGTCGTGCCAGATACTGGTGAGTGAGCTACCAATTCTATTGCCAAACTCAACCAATGCATCCTTTCCTTTGGCTTGACCAAATTTGGGGAAGAAAAAATCAACATTCCCCGAGAACAGGTCAAGATAACTGGGATCACCTGCATCTACTTTCTTGAAATACTCAATCGCTATCTCAACTAGAATTTCTTGTTCCATCACAATTCCTATGTTCGTATTGATTTTACGCATAACCGTGATTGGAAGGAGGGAGCTCACTGGCGAGTGATACCTTTTTATAAATCCACTCCATCCCGACAGTCGTTATAAAAAGCTTAAAATAAATGCATCGCCAATAAGTCTAAATCAGTGAATTTTGTGCTTCTTCGGGTCGCCTAGCTTGGACTGTAACCATATATTCATATCGCTGACGACCTCTTTGCGCAGGCTTTTTCCGTCACTGTTTTTCAATCCATGATCCAGTGCTTCGTAACGTCGATACTCGATATTGCTCTTCCCGAGATCTTTAAGGCGTTGCATCATTTCATCTGTTTTCTGAGGCGATACCGAGGCATCCATTCCACCCTGAACGATCAGCAAAGGAGACTTTACTTTTTGAAGGGTATCAAGCTGATTGATGGAGAGCATCTGTTGCCACCAATGATAACCATGTCCGCTCACATCAAGCTCAAATGGTTTGCTGTTCCGCACATGCTCGGCAAATCCTTTAAAACCATCGATCTCTTTGCTCGCCTCTTCGGGGTTGCTATGTTTTACAGCGATACTGTGTGAGACGTCATCGATAAACCAACGACCACCGCCATTAAAGGAAATAGTTGCATCGATATAGTCAACTTCTGCTGTCACCAGGTTGGCGATAACGGCTCCTTCACTGCCGCCCAAGAGGATAAATGTCTTGTATTGCCCATTTTTTCGAACAATGTCGAGCACAGCCTTGATATCCACTACCCGCTGTGCAGGGTTGTCCTTTTCAAGGTACTGAGCAGGGCAATCCTTGCGTGCCGGATCGGTACTGTATTTTAATTTGCTATCAATGCCATATTTTTCGATTAGCAACAGGTCAGCTTCTGGCCAAGCATCTTTATAGTCGGAAAGTATTGAATCTATGTTAAGCACGCTGTTGCAATCAGAGCCTTGCAGAATCAACAGCAAGGTATCTGTATCATGGGTATGTTGGACCAAGTAATAGGAAATAGGCGAGCCATCATCCCTGCTGGCTGTGCGAGTGGTGATATCTTCAGCATTACTAGTGAATGTCAAAAAGAGTAAAAGAAAAGACACTACCCGGATTTTCATTTTATCCCCTAAGGGTAATGAGAAAAGATAGGCTTCCCAATGACTGCTGAAGCCTTTATTTATTGGTAAATCACCCCAGCCGGCTGGGGTCGACAACAGCACCTAGTTATAAGCCATCAACCACCAAACTCTCGGCTAATAATTTTTGTGGGGACAACATTTTCTGGTAAGTCACTAGACACTTTTTGAACAAGATCACCAGCCAAACCGAATGCTTTGTCAACGGGTTCTACTGTCACTCCACTTTCGACAGCTAACTCCAAAAGCTTCTTGCCAATATCATTGCAAACATCGACCCAGTTTTTTGGCAATTCCCCCATGGTGACCTTGGGCTGACAGATTAGTTGAAAAGTTTCTTTACCTTCTTGCACTTGAATTGAAACATCAACAAATTCACTTTTATATGGATTGGCTAATACACTTGAGCTAAGTAAAAATATGGCTCCAATATATGATTTTTTCATGACACGTCCTTGTGATTTGTACTGCCCACCAAGGGGCAGGCAACGCATTGCCACTAAACTCAACTGCTATAAATGTAGCTATAGCGGTTCAATGGGGTTGGAAACGCCGCGCGATGACAGTCTCTCTTGAGGCGTTTGTTAGCTGAATTGCCCAAGATGTAATTCGAGCTGATTATGCAAACCCTGATTTTCCTGCTGAATCCAGTATTCAACAATTTTGTTTCCGCTAACTCGATATACCGCACTGCCTACTGTCGAGAGCGTTAAACCCGTGGGTTCATAACCTAGGATATTCCCTAGATATCGACCTTCTTGACGCCAACGCACATATACTTTTTCACCTTGGGCTAAAATTTCTTCAATGAAAAGCTCATAATCGCCATAAGCCTCTAGAAACTCCTCAACATGTAGACGATAATTTCCCGGGGTTCGCTCAATTGCTTCCGAAACGCCAGATATAATTTGATGGGCTACCACAATCGGGGCTAAATATTGAACGGCCAATTCTGGATTCTTGCCCGACCGAACGTGCTCGATAAAACCTCTTACCACTTCTTCCACTGACATAAATGCATCCCTTCATGTAACACTGCTCCGTCCTGATAACCGCCATAAACAAGCCAATGTTAAATCAGCCTATTGCCAGCCAGGCTCGGGGGGAGGCCATTTATTTGACTTCTTCTTTATCGCGGCACTATTGCCGCTGTATAAAAAACAGCAATAGGCCAGTCATGGAAATCATCGGCAAGGCTACCGCCCCTGAATTCCAGCCTCCAGTCTGCTGTTTTTTACCTGCGATATGGCTCTGGCTTGGCTCATGGCTGACTCCAACGAGAGGTTGCCAAGCGGATATGTTACCGAACGGGACTTGGGTGGAAAGCGGGAGATGGTAGCTTTCTGAGCGAGATCAACAAATTAATAAATAGCGGGCGGCGATATGACCGCCCAACAGCGACGGCCCATCAGAGCAGGGGAAATCGGAAGGTGAAAGCGGGAGTGTCGCCCTCTGGTTGGCGGGCATTAAAAAACCATATGGGCCTGTGGGCCCATATGGTTTTTTTGAGGCGATTGCCTGCGGGGGGCTATCTGGCCTGGCGTACCGGCATGGCGTTCGGGACCGCTGCTGCATGTGCATGGCGGTTTTGGGTTGTTGGTGCCGGCTTCTGGAACTGGCGTACCAGCCGATCGAGGTCGCTCAACTGACTCACCAGCTGGGTGATGCCGTGCACGGCGTGTTGGCTGCCTGTGCTGGAGTCATCGGCCAGGGTCTTGATGCTGAGCACGTTGCGATTGATCTCGGCAGTCACATGAGATTGTTCCTGTACCGCCTGGGCAATCTGGCCGCTGCCTGAGGCAACCTGCTGCAACATGTTGTTGATCTGCTGCAGTATGCTGCCGGTCGCCGACGCCTTCTGCTGGCAGCTCTCCGAGAGTTGGCACCCCTTCTCCATTGCCTGCTCAGCATCCCCGGCGCTGGTTTGCAGCTCGGTGATCATCTTCTGGATTTCGCTGGTGGAGGCTTGGGTCTTGATGGCAAGCGACCGGATTTCATCCGCCACAACCGAGAATCCCCGACCCGCTTCACCGGCGCGGGCAGCTTCAATTGCCGCATTGAGCGCCAGCAGGTTGGTCTGGTTGGCGATGTTGTTGATCACATCGAGAATGCCGTCGATATCGCGGCAGTGGCCCACCAGTTCGCTGATGACCGTCTTTGAGGTAGTCAGCTCGCTGTTCATGCCTGCCACGGCCGCCACTGTCTCGGCGACGCTGCTGTTGCCGTTCCTGAACAGGTCGGTCGTCTCGTCCAGCAGGCTGGAGGCGTCGCTGGAGCTTTGCGATACCTCGCGGATGGACTCCGACATCTCTGTGATGGCGGTGGCCACCTGATTGGTCTCGGCTTGCTGCTGTTGCAGGTTGTCGGTGATGGATTCGGCGTTGCGCAGATCCCCCTCTGCGGCCTGCAGTATTTGAGTGCAGGTTTGCTGGGTACGGGCCAGTACGGCATTGAACTCGGCCTGATTCATCAGCATGGCGAGCTCGATGGCGGCGATGTTGTCGACCTTGTTGGTATAGAGCAGCTGCATCAACGGGTTGTCGAAGCGGCTGCGAGCCATCTTGTTAAGCTTGCCCAGACGGCGGGAGAGGGCATGGATAACCACAGCCGCGAGTGCCAGCGGGAGGGCCGCCAGCGTCAGTTGCCAGTTAATGCCCTGGCTGTAACCCAGGCCAAGCATGGTTGCCAGACTTAACAACAGGCAGAGGTTGATGGTCAGGGTATGGGAGAAGGTGGGCAGCCTGAGAGCCAGTGGAACCTTGTCATTGCGCAGGTCGGCATAGACGCCCTCGGCACGCTGTTTGAGCGCTTCGCTCGGCGCAGTACGTACCGATTGAAATTCGGCTATCCGTCCGTTTGTGTCTTTGATGGGGGTGACAAAGGCGCTGACCCAGTAGTGGTCGCCATTCTTGCAGCGGTTCTTGACCGGTCCCATCCAGCTCTTTCCCTCCTTGATGTGGTACCACATATCTGCAAAGGCCTGTTTGGGCATATCCGGATGGCGCACCAGATTGTGATGTTGGCCTCGTAACTCGTCAGGGCTGAATCCTGCGATGTCACAGAATTCATCGTTGGCATAGGTAATGCGACTTTCCAGATCCGTGGTGGAGATCAGGTTCTGGTGGTCCGGATAGAGGCGTTCGCGCTGAGTAACTGGTTGGTTGACTCTCATGGAGCTGCTCCAGAATGGGGTTGTTAGGAAAGACGTATTGCCAGTGCAAGTGGCGCACCAAGGTGACACCTTTGGTGATAATTTTGTAAATAGAGGCTTTATCCGACCAAAATGGTCAGACTTTGCTGAGAGTCCGGATCATGGAGGGGTGATCAAACAGATCGATTCGCATTTCGAGAACCGATTTGGGAGCGACAGGGGGAATTTCGCAAGATGGGGGGACAGGCGTGTCACGACAAGAGGAGCCCGCCACGGGCTCCCCTGGGATCAGACGGTCGGTGTCGGCGAGAGGGGATCTTGTTCGGGCGGCGGGGGCTGCGTCATGGTCTCTATCTGCAGCCCCTGCACCAGCACGGTTTTCAAGTCCTGCAAGTACTCCTCCAGTGGCGACTCTTGCAGCAGATGGGCGAGTTCATTGCCCACAGGCGTCAGGCGGTAGTAGAGCAGGGTGATGTTGGCCTGCTTGCGTTGCAGGCGCCAGTGCTGGTTGCCGAAGGCCAGCTCGACCCCATCGGAGGGCAGCGGACCGGATTCCAGCTCCCCTCTGTGCAGCAGACCGAGTTCGAACAGTTGCAACATGGCGTTGTAGGGGAGCCGGTATTTGCCAAGGCCAAGACGGGTCACCTTGGCGCGGGTGAGCAGGCTGGCACCCTTGTGCAACCCCAGCAGCAGACGCTGCTCATCGCTGCCCGCATAGTGGCAGGAGAGGGCGCAGACCCGCTGAAACAGCATGGCTTCGCGCTGGGTCATCTCTTTGAGGGTGGTCAGGGCGCGGATGGAGAAACGGCCGGGAGTGGCGACCTCGATGGCGAAGATGCGGCCCCACAACTGCTGCATGGGCACCATGCTGATGTCTTCCGCCAGTTGCAGGAAGCGGGTCAGCCAGTCGCTGTCCATCTCGCCGCCGGCAGCCGTCTCCTCACAGTGACGGGAGGCCATCACCATGATGGCTTCCAGGTTGCGCTGACGAGCGGCCTGATCCGCCAGATGGCGAAAGGTGGCGCGTTGTTCGAAGGTGCTGTCGCTGTTGCGAGTGAGCATGCCATCGATACCGCGGCTGCGGGCCAGGCGCAGGGTCTGCTCCTGGCTGCTCAGGATGGCACTCTCTTTCTTGGGCGGGGGCAGGTCAGCCATGCTGGCTCCGTGATCGCAAGGTTTGGCCTTGAATGTTACTCCAACCGGCATGGCGGGCAATCCCTCAGGCAGGGACTATGTCTGGATTTTTGCCCGTAGCGGGACAAAAAATGGCCTCCGAATGGAGGCCATCTCGTGGCTGGCGTTATTGCAGGGCCGGGGTGTGAATCATGGTGGCCAGTGCCCGCACACCTTTCATGGCCAGGATCACTCTTCGTAGACGCTGACCTCGACCCCTTCCATGGAGTAGGAGGCGGTCGCCATTTCATGGCTTGAACTGATGGTGCGCATCTTGCCCTTCACCCAGATGGCGTCCCAGAGATCATCCACGGGGGCGCCCTTGGGATAGCTCACATAGATCACCTGATTGGTCGGGGGTGGCGGCACATGGATACAGGCGCCGAAGTAGGGCACCAGCAGGAAGGCGGTGATCTTCTTGGCATCTCCCTCCAGCGGTACCACGAACCCCGGAATGCGCACGTCCTGCTGATCCAGCTTCTGATTGACGCCCCCCACGGGTTGAGGAACCGACATGGGATCTTCATGGTTGACCTGGGGCGGTGGCAGCAGCCTTTCCCCTTCCGGAATCAGCACATCCCAGTCGATGGTCTTGTAATCAGCGGCCACCGCCGGCAGCACCAGCAGGCTGGCCAGCAGCGCCATTATTTTCCACTTCATCATCTGTCCTTCTGTTTGTCGCTCACTAGACCCGGATGCTCATGCCATCGCTCAGGCTGTAACGGTAGGCGCGGGCCGCCGGCAGCAGGCCGATCACCATGCCTGCCAGCCACACCAGCCCCAGCAGTTGCCATTCATAGGCGCTGGGCAGCCCCAGGCTCAATTGCAGGCCATAGTGGCTGAGCAACCAGGGAGTGGCAAGCCCTTGCCCCAGATAGAGCGCGGCTACTCCGACGGCTATGCCCGCTGTGGTGAGGGCCATTGCTTCCAGCGCCAGCAGCAGGAAGAGGTGGGCCGGACCCGCGCCGAGGGATCTCAATATGGCCAGCTCGCGCCGCCGCTCGTTGAGCCCCGCCAGCAGTGTGGTCAGCATGCCGATGAGGCCCGCCACCACCACAAATCCGGCGATCACCGAGAGCGCGGTTTCTGCCACGCTCATCAGGCTCCACAACTCCTGCAGGGCCGCCCCCGGCAGGATCGCCATCAGCGGCTCGCCTCTGTAGGTGTTGACGCTGCGCTGGAGCTGGAACGCCAGGATGCGGTTGCTCAGCCCCACCATGAAGGCGGTAATGGTTTTAGGCGTCAGATCCTGCGCCAGTGCCTGCTCGGCGGTCACGTTCTTGCTGTGGCGACCCGTATCCCAGCCGAGGTGGATGGCCTCGAT
Source organism: Aeromonas sp. 2MA4 (assembly GCF_029237305.1). Taxonomy (NCBI): domain Bacteria; kingdom Pseudomonadati; phylum Pseudomonadota; class Gammaproteobacteria; order Aeromonadales; family Aeromonadaceae; genus Aeromonas; species Aeromonas sp. 2MA4. Next base: position 99,689 of record NZ_JAACFY010000012.1, on the reverse strand, counting down.
ACCGGCCAGCGGCACATGAATGGTTCGATCGATGGGGGTGCCGGTCGGTGCCAGTATTCCCACCACCTTGAACGGCAGGTTGTCATGCTGGCTGAAGGAGGTATTGCCGGCGCCGTGGGCGATGATGATGGATTGATCCAGCCGGTAGCCCAGCTTCTCTGCCACCTGGGCGCCGAGCACCGCCTCGAATGGCGTGTCGAACGGCCGCCCCTCCCGCAGTTGCAGTGACTGCTGCTGGCCGTATTTCAGATGAGTGAAGTAGTCGCCATTGGTACCGAGTACCCGAAAGCCCTTGTGGGAATCACCGAGGGAGAGGGGAATGGTCCAGGCCACGCCGGGTTTCTGCTTGATGGCTTGATAGGCATCCCAGCCTACGTTGTTGGTGGGATTGCCGATGCGAAATACCGAGTAGAGCAGCAGGTTCACCTGGCCGGAGCGGGCGCCGACGATAAGGTCTGTGCCAGATACCGTATTGGAAAAGCTCTCGCGGGCCTGGGTGCGAACCCGCTCCACCCCGAGCAGCAGGGTGACGCTGATGGCCACGGCCAGCAGGGTCAGCCCGGCGGTGAGACGACGGGCCCAGAGACTTTGCAGGGCAAGTTTCAGCACGTTAGCCTCCGGTTTTGCTGTTGCGATGTATCCGCGCATGCGGATCTGGCCGGGCGCGTGCCGTGGTGATGAATGGTCAGCATATGGCCCTCCGGTTGAGCTGTTGCAGGTTTTCAACCCGCGGGAAGAGAGGTTCGAGGTAGGGATCGTGACTGACGAAGATGAGGGTAGAACCCTGCTTGTCACACTCTTCGAACAAGAGCTTGATAAAGGCGGCCCGGTTGTCGGTATCCAGGGCCGAGGTGGGTTCATCGGCGATCACCAGCGGCGGCGAACCGATCAGCGCCCGTGCGGCGGCAACCCGTTGCTGTTGACCAATGCTGAGGGCGTGAACGGGACGATGCAGTGCTTCGTCCGGCAGTTGCAGCTCTCCCAGCAGACGGCGTGCCTCCTGTTCGGGGCTGCCTTGCAGACGAGCCCGCTTCTCGGACGAGAAGGTGAGGGCGGCGGTGACGTTGTCCAGCACGGATAAAAATGGCAGCAGATTAAACTGCTGGAAGATATAACCCAGATTGGCCGCCCGGAAGTGGTCACGGGCACGGCCGGATAGCTGGGCCAATGGCTGGCCCAGCACCTCCAGGGTGCCGTGGTTGGCGGTCTGGATCCCGGCCAGCAAGCCGAGCAGGGTCGACTTGCCCGAGCCCGACGGACCCTTGATAAACACCCGCTCACCTTGGGATATGGTGAGGGCGGGCAGATCGAGTACAGGCTCGTGACCCGGCCAGGAAAAGGCCAGATCGCGGATCTCAACCACGGCTTTTTTCATGGAATTACCAGCTCAGCTTGTTGGCGGATGGGGTCAGCTCGGCCGCAGTCTGGCCGGTGGGCAAGATGCCCTGCACGCTCAGCTTTTCCAGGCTCGGGTAGACACTGAACAGGGTGGCTTCCAGGCCGGTCAGCTTGGCAGGTGTCTGGCAGGTGTAGGTGTACATGGCCCCCAGATCGGCGTGACCCGCCTCATCATGGTGGTGTTCATCGTGATCGCTGCCAGCCTTTTCATGGTCATGGTCATGGTCATGGTCGTGATCTTCTTTGGCCGCCCGCAACTCCTGGTGAGTCAAGGTACAGCCAGCTGCCGGGTCTAAACGGAACAGAGCATCCGGCTGCTTGAGCTGAGCCATGGCCTTGGCGTATTGCGCCTTGTCCGCATCGCTCTTGGCTGCGTGCTCGAACCCGACCAGATCGGCGCCGGGTGCCTGCAACTCTATCATCAGCTGGTTGCCATCGAGCACCAGATTGAGGTGAGCGTGACCGTGCTCGTGGGCACCGTGGCCGTGGCTTTCATGCTCGTCGTGGTTTGCTTGCACGCCAAAGGCGGCGGCTGCCAGTAATAAGGTGACTGCTTTCATCGTTAATCCTTGCGAAACAATTAATAAGAGGAATGTTCAGAGGGAAAGGCGATGAGGGGTGGAGGCGCGCGGATGCGGCAATGACCTGTGGTCCTGTGCTGCGGGGTGGTGAAAGTGATGGGGGCGAGATGACCTGCGACAAAGAGTGGCTGTGGGACTGGCAGTGTCGGCGTCAGAGCAAGCTTGCCATCCAGATGGAGAGCGCAGAGAAGGCAGCTGTGATTGTGGTCCGGCAGGTCTGCTTCCAGCGGGTGTTGTGCCAGCGCCGGTTGTATCCACAACCAGCCCAGCAGCAACAACCCGATTTTCAGCTTGGAACGACCCATAGACCCTTATGAAAAGGCGCCGTCAGCGCCCCTTCTCTCTGATTCAGAGATGGGACTGGATGAGCCCCATCACGGTAGCAATATTGGTGGCATCGAGCTGGCCGTCTTTGGCGAACAGCACCTTGCCCTCTTTATCCAGCAGTATGATGGCCGAACTTTCCGGCGCGAGATCCCAGGCGTTGCGAGCCATGCCTTTGGCATCCAGTACCATGGCGGACCAGGGGAACTCTTTCTTGCTGTCTTCGGCACTGCTCTTCACAAAGCCGGAAGTACCCCAGATGGCGTCATTGCTGTTGATGATGGTGACGGTCTGGTACTTGTCGTGAGGCAGCTTGGCCGCTTTGATCGCCTCGATCATGGGGGCGTTCAGTTCCTTGGCACTGGAGCGACCCGCTATGTGCTGGATCAGAAAAACTTTGCCAGTCAGTACCTTGCTTTGCCAGGGTTGGTAGCTGACCTCTTTCTCTTTCAGCACCAGTTCACCCTTGTCGCTGATATTGACCAGCGGCACTTGGGCAGACTCCTTGATGTTGTGAGCCATGGCCAGGGTCGGCAGCAGCGCCAGAGTAAGTACGAGATGTTTCATCCTGATGACACTCCTTTTGTTATGTTATAACGATTTTTCACTTGAGGGAATGGGGCAGAACTCATCCTAAACTGATCGGATCTGTTTAAAAAGTGTTAAATAAATTCGCAAGGGCGTCGATGATGCCGCCCGTCAGCGCTGAGCTCGGCTGACAAAGGCGGCAAGGATGGCACGAAGTCGATAAAAATCAATTTGTTATCAACTGGTTTGATGAGTATAGAGCTTAGTACAAGGGTTCGCTGACCAGCGGGATCTTGGCCATGGTCATCTGCTCGGCCAGCAGGGGCGAACCTGTCAGCAAGACGTGGCGCTGATTGCCGATCACTACCGTATCCCCTTTCAATCCACTGTCGGCCGTGATGGCCAACCAGGCTGGCGAGACGCTGCCGATGCTGATATTCGGATAGATGATGCTGAGCATGTATTGCGGTGCCAGCTCTGCCAGCAGGCTTGCCATCAGCAGTGCCTTCTCATCGCTGTCTGCCTTGTTGTTCTGCAATGCCTGCAGGGGCGGGGCGAAGTGATCCATCTGTTCCGGTGGCGTGGGTATCCCGCTCAGCCACTCCTGCAACAGGCCGACGCTGGTGGCCAGATCCTTGGCGGAAAACTGTTTTGCCAGGGGTTTGAGATCCCCCTTGAACTGGTAGAACAACTGGGAGTAATTGGGGCGCACGCAGGGCAGCTTGCGGTTGGATGGATGAACGCAGGGCACGACCCGCATCTGGTAGAAGGCGTCGTCCTGATATTGCTGGTAAGCCTGCCAGAACAGGGTCGACTCCATGCTGTCGTCGCGCAGGGTGAAGGCCTGCTCCAGATTGCGAAACTTGGTGGCGGTCTCGGGACTGTTCTGATTGATGAGATTGATGCTGTTGTAAAGACGCGGGCTTATGTAGGAGTAGAGTGTCTCCAGCGGATAGTTGAGGGCGGCATCGAGCAGGGTCATTTCGTGGCGGCTGACCGACATGATGCGTTCATTGGTATTCAGTTGCAGTCGCTTCTGTTGCCCGTCGGCAGATTGCCACTGCCAGCTCAGGTTGACCTCGCTTGCTCCGACCGTCGATGCGACCACTAGACTCAACAACAGACCTTGTGCCAGTTTCATGGTGGTGCATCCTACTCGGGGTGATACTAAACAACTAGGTGAGCCGACCGGATTTGGATTGGTTTAGTTTTTGTGATCTGGGTAACAGTCTGATAAGGCTTTAAATTTAATTCTCGAAATAAGTCATACAGGAAACTGCCATGAAGCGAATTCCAATACTCTTGCTGCTGTTGGCGGCCTTGCCTGCGGCGGCGGGCCAAGTGATCGTCAACAAGGGCATGTCCATTGAGGATACCTTCGCGCTGCGAGACAAGCTGGCGCGGGAGCATGAATGGCAGGAGTGGCTGCGTTTCCAGCAGGCCATCAAGTGGCTGGAGGTATTGCCGGTCAACTGTGAGTTGATGAGTCAGCCGGGTGGTGGTTATCGCTGTGGCAGCAACCATTACCGACCCTATCAGCAGGATGGACGGGAGATTTACATCCAGGGCGATCCAGCTGGGGTGACGCCGGGTCAGCCTCCGTCGCATCCAATGAAGAAGGCGCCTTGAGGCCAGTGCCGTTCTGTCGCGACTGAGCGATATTCTGCTTTATCTGAACGGCATCAAGGCATCGATGGCGGTGCCGTCATACCTCTTCAATGCTCGTGTTGCTATCTCTCGGCCAAGGGATATCACCTCAACCATTTCCACCTCTTGTTCAGCACATAAATGAAGCAAAGGCGCTATTGGCGCTTTGGCACCTGACCTCTTCTGGGTGATTGGAGACGCCCTTGTTTGGGGCTGCATCATGGCTCAGGCTCGGGTTACACTGTGCCATCGTTGGGCGCAGAAAAAGCAAGATGAGCGACCGTGAGGAGGCCGGACAAGTTGCGTCCTCACGGCAGTATCCTTGGCCATGGCAGGAGACAGGATGAGCAAGAAATCGTTGGATTGGGGTATCGATCTTGGTGGTACCAAGTGCGAGTGTGTGGTGCTGGATGGCGACGAGGTCCTGCTGCGTCATCGCATCCCCACTGAACGTCAGGGCGGTTATGACCACATGATCGGCCAGATCGCGAAACTGGTAGAGGAGTGCGCGCTCAAACTGGGTCAGCGCCCAACCATCATAGGCATGGGCACGCCCGGCGCGCGGGATCCCCAGACAGGGGTGATGAAGAACTGCAATACCACCGAGCTCAACGGCAAGCCGTTCAAGGAAGATCTGGAACGCAGGCTCGGCGTTCCCGTGCTCATCGCCAACGACGCCAACTGCTTCGCCCTGGCGGAAACCCATCTCGGTGCGGTGCGCCAGCACCATCCCGATGCGAAGGTGGTGTTCGGCATCATAATGGGCACCGGCGTGGGCTCCGGCATCGTCATCAATGGCCGTATCTTGAATGGCCACCACGGCATCGCCGGTGAGTGGGGCCACAATGTGCTCTCCCCCGATGGTCCCGAGTGCTACTGTGGCAAGCGTGGCTGCGTCGAGACCCTCATCAGCGGCCCGGCGCTGGAGGCCTGGTATCAGGTCAAGACCAAGCGTCATCTGTCGCTGGCCCAGATCGCGGCGGCGACGGTTTATGATCATGTGGCCAAACTCACTATCGATCGCTTGCACTTGCTGTTCGGTCAGGCGCTGGCCAACGTGGTCAATATTCTCGATCCGGATGTCATCGTCATCGGTGGTGGCGTCGGCAATGTGCAGAGCCTCTACAGCGCGGGGCGCCAGACAATTTTGCCATTCCTCTTTAATCCCCGCTTCGCTACCCCCATTATTGCTCCAGCTCTGGGAGACAGCGCCGGTGTGTTCGGGGCCGCACTGCTGGCCCGTGGCGTATTCCAGGACGCCCTGCTGTCGTGAATCATCCATCCGTTCGTCCCTTTGTCGCAGGTAAGGACACACTTTTCTCATGATCAAGATTGCCATCAATGGGTACGGGCGGATCGGCCGCAACGTGCTACGTGCTCTTTATGAAAGCGGGCGCGACAAGAACATCAAGATAGTTGCCATCAACGAGCTGGCGGCGCCTGAAGCCATGGTGCACCTCACGCGTTTTGACACCAGCCACGGTCGTTTCCGCTATCCGGTACAACTGGCGGGTCACAGCATGCTGGTGGGGGAGGATCTCATCTCCCTGTTTGCCGAGCGGGACCCCGCCAATCTGCCCTGGCGGGCGCTGGGGGTGGACGTGGTGCTCGATTGCACCGGCGTATTCGGCTCGCGTGCCGACGCCGAACTGCATCTGGGCGCGGGGGCGGGCAAGGTGCTCTTCTCCCATCCGGCGGATGCGGATGTGGATGCCACCATCGTCTACGGAGTGAACCATCAGCTGCTGACGGGAAGGGAGCGGATCGTCTCCAACGCTTCTTGCACTACCAATTGCGTGGTGCCCGTCATCGAAACATTGCATCGAGAATTCGAGATAAATTGTGGTACTATTACGACAATTCATTCGGCCATGCATGATCAGCAAGTCATCGATGCCTACCACAGCGACTTGCGTCGAACCCGTGCTGCCAGCCAGTCCATCATTCCGGTGGATACCAAGCTGGCAAAGGGGTTAGAGCGAATCCTCCCCCACTTCGCCGGCAAGTTCGAGGCGATCGCGGTACGGGTGCCGACCATCAACGTAACGGCAATGGATCTCAGTATTACTGTTCGTAAAAAAGTGACGGTTACTGACGTAAATCAAGCCCTGCAACGGGCATCCAGAGGTACATTAAGCGGTATTCTGGATTACACGGAGGAGCCATTGGTCTCCGTAGACTTCAATCATGATGCACACTCCTGCATCATCGATGGTACCCAGACACGGGTAAGCGATGCCAACCTCGTCAAGATGTTGATGTGGTGCGATAACGAATGGGGCTTCGCCAACCGTATGCTGGATACCACCCGGGCCATGATGGCCGCAGGCTGAGAGCCTGAACGGGCGCAAGGTTACTGTTTTTAACATTACCTGAAAATATAGAGGACTGAATATGTCTGTTATCAAGATGACCGACCTGGATCTGGCGGGTAAACGCGTTCTGATCCGTGCTGACCTGAACGTACCGGTAAAAGACGGCAAGGTCACTTCCGACGCACGTATCGTGGCGACGCTGCCGACCATCAAGCTGGCTCTGGAAAAGGGCGCCAAGCTGATGATCACCTCCCACCTGGGTCGCCCGACCGAGGGTGAATACAACGAAGAGTTCTCCCTGGCTCCGGTTGTCAACTATCTGAAAGACGCTCTGTCCTGCCCGGTCCGCCTGGCCAAGGATTACCTGGATGGCGTAGAAGTCGCCGCCGGTGAGCTGGTCGTGCTGGAAAACTGCCGTTTCAACAAAGGCGAGAAGAAGAACACCGAAGAGCTGGCCAAAAAATACGCCGCCCTGTGTGACGTCTTTGTAATGGATGCGTTCGGTACTGCTCACCGCGCCGAAGGTTCTACCTACGGTGTGGCTCAATTTGCCCCGATCGCCTGTGCAGGCCCGCTGCTGGCCGGTGAACTGGAAGCCCTGGGCAAAGCCATGCTGAAACCCGAGCGCCCCATGGTTGCCATCGTTGGCGGTTCCAAGGTCTCTACCAAGCTGACCGTGCTGGAATCCCTCTCCAAGATCGCTGACCAGCTGGTGGTCGGTGGTGGCATCGCCAACACCTTTATCGCTGCTGCCGGTCACAACGTCGGCAAGTCCCTGTGTGAACACGACCTGCTCGACACCGCCAAGAAACTGGCCGCCGAGACCAACATTCCTGTCACCACAGACGTGGTCGTGGGTACCGAGTTCTCAGAAAGCACTCCGGCCACCATCAAGTCCGTCTCCGACGTGACCGACGGCGACATGATCTTCGACATCGGCCCTGACTCTGCCAAGGCCCTGGCCGACATCATCATGAATGCCAAGACCATTCTGTGGAACGGCCCGGTCGGTGTGTTCGAGTTCGACCAGTTCTCCGCAGGCACCAAGGTGATTGCCGAAGCCATCGCTGCTTCTCCGGCCTTCTCCATCGCTGGCGGTGGTGACACTCTGGCCGCCATCGACAAGTTCGGCATCGCCGACAAAGTCTCCTACATCTCCACTGGCGGCGGCGCCTTCCTGGAGTTTGTAGAAGGCAAGGTACTGCCGGCTGTTGCGATGCTGGAACAGCGCGCCAAAGCCTAATTGACCCGGGACGGGGGGCAAAAGCCTCCCGTTTCGTTTATCATGTGGCCGCTGTGCCGGTTCATGATGAACCCCCCATTTTTTATTAACGGCATACGAGAACAGGACGATTAAACATGTCTAAGAAAATTTTCGACTTCGTAAAACCCGGCGTGATCACTGGTGATGACGTTCAGAAAGTGTTCGCCATCGCCAAAGAGAACGGCTTCGCTCTGCCAGCTGTAAACTGCGTTGGTACCGACTCCGTCAACGCCGTACTGGAAGCTGCTGCCAAGGTCAAAGCGCCGGTTATCGTTCAGTTCTCCAACGGTGGTGCCGTGTTCACCGCCGGCAAGGGTCTGAAGCTGGAAGGCCAGCAAGCCGCCATCATCGGTGCCATCTCTGGCGCCAAGCATGTTCACGCCGTTGCCGAAGCCTACGGTGTACCTGTCATCCTGCACACCGACCACGCTGCCAAGAAGCTGCTGCCGTGGATCGACGGTCTGCTGGAAGCGGGCGAGAAGCACTTTGCTGAAACCGGCAAGCCGCTGTTCTCCTCCCACATGCTGGATCTGTCCGAAGAGTCTCTGGAAGAGAACATCGACATCTGCTGCGAGTACCTGACCCGCATGGCCAAGATGAACATGACTCTGGAGCTGGAACTGGGTTGCACCGGTGGCGAAGAAGACGGTGTGGACAACAGCCACATGGATCAATCCGCCCTGTACACCCAGCCGGAAGACGTGGCTTACGCCTACGAGCGTCTGTCCAAGATCAGCCCGCGTTTCACCATCGCTGCCTCCTTCGGCAACGTGCACGGTGTATACAAGCCGGGTAACGTCAAGCTGACCCCGTCCATCCTGGACGCTTCCCAGAAATTCGTTTCCGAGAAGTTTGGTCTGCCTGCCAAGTCTCTGGACTTCGTATTCCACGGTGGTTCAGGTTCCACTCTGGAAGAGATCCGCGAGTCCATCTCCTACGGTGTAGTGAAGATGAACATCGACACCGACACCCAGTGGGCAACCTGGGAAGGTCTGCTGCACTTCTACAAGACCAACGAAGCTTACCTGCAAGGTCAGCTGGGCAACCCGGAAGGCGCTGACAAGCCGAACAAGAAGTTCTACGATCCGCGCGTATGGCTGCGTGCCGGTCAGACTTCCATGATCGCCCGTCTGGAGAAAGCCTTCTCCGACCTGAACGCCATCAACGTACTGTAATTCGTTACCGTATCTTGATTGCATGCAAAGGCGCCCTTCGGGGCGCCTTTTGTATTTGTGGGTTGCGGTCATCAGCCCCACGGCGTGACCGAAGCAAAAGGTATCCCCCGGGATGCCTTTTGCATTTCTGTGATCCTCATGGACTGGATTGGTAGCGGGGGGCTGGGTATTATCGATGACAGGTCGTTTATTTTAGTAAACACATGGTCACCAAGGCGGGATGCTGAGTATGCAGGCAGGAAAGTTCAACGGATATCAGGAACATGTGGCCTCCTATTATGCGGCCACCCGCAACGACAATCAGCAGTGGCCAGAACTTGGTGGTGAGCTGAATGTCGATGTCTGCATCATTGGTGGCGGCTTTACCGGCCTCAATACCGCCATCAACCTGGCACAGGCGGGCTACAAGGTGGCCCTGCTGGAGGCAAACCGCATCGGCTGGGGGGCGTCCGGTCGCAACGGCGGCCAACTCATTCGTGGCATAGGCCACGATACCGGGCAGTTCGCCCGCTGTATCGGCGAGCAGGGAGTACGTGAGCTGGATCTGATGGGGTTGGAGGCGGTACAGCTGGTGCGAGAGCGCATCGAGCACTTCAACATCGACTGCGATCTCACCTGGGGTTACTGCGACCTCGCTACCCGTCAGCGCCATCTTGCCGGATTTGAGGAAGAGGCGGCACATCTGGCCAGCCTGGGTTATCAGCACGAGATTACGCTGGTGCCACGGGAGGAGATCCACTCAGTGGTGGGGTCGGATCGCTATATTGGCGGCATGATTGACATGGGCTCGGGTCACCTGCATCCCCTCAATCTGGCGCTGGGTGAGGCGCGCGCCGCGGCTAGCCTGGGTGTCGCTCTGTTCGAGCACTCCCGAGTGGCCCATATCGACTATGGCAAGCGGGTGCAGATCACCACGGCCCGTGGCCGGGTGAGTGCCGATTATCTGGTGATAGGTTGCAACGCCTACCTCAATGATCTCAATCCCGAATTGGGGGGCAGGGTGCTACCGGCGGGCTCTTACATTCTCGCCACTGAGGTGCTGGAGAAGCGGCTGCGCCAGCGCTTGTTGCCGCAGAATATGGCGGTGTGCGATCAGAACGTGGCGCTCGACTACTATCGCCTCTCCGCCGATGGTCGCCTGTTGTTTGGTGGTGCCTGCAACTACTCGGGAAGGGACCCGCGAGACATCAAGGCCTTCATGTTGCCCAAGCTGCTGAGAGTCTTTCCCGAGTTGGCGGGGACGGCCATCGAGTTTCAGTGGGGCGGCATGATAGGGATAGGGGCCAATCGCTTGCCGCAGATCGGCCGCTTGCAGGATCATCCCAACGTCTTCTATTCCCAGGCTTATTCAGGTCATGGCCTCAACGCCACACATATGGCGGCCAAGCTGGTGGCAGAGGCGATCCGGGGCGAGAGCCGGGGCTTCGATCTGTTCAGTAGCGTGCCCCATATGACCTTCCCCGGTGGCCCGGCGTTGCGCTCCCCCCTGCTGGCGCTCGGCATGCTGTGGCACCGGATGAAGGATCTGTTGTAAAGGGCGAGCGCAAGCAGCCCGAAGGGGGCGGGTGGGGAGGCGTTATTGAGCAGGTTCGGCCAGACGCCAGCCCTGTTCGGTTTTCATCATCCAGACGTCGGTCTCTTGCTGCAGCACCTGACCGGCCTCGAATTCGCCATATTTGCGCTCCAGCTCCATCAGTCCCATCTCTTGCTGGAAGGGACCAACCCTGTCATAGATCAGGTCCTCGTCGTGCAGTACCTGTAACTGATCCAGCCCCAGCTTGAAATGGAGCTGGTAGCTCACCTTGATCAGATAGACGCCCTCCATCCGCTCTTCTTTGCCGAGAATGGCGAAGTCACTGATCTCGAACAGATTGTCGTCTGTGTCAGACTGGAGTTTGGCGGTGACCTGATGCTGGATTGCCTCTTCACCGGGTCCTGCGTAACAACCATATAGCCAGAGGGCCAGCAGGGGGATGAACCACTTTTTCATCAAAACTCCGGACAAGTGCAAAACGGGAGGGCAGATTGTGCCACGCCAACGTGCGGTGGCAAACCTCGGCTCACGGTTCCAGAGTGCGTTCCAGCACTATGGCCTCGGCCCGATAGACAGCCAGCTCGCGGCGATAGCACTCGGTGAACCCTCTGCGCAGCCAAAAGGATAAGGCGGCCTCATTGCTGGCAATCACCGACAGGCGCAGCCGGGTTGCCCCCCAGATGCGCGCCATCATGCAGGCGTGGAGATAAAACGCCTGACCCCGGCCACTCCCTTGCCAGGGTTCCCCCACCAGCAACAGACCCAGATAAGCGGTGGCAGGATCGGGATAGCCGCGCAGCAGATCGACCACTGCGGTGAGTTCCCCATCTTCCCAGCGACCGATGAGATGTTTGTCAGAGAGCGACAGGTTGGGCGGACATGCCACTAGCGCTTCCTCCGCAGCTCGCGCGGAGAGGGGCTCATGACTCACGGCCGCCTGATAGGCAGGGGCAAGTTCGAACAGACGCTGCAAGGCTGGACCATCGGTTGCCAGCAGCCGACGCAACTCAGTTTGCATCGCGCACCCTATCGAGGTGTCCTGCAAATGCTTCCGGCCCCATAAAGCCGGTCACCCGCTGGCCACTCACTTCCTGGCCGGCACTGTCGAAGAAGATCAGGGTCGGCAGGCCCAGCACGTTCAGGCCGTTGAGCAGCTCCACATCGGCATCGTCGTTGGCGGTGACGTCCGCTTGCAGCAGTGCCATGTCATCGAAGCGCGCCCGCACGGCGGGATCGCTGAAGGTCTTGTGCTCGAACTCCTTGCAGGCCACGCACCAGTCGGCATAGAGATCCAACAGCACAGGTTTGCCGCGGGCTGCGGCGAGTTGCGTCTTGAGGTCATCCAGGGTCTTGATGCGGATAAATTGGGGCACCTGGGTCTCGGCGCTGGCCTTGACGCCGGGCACGGGCAGCAGCAGATCCTTGCCTACCACCACCAGGCTCATCATCGCCAGCAACAGCACAAAGCCGCCGAGACTCTTGCCGACCGAGTGGGCGCGATGCTGGTTGTGGTGATAGAGATAGCCGCACAGCAGCAGCCCCCAGCCGAGCCAGGCGAGGGTGGCGACCTGGTCGCTCCAGAGCCGTGACAACAGCAGGATTGGCACCGCCAGCAGCGCAAAACCAAAGAGTTGCTTGATCACATCCATCCAGGCGCCAGCCCTGGGCAGCAACTTGCCCCCTGAGGTGCCGAGCAGCAGCAACGGCAGTCCCATCCCGAGCGACAGGGCATAGAGGGCCGCGCCGCCGAGCCAGAGATCGCCGCTTTGAGCCACGTAAATCAGGGCGCCGGAAAGCGGTGCCGTGGTGCAGGGGGAGCAGACCAGGCCCGAGATCATCCCCATGATGCCGACCCCGAGTACAGAGCCTCCCTGTTGGCGGTTGGAGAGGCCGCTCAAGCGGGTTTGCAGGCTGCTCGGCAGTTGCAGGGTGTAGAGCCCGAACATGGAGAACGCCAGCAGCACGAACATGACGGAGAGCCCGATCAGCACATAGGGGTGCTGCAGCGCCGCCTGGAATTTCAAGCCTGCCGACGCTACCACCAGCCCGAGCAGGGTATAGGTCACCGCCATTCCCTGCACATAGACGAAGGAGAGCAGGAAGGCACGGCGGGTGGAGAGCCTATGACCCGCGCCAGCTATGATGCCGGTCAAAATGGGGTACATGGGGAAGACGCAGGGGGTGAAGGCGAGCCCCAGCCCCAGCGCGAAGAAGGCGGCGATGCTGAGCCAGAAGCCCTGGCTGCCGAGGGCCGCGGCCAGTTGATCCTGCTGACTGCTGGCTGGGGCGCGTGTCATGTCATCGGTGGCGGCCGGATCTGTATCGTTAGCGACGACAGGCTGCACCGCAATCTGCTTGTCTGTGGGCGGGTAGCAGAGGCCGTCGGTACAGCCCTGATAGCTGACGGTGAGGCTGGCCTGCTGGCCCGCCTCGGTCAGGGTGACGGGGATCTGCACCTCACGGTAGTAGACCCGGGTCTTGCCGAAGAAGTCATCCTCATGCTCTGCCCCGGCGGGCAAGACGGGCTCACTGAAGGCGAGGTTCTCGCCCTTGAAGCGGAAGCTGTGGCGGTAGAGGTAGTAATCATCGGCGATGCGCAGGGTCAGCAACAGCTGGTTGCCTTGCTGTTCACGCTCGAGCACGAAGGCGTCGTCGACTTTCAGAAACTTGGGCTGGGCGTTGGCCTCGATGCCGAGGGCGCTCAGCAGACTGTCACTGCTGGCCTGAACCGGCGTCACACTCAGGGTGGACAGCAGTAGGGCGAAGAGCACAAGCAGGGGGGAGAGCAGGCGAGACAGTGTCATGAGGTTTCCTGTGTTAACCAGTCGAGATAGGGCTGATGGCCCTGGCTTGTCGGGAGTGCCAGGATCTCCGGCACCTCATAGGGGTGATGGCTGAGGATGCATAGGCGCAAGAGTTCGAACAGGGAGGCCCGCGACTTGATGATGAGCTGGATCTCCCGTGCCCGTTCGATCTGCCCCTGCCAGCGATAGACGGAGGTGAGGCCGGGCAGCTGATTGATGCAGGCCGCCAGCCGCTGGTTCAGCAGTTGTTCGCTGATGAGGTCGGCACTGGCCTCATCCGGGCAGGTGCAAAGCACCAGAATGGCATCTGTCATGGTGAAATTTCTCGTCCGTTCGAGGCGGCAGGGCGCCTTTAAACCAGCGGCTACTATACCTAGCGACGGGGTAAATAGCATCTGACGGGCTTTATCGGCTCGACATGAAAATAAGTGGGGGGCATGAGATAGACGCTGTCAAAGGGACAAGGCAGAATGAGCGGGCTTGTTCCCATTCGACGTAAGGAAATGTATGACCCAACAGAATGAGCAGCAGAGAAACCGCATGTTGAGCCTGTTGCGCGAAGGTGAGCGCCGTATGTTGGTGCAACTGGCCGGTCTGCTGCGTACCAGTGCCGATGAAATCAATGCCGAGCTGGAAAAAGAGGAGCTGCTGGCTACCCTGGAGCAACCCGTCACGGTGGAGTATCTCAACGGCGTGGTGCAACACCATCTGTTCGAGCGTCTGCACAAGGGTGACATGGTGGCGGCCCAGCGCCTGCTGAACCAGTACCAGAGCGACCTCGAGGCCATGCTGACCCAGGAGTCGGCCGAGGCGGATGCCCCGACCGAAGAGCTGAAGGCGCAAGCCTGAACGCTGCGGCAGGCCTTGCGGGCTTGTCTTCCTCCAGCACCATCATGCCAGTTGCATGATGGTGCCTAGTGTTCCCCGCTTTATTTTCCTGCCGTTTAGCCCAGTGCGTTCTGCTGTACCTGGCCCGGTATCGGGAAGACCTTGTCATAGCTCCAGTTGTAGATGAAGGCATAGACCAGATAGAACAGCACGAAGCCCAGATCCAGCACCAGCGCCTCCATCATGCTGATCTCGAGCCACCAGGCCATCACTGGCAAGGCGACAAACAGCAATCCACCCTCGAAGCCCATGGCATGCCATACCCGTTGCCAGAGCGTCTTGTGGGTGTGACCCTGATACTTGAGCAGCAGTTTGTCCACGCCGATGTTGTAGACGTAGTTCCAGACGGTGGCGAGCACCGAGAAGAACAACGCCAGCGGCCCCATATGGTTGAGTCCTACGCCAGTGATCCAGCTTGCCAGGGGGGCGGCGATCAGCAGGCCAATCAGTTCGAAGCCAATGGCATGGCGCAGGCGGTCACGGGTATTACGCATGATCTGTCTCTCTATCTATCTGTGTCTGAGTGTCTATGGTGGCCAATTTATCGCGAATTTGTGATAGGTTCACGTTGGTATCTATCGATTAAATAGATAGGTTGACGCACAACTAGGTCATGACAGGAGCAACCGGATGAACCCCTCGCTGGAACAACTCAAGGCGCTGCTGGCGGCAGCAGAGACGGGCTCCTTCTCGGCGGCTGCCCGCAAGCTGGGCAAGGCGCAGTCCGTGGTCAGTACGGCCATCTCCAACCTGGAGATAGATCTCGGGCTGGAGCTGTTTGATCGCTCTGCCCGCTATCCCGTGCTGACGGAGGCGGGCACCCGCATCCATCAGGAGGCCACTATCTTGCTGGCCCAAAGCGAGCGCTTGCAGGCGATCGCCGGTGAGCTGGCCGCAGGCGTAGAGTCGAGGCTCACCCTGGCCATCGATGATGACTCTCATCTGCCCTGGCTTGGCTCCCTGTTGGAGGAGTTCGCCACCCGCTACCCCGGCGTCGAGCTGGAGTTGCTGTTTCCGCTGATGGAGGATGTGACCGAACTGCTCAAAAGCGGCCGGGCCCAGCTTGGCATCAGCTATCAGAAGGAACGGCCTGAGCGGGAGCTCGCCTCCTGTTCACTGGGCTCCGTCAAGATGCCGTTGGTGGTCTCCCCCGATCATCCGCTGGCCCGCAAGACGCCACTGCGAGAGAGCGACTTGCAAGGGGCCCGCCAGCTGATGGTGACGGGGCGACGGGAAGGCACGGAACGCCACCGCTTCCGCCTCTCGGCACAGGTGTGGTGGGTGGAGGGGGATCTGGGCATTTTGGAGCTGGTCAAGCTGGGGTTGGGTTGGGCATCAGTGCCGGACTTTCTGTTGCACCGGCCGCTGGCGCGAGGGGAGGTGGTGGTGCTCAATCCGGACTTTATTGCGCTGGCCGAGCTGGCACTGGAGCTGCAATGGTATCGCGCCCGCCCGCTGGGGCAGGCGGGGCGCTGGCTCAAGGAGGCACTGCTGGCGCGGGTGCCTCGTTAGCCGACCTTACTCGGTCAGCGAGTAGGGCAGGGCTTGCAGAGCAAGGCTGGAGGCCTCCTCCTGCTTGAAACGAAAACGGGCATCGGCCTCTGTATCCTTGGGCAGCACGGCCGTGATCCACACCTGATCTGCCTGTTGCCAGACGTTGAGCACCATGCCGCTGCGTCGCCAGTTGTCACCGAGCTGGATCTCCAGGGCATCGCCACAGGCGACGGGCTCGCTGGCAGTCCCGGCCAGCACGAACAGGGCGCGATTGTTGGCCCCGCGATATTTGGCGCGGGCGACAGTCTCCTGTCCCATGTAGCAGCCCTTGGTGAAGCTGATGCCATCCAGTGCCTGCAGGTTCAACATCTGGGGTATGTACTCCCCCTGATGCACGGCTTCCAGATGGGGGATGCCAGCCTTGATATCCAGTCCCCACCAGAGTGATTCGCTACCGGCAGGCAAGTCTATGGTCAGTGGTTGCTCGCTCACCAGCAGCCAGCGATCCGCTTCGATCTGCACTGCCATGCCAGCGTCGATCAGGCCTGTTTGTGACACGGCAAATCGGGCCGCCACCCACTCATCCGTGCCCTGGCCAGCCACGCCAACTGCCTGACCATGGTTCTCGGCGATCTCGACCTTGGCAAACACCGCAAACTTCTTGAGTTCGGGCAACTGACGCGCCAGCACAGAGGGCTTGGTCAGCATCAGCAGGCGATCGCTCAGGCAGAGCAGACGAAAGTCGCTCCACAGCTTGCCCTTGGCATCGCAGTGGCCGCCCAGCGTGCTTTGGCCCGGTTGCAGTGCATGGACGTCGCAGGTGACCTGGCCTTGCAGATACTTGACGCGATCTGCACCGGTCAGGCTGGTGATGGCGAGATCGGTCAGGGGGAAAAGGGTTGGCTCGGCAGGAAAAACAGGCGTTTGCAGGCTCACGATGGTATTCCAGAGACAGAAAGTATGTGACCTGCATGGTAAAGACGTAAGGAATGTTTGTCAGCCGGAAAATCCAGCTGTTACCATCCTCGGGTCTTTGTAAGGAGAGTTCCATGTTGAGCCCAATTGAAAAATCCCGCCTGAAGTGGGCCTGCCGTCGTGGCATGCTCGAGCTGGATGTGATCTTTATGCCGTTCTTTGAACACGAGTTCGACAGCTTGAGTGACGAGCAGCAGCAGACCTTCATCCGCTTGCTGGAGAGCGATGACCCTGACCTGTTCAAGTGGTGCATGGGCCACGGCGTTCCTGCCGATCCCGCGTTTGCCGCCATGATCGCCCTGATCCTGGAGCGCAATCAGGCTCGCCACGATAGCCTGAGCTGATCCCGTATGCGGGTTTACATGCCCGTTATTCCCTCCCGGCAGCAGCGTGTCCTGCTGCTGATCCTGTTTCTGCTGCTGTTGTGGCCTGTGGCCAGCCTGATCCATGGTTGGCAGTGGGCACTGCTGATCCCCTGCTGGTTGGCGGGGCTCTGGCTTGCCTGGCAGGGTGCCAGCCGTATGGCCGGTTTGCTGGAGTGGGATGGGCAGTGGCTGGTGTGGCAAGGGTATCGCTATCAGCTGGGGACGCGCAGTCGCGTCCTGCCCGGTGTACTCTGGCTGCAACTGGTGGCAAGCGACAGGCCGTATGCCCGTCTCTGGCTCTTCTCCGACGCACTCGCGCCGGAGCATTACAGGGCACTGGCCCGCGCCATCAGGCTAACGCCACCCGCCCGTTAATCATCCTGCCTGTTTCAACCCTTCTCCCTCATAGCAAATGACCCCGCCGGGGCGAGGTCATTTGGTGACTGCTAACGCATGATTATTCTCGATCCGGCGTCAGCACCGTGGGTGTGGAGTCTGGCTGCATGTCCGGGTAGTCCGGGATGTGGGGTGCAGGATCAGTCCCGCTCCGGGGTCAGCACAGTGGGTTTGGAGTCTGGCTGCATGTCTGGATAATCCAGGTTGTAGTGCAGGCCGCGTGACTCCTTGCGCTGCAGTGCGCAGTTGACGATGAGCTCGGCCACCTGCAGCAGGTTGCGCAGTTCCAGCAGGTTGTTGGAAACGCGGAAGTTGGCGTAGTACTCCTGCACTTCCTGCTTGAGCATGTCGATACGGCGCTTGGCACGGGCCAGGCGTTTGTTGGTACGCACTATCCCCACATAGTCCCACATCATCAGCCGCAGCTCATGCCAGTTGTGCTGGATAACGACCTGTTCGTCCGAATCGTCCACCTTGCTCTCATCCCAGGCGGGCAGATGGGGCGGTTCCACGCTCATGGGCAACTTGGCCATGATGTCGGCTCCCGCCTGATGGGCATAAACCACGCACTCGAGCAGGGAGTTGGAGGCCATGCGATTGGCACCGTGCAGACCCGTGTAGGTCACTTCGCCAATGGCATAGAGACCGGGAATGTCGGTCTGGCCATTGTTGTCGATCATCACGCCGCCACAGGTGTAGTGGGCCGCCGGGACTATGGGCATCGGCTCCTTGGTGATGTCGATGCCGACCGCCATGCAGCGCTCAAAGATGGTCGGGAAGTGCTTGATGATGAAATCCGCCGGCTTGTGGCTGATGTCCAGATACATGCAGTCGGCACCGAGGCGTTTCATCTCGTGGTCGATGGCGCGGGCGACTATGTCCCGCGGGGCCAGCTCGGCCCGCTCATCGAACTCCAGCATGAAACGGCTGCCGTCGGGGCGGCGCAGATAGGCACCTTCCCCGCGCAGGGCTTCGGTCAGCAGGAAGTTGGGGTCATCGGGGTGGAACAGGCTGGTGGGGTGGAACTGGTTGAACTCCAGGTTCGCCACCCGGCAGCCGGCGCGCCACGCCATGGCGATACCGTCACCTGAACTCACGTCCGGGTTGGAGGTGTACTGATACACCTTGGAGGCACCGCCGGTGGCCAGTGCCACGAAGCGGGCGCGGATCACCTCGACCTGCTCGGCGTTGCGGTTCCAGACGTAGGCGCCCAGCACCTTGTTGCCCGGCAGGTTCAGCTTGCGGGTGGTGATGAGGTCGACCGCGTTGAAGCGTTCCATCAGCTGGATATTTGGGTGGGAGCGCACCTGATCGATCAGGGTGAGCTGCACCGCCTTGCCGGTGGCATCAGCCGCATGGAAGATGCGGCGATGGCTGTGGCCCCCTTCACGGGTCAGGTGATAGTGGGATTCGCCCTCGGCGTCCTCCTCCTGATCGAAGGGAACCCCCTGCTTGATCAGCCACTGGATGGATTCGCGGGCGTTGCGGGCGGTGAACTCCACCACGGCAGGGTCACACAACCCGGCCCCGGCGTTGAGCGTGTCGCTCACGTGGGATTCAATGCTGTCGGTTTCGTCGAAAACGGCAGCGATGCCTCCTTGCGCATAGAGAGTGGCCCCCTCACTGATGGGCCCCTTGCTCAGAACCAGGACTTTGGCCTGGTCTGCCAACCGCAACGCGAGGGACAGACCAGCGGCACCGCTGCCAATGATCAGTACATCGCAAAGGTATTCAACACTTGCTTTCATAAGTATCATTGGCCTGGATTAAGAACTGGCACCATGGTAGCCCAAGCGAGGGCGGTGATGCAGCCTGCGTCACATTTTTTTCAATGCAACCGAACTTTCCCTGATTCCTCCTGTCTGAACTTGTGCGCTTAGGAAGGGCCGGAAAAGAAAAACGATAACCTGATGGGGGTTTTACGGCTCTGATGAGCGACCAGAATCTACTGGACGAACAGCTGGTTGAACGGGTCCAGCGTGGCGATAAAAATGCATTCAACCTGTTGGTAAAAAAATACCAGCATAAAGTGGTCAACCTGGTTGCCAGGTATGTCAACAATCCGGGCGATGTGCCGGATGTGGCGCAGGAGGCGTTTATCAAAGCCTACCGGGCGTTGCCGACATTCCGTGGCGAGAGCGCGTTTTACACCTGGTTGTACCGAATCGCCGTGAATACGGCCAAAAATTATCTGACCTCTCAGGGGCGCAGGCCGCCCAGCAGTGATGTAGAGGCGGACGAGGCAGAATACTATGGTGGTGGCGAAGCCTTGCAAGAGGTTGCCACACCGGAAAACCTGGCGCTGACCGACGAGATCAAGCGTACCGTGTTTTCCGCCATAGAAGCTTTGCCTGAAGACTTGAGGACAGCCATCACCCTTCGCGAAATGGAAGGGCTGAGCTATGAAGAGATTGCCGAAATCATGGATTGTCCGGTGGGTACGGTGAGATCTCGCATCTTCCGGGCGAGGGAAGCAATCGATAAAAAGCTGAAACCTCTGATCGAGAATTAACTGGGGAAAGACAGGTTAACTATGGCAACTAAAGAGCAACTCTCGGCCCTGATGGATGGTGACTTGAGCGATGTTGAGGTGCTTGGCGAGCTGGGAATGGATCCGGCGCTGCAAGATACCTGGTCTCGTTACCACTTGATCGGTGATGCCATGCGGAGCGACCTGCCGGTCAGTCTGCAATTGGATCTCAGTGACAGCATCATGGCTGCACTGGAAGACGAGCCCACCATACTGGCGCCCAAACCGGTGGAGAGCAAGCCAACTGCACCGCAGGTTCACACTGCCGCCAAGGTGGTTCCGCTGTTTCGCCAGGTCGGTCAACAGGTGGGGCAATACGCCATCGCCGCGTCGGTCGCCGCTGCCGTCATCTTCGGGGTGCAGCAGTATCAGGGTCAGGACGGCATACCGACCAACCCTGTGCTAAACACCATTCCTGTCGGTGGCAGTGCTTCGCCAGTGAGTGTGCACTACCCGCAAGATGGCAACCGGGCCTCCACCCGCCAGCAAGGGTTGAGCGAGCAACAGATGCAGGAGCAGCGTGAGCGTATCAATGCCTTCCTGCGTGACCACCAGTTGCAACAGCGTCTGCTGCAAGACAAGCAGATTCAGGAATAACGCATTTTTAGGGATCAGACCGTGCGCCAGTCCAGCCGTATTTTGCTGGCCTCTCTCCTGCTGATTTGTGCCAAGGCCTCGGCCGACGATAAGTCGGCCGAGGCCTTGTTGCAGCAGATGCAGAGTGCCGTTTCGCAACAAAATTTCGAATTATCCATGGTCAAGGCCCGTCAGGGGCGCCTCGAACCCATACGTTTCAGCCATGGGGTGATCGATGGCAAGGAGGTGGCTCATCTGAGCTATCTCGACGGCAAGACCATAGAGTACCTGCAGCGCCAGGACGAGTTCACCTTCTTCGAAAATACCCACGAACCCTACACCCTCAAAGGCGCCCGCTTCCCCGGTGTCTGGGCGACGCTGGTGAATATGCCGCTGCCCCGTGTGCTGGAAAGTTATGATCCCGTGCTGGCCGGCCGCAGTCGGGTAGCCGGTCTGGTGGCGCAAGTGGTCAGGCTGGTCCCCAAAGAGGCAGACAAGTATGGCTTCATGCTCTGGATCGATGAACAGAGCAGCCTCTTGCTGCGGGTGGACATGGTGGATCGGGAAGGCAATCTGGTCGAGCAGGTGCTGGGGGTGGATCTGGACAGGCTGAGCGCGCCTGCGCCCTGGTTGGTGAAGCTGGCCGGCAGCAAGCTGCCCCAGGCGCTGGCGCTGGAAGATGCCTATCCGGCGCCGCAGCAGACGCTTAACTGGCACCTGACCTGGTTGCCGGATGGTTTCAAGGTATTGTCTCAGGACAGGCATCAACTGGTGACCACCAGTTTGCCGGTCGATTACATGATGCTCTCTGATGGGCTGGTGGATCTCTCCGTCTATGTGGCCAGGGTTGATCCCAAGCAGGCGGTGCGTCAGCAGCTGATCCGCCAGGGTGCTACTTCGCTGGTGAGCTACGTCAACGATGTGGGAGTCGAGATCACTGTCGTCGGTGAAGTACCGGCCGACACAGCGAAACGTATCGCCGAGTCGGTGCAACCGTTGGCTCGCAATGAGACTGTACAGTAGTCGTCTGCACATGCTCGCTTGCCCGAGCGGGTCAGTCATGTTCAGATGGGGTCAATCTTTCCCTCGTTATTGTGGAACCGTCTTGTGAGTGAAATGAGCGAAGAGCTGGCAACCGTGGTGGCCATTGATGGACAACATGCCTGGGTGGAGTGCGAACGGCGCTCCGCCTGCAGCAGTTGCCATCAACAATCCAACTGCGGTACCGGCACGGTTGCCAAGGCGTTTGTGATGAAGCAGCAACGACTGCGGATTGCCCTCACCGCCGAGGTGAGCGTTGGTCAGCAAGTGAGGCTCGGTATTCCCCAGGCGAGTATCCTGCGGGGCGCAGCGCTGGTGTATGTATTGCCGCTGTTCTGTCTGCTGGCGGGCGCCCTGCTCGGTCAGCTCTGGTTGGTACCCTTGCTGGCGGGCGGGGAGGGGATCACCATCCTCAGTTGCCTGCTGGGTGGCGTGATCGGATTTTCACTGGTTCGTTACTTTTCCACTCGACTCGAACAGGGGGCATACGGCCCCCGCATGCTGGGTGTGGTACTCCATACCCGCAACCTCTCCTGACCGTGCAGGCCTGTATTTCTGGTGCTCCGTCGACTAAAGATTGGCCGTCGACCGGGTTATCCAGTAAAATCCTGCCTCCATATCCGGCCCTAACCTAATTTTGAGTGATTCTTGCTCGATGAAACACATTCGTAACTTTTCGATTATTGCGCACATCGACCACGGTAAATCGACCCTGTCGGACCGTCTGATCCAGACTTGCGGCGGCCTGTCCTCCCGCGAGATGCAGGCTCAGGTGCTTGACTCCATGGACCTGGAGCGCGAGCGCGGCATTACCATCAAAGCACAGAGTGTGACCCTGAACTACCAGGCACAAGACGGTAACACCTACCAGCTGAACTTTATCGACACCCCGGGCCACGTAGATTTCTCCTACGAAGTCTCCCGCTCATTGGCGGCCTGTGAAGGGGCGCTGCTGGTGGTAGATGCCGGCCAGGGGGTTGAGGCACAGACTCTGGCCAACTGCTACACCGCCATGGAAATGGAGCTGGAAGTGGTGCCGGTGCTGAACAAGATTGACCTGCCGGCTGCAGAGCCCGAGCGGGTTGCCGAGGAGATCGAAGACATAGTCGGCATCGACGCCATCGATGCTGTCCGTTGCTCCGCCAAGACCGGCCTGGGCGTTGACCTTGTGCTGGAAGAGATAGTGGCTCGCATCCCGGCGCCGGTCGGTGATCCAGATGCACCGCTGCAAGCGCTGATCATCGACTCCTGGTTTGACTCCTATCTGGGCGTCGTCTCTCTGGTGCGGATCAAGAACGGCTCCCTCAAGAAAAACGACAAGATCAAGGTGATGAGCACCGGTCAGGTGTGGGGTGTCGATCGTATCGGTATCTTCACGCCCAAGCAGGTGGATACCCAGGGTCTGGGCTGTGGCGAGGTAGGTTGGGTCGTCTGCGGCATCAAGGACATCCACGGTGCCCCTGTGGGCGATACCCTGACTCAAGCCAAGAACGGTGCCGAAAAAGCGCTGGCGGGTTTCAAGAAGGTGAAGCCGCA
This sequence comes from Aeromonas sp. 2MA4, assembly GCF_029237305.1. Classification (NCBI taxonomy): domain Bacteria; kingdom Pseudomonadati; phylum Pseudomonadota; class Gammaproteobacteria; order Aeromonadales; family Aeromonadaceae; genus Aeromonas; species Aeromonas sp. 2MA4. Next base: position 76,318 of record NZ_JAACFY010000012.1, on the reverse strand, counting down.
GGTGTATGCGGGCCTGTTCCCCATCTCCAGCGATGACTATGAGTCATTCCGTGATGCCCTCGACAAACTGTCCCTGAACGATGCCTCCCTGTTCTTCGAACCCGAGAGTTCCACCGCACTGGGCTTCGGTTTCCGTTGTGGCTTCCTCGGTATGCTGCACATGGAGATCATCCAGGAGCGTCTGGAGCGGGAATACGATCTGGATCTCATCACCACGGCCCCGACCGTGGTCTACCAGATTGAGCTCAATGATGGCTCAACCATCCACATCGACAGCCCGTCTGCCATGCCCCCGGTCAACAATATCAAAGAGATGCGTGAGCCGATCGCCGAGTGCAACATATTGCTGCCGCAGGAGTACATGGGCAACGTCATTACTCTCTGTATCGAGAAGCGTGGCGTGCAGACCAACATGGTCTATCACGGCAATCAGGTTGCGCTGACCTACGAAATCCCGATGGCGGAAGTGGTGCTCGATTTCTTCGACCGCCTGAAATCCACCAGCCGTGGTTACGCCTCGCTGGATTACGGCTTCAAGCGCTTCGAAACCTCCGAGATGGTCCGTCTGGATATCATGATCAACGGTGAGCGTGTCGATGCGCTGGCCATCATCACCCACAAGGAGAACGCCCAGTATCGCGGTCGCCAGGTGGTGGAGAAGATGCGTGAGCTGATCCCGCGCCAGATGTTTGATATCGCCATTCAGGCATCCATTGGCAACCAGATCATCGCCCGCAGCACCGTCAAGGCGCTGCGTAAAGACGTGACAGCCAAGTGTTATGGCGGTGACGTGAGCCGGAAGAAAAAGCTGCTGAACAAGCAGAAAGAAGGCAAGAAGCGGATGAAGTCCCTGGGCCGTGTCGACGTGCCGCAGGAAGCCTTCCTCGCAATTCTCCATGTAGGAAAGGATTAATCGATGGCAAGCACGTTTTCCCTGATCCTGGTGGTGGTCTGCGTGATCACCGGTATTATCTGGTGTCTGGACAAGATGATCTGGTCCAAGCAGCGGGCCGCCAAGATTGCCGTGGCCCGTGCCCACGGCGGTGCTCATCTGGATGAGAAAACCCTGGCCAAGGTTGCCCCCATGCCGGTCTGGATTGAACAGACCGCAGGTGTGTTTCCGGTCATTACCCTGGTGCTGATACTGCGCTCCTTCCTGTTTGAGCCGTTCCAGATCCCGTCAGGCTCCATGATGCCGACCCTGCTGGTGGGCGACTTCATCCTGGTGCAGAAGTTTGCCTATGGCCTCAAGGATCCGGTGACCAACACCCGATTCCTCGAGACTGGCGAACCCAAACGCGGCGATGTGGTGGTGTTCAAGTATCCGCTGGATACCCGGGTGGACTACATCAAGCGAGTGGTCGGCATGCCGGGGGACAGGGTCATCTATCGCAACAAGGAGCTGATGATCCGGCCCAAGTGCGAGGAGCAGGAAGGGAAAACGTGCCCGGGCTTCAAGAAGCTCGACGTCAAGTTTGAACAAAGGGGTGAATTTACCCAGATGGGGATCCCGCTTGATCGCTATACCGAGCAGCTGGGTGAGGTGTCTCACGAGACCCTGCGTAACCCGCTGATGCCCGATATGGTCGGCCGCTATTATCGCCAGCCCGGTACTTACCCCGATGAGTGGGTGGTACCGGAAGGTCAGTACTTCGTGATGGGTGACAACCGTGACAACAGTACCGACAGCCGTTTCTGGGGCTTTGTGCCCGAGCAGAATCTGGTGGGCAAGGCGGTCGCTATCTGGATAAGTTTTGAATTTGAGCGTGAAGAAGGCTCCCTGCTGCCAAGCTGGGTACCGACAGGTGTGCGCTTCAACCGCATTGGCGGAATCAAGTAAATGAATATCAAAATGAACAGACTGCAGTCCCGTCTCGGGCATGTCTTTCACGATAAAGAGCTGTTGACCCGGGCGCTGACTCACCGCAGCGCCGGTTCCCGTCACAACGAGCGACTGGAATTTCTGGGTGACTCCATCCTGAGTCTGGTGATTGCCGATGCTCTGTTCCACCGCTTCCCGCAAGCGGCGGAAGGAGATCTCAGCCGGATGCGCGCCACTCTGGTGCGCGAGAAGACCCTGGCCGAACTGGGCCGGGAGTTTGACCTTGGGGATGACCTGATCCTCGGGCCAGGCGAACTCAAGAGTGGCGGTTTTCGTCGCGAATCCATTCTGGCCGACACGGTCGAGGCGGTGATCGGCGCCGTCTATCTGGATACTGATCTTGAGGCGGTGCGGGTGCTGCTGCTGAGCTGGTATGCCAGCCGTCTGGATGAGATCAAACCAGGCATAGAGCAGAAGGATCCCAAGACCCGCCTGCAGGAAATTTTGCAGGGAAGCCGCAAATCCCTGCCGACCTACACAGTGACCAACGTCAAGGGCGAGGCCCACAACCAGGAGTTCACCGTCCAGTGCGACGTGGAAGGGCTGGATGGTCCGCTGGTCGGGGTCGGCACCAGCCGTCGCAAGGCCGAACAGGCTGCGGCGCAGCAAGCATTGGAAAGACTGTCATGACTGCTATTGATGCAAGAGGCCGCGGTCTTTCAACACAACAGGCATTGGAAAAACTGTCATGACAGATACGACTTACTGCGGCTTTGTCGCCATCGTGGGCCGCCCCAACGTGGGCAAGTCCACCCTGCTCAACAAGCTGCTTGGCCAGAAGGTCAGCATCACCTCGAAGAAACCCCAGACTACCCGTCACCGGATCCTGGGGATCGACACCGAGGACAACCATCAGACCATCTATGTGGATACCCCGGGTCTGCACATCGAAGAGAAGCGGGCCATCAACCGCCTGATGAACCGCGCCGCCACCAGTTCGCTGGGTGATGTGGCCATGGTGGTGTTCGTGGTTGACGGTACCCACTGGACCAAGGATGACGAGATGGTGCTCGGCAAGTTGCGCCATCTGCCCTGTCCCGTTGTGCTGGCGGTCAACAAGATCGACAACGTCAAGGACAAGGAAGACCTGCTGCCCCACCTGGAGTGGCTGGGCCAGCAGATGAAGTTCTCCCATATCCTGCCCATCAGTGCCGAGAAGGGCACCAACGTGGAGAAGATCCGCGAGTGGTCCAAGGATCTGCTGCCAGAGAACAACTTCTTCTTCCCGGAAGATTACGTGACCGACCGCTCTTCCCGCTTCATGGCCTCCGAGATCATCCGCGAGAAGCTGATGCGTTTCACCGGTGAGGAGCTGCCTTACTCTGTGACCGTGGAGATCGAGCGCTTCAAGGTGGAAGAGAGCGGCATCTATCACATCAATGCCCTGATCCTGGTAGAGCGCGATGGCCAGAAGAAGATGGTCATCGGCAACAAAGGTGAGAAGATCAAGACCATAGGCACAGAGGCTCGCATCGACATGGAACGTCTGTTCCAGAACAAGGTGTTCCTTGAGCTGTGGGTCAAGGTCAAGGCGGGCTGGGCCGATGACGAGCGCGCTCTGCGCAGTCTCGGCTATGGCGATGACTGATTGCTGAGTCCAGCCTTCGTCATCCACAGTCGGCCCTATCGGGAGACCAGTCAGCTGGTCGAGGTGTTTACCCAGGATAGTGGCCGATTTACTCTGGTGGCTCGCGGTTCTCGCGGGCCACGCTCCCCTCTGAAGGGGCTGCTTCAACCTTTTTCCCTGCTCACCATCAGCTGGCGTGGCAAGGGGGATCTCAAGAATCTCGCCCAGGTTGAATGTCCGGATCACTCCTTGCGACTCGGTGGCGATCGCCTCTTCTACGGCCTCTACCTCAACGAGCTGGTCTACTACCTGCTGGAAGCCCATACCCCCTTTCCCGAGGTGTTTGACGCCTATGCCCGTGCCCTGATGGCGCTGGCGGATGGCGAGATGCCCGAGTTGCCGCTGCGCCGCTTCGAGTTCCTGCTGTTGCAGGCGCTCGGCTATGCGGTGGACTTCGAATACGCCGCCGACGACGAGTCCGCGATCCAGCCCGAGCTGCTCTACGGCTTCGAGCGCGAATTGGGCTTTGTCGCTTGCGAGCGGGCGCCGGATCCCCGTACCCTGTTTCTCGGTGCCCACCTGCTGGCCTTCGCCGAGGGGAGATTCGATACCCCTCCCTTGCTGCAGGCGGCCAAACGTTTCAGCCGACTGGCGCTGCAACCCTATCTGGGCAAGCGTCAGTTAAAGAGCCGGGAGCTGTTTTTGAAACGCCGGAATAGCTTGGGTTAACCGCTCTGTGGCGTTACCCGACACGGTAAGAATGTTACCTACGTCCGATTACGCTGCGCTAATCGAACCTACGAGCTGATATATGGATATCCGCGCTGACGCCAAGGCGGCAGCCGCACAGTTAACAGATGAAGTGTTTCAAGGAGTCATCAATGAGCGAAATCTATCTGGGTGTGAACATCGATCATATCGCCACCCTGCGCAATGCCCGTGGCACCCAGTATCCGGATCCGGTACAAGCTGCCTTCGTGGCCGAGCAGGCCGGTGCCGACGGCATTACCGTCCACCTGCGGGAAGACCGCCGCCACATCACGGACCGCGATGTGGAGATACTGCGCCAGACCATACAAACCAGGATGAACCTGGAGATGGCGGTGACCGAGGAGATGATCGGCATCGCCTGTCGTATCAAGCCCCACTTCGTCTGCCTGGTGCCGGAGAAGCGTACCGAGGTGACCACAGAGGGTGGTCTGGACGTGGCTGGTCAGCTCGACAAAATCACGGATGCGGTGACTCGCCTGTCGGCCATCGGCGCCAAGGTGTCGCTGTTTATCGATGCCGACCCGCTGCAGATCGACGCGGCCGCCGACAGTGGTGCTCCCTTCATCGAGATCCACACAGGCCGCTACGCCGACGCCACCACGGATGCCGAGCGCAACGCCGAGTTCAAGCGCATCGCCGCCGGTGCCTCCTATGCCGCCGGCAAGGGGCTCAAGGTCAATGCCGGCCACGGCCTGCACTACCACAACGTCAAGGCCATCGCCGCCATCCCCGAGCTCTATGAGCTCAACATAGGCCACGCCATCATAGGCCGGTCCGCCTTCGACGGCCTGACCAAGGCGGTCAGCGACATGCGCCTGCTGATGCAGGAAGCCCGTCAGGGGATCTGACCGACCTGGGTTGATGAGAGATGAAAAGGGACGCCGCGGCGTCCCTTTTGTATGGCATCAGCCACAGGCTGATTGGATTTATGCCTATTTGATGGGTGTCAGCTCCAGAGTGATGAGCTCCAGTGGTGCCAGTTTGATGACCATTCCATCGCTGATTGAAGTCGGCACGGTTTTGTTGTCGCCATATAGTGGCTTGATATTAAAGCCTTTCGCCTCTGTGGTGGGCACTTCAAGCTGGCGAGTCGGTTCCAGAAAGAACTGTTGAGGCTGGCTCGAAGGGTTACGCAGGGTAATGAAAGAGTTTGCCGGGCTCCACGCCCCCCAGCCGTAAATCTCCAGTTTGGTGGGGTCGCCGCCAATCCAGTGGCTGTCAAACAGCACGGCCTGGTTCTGCTGCGACCAGAGCGCCGCCTTGGCCAGCAGGTCCCAGTTCTCGCCAGTCAGCAGCTCCGGTGTAATGTAGAGCTCCTGCAACTGGGTGCCGGTGGCGAAGTAGCTCCAGGCCTGATCGGCAAAATCTTGTGGCGACTGCTGATCCAGATGTTTGGCCTGCTTGGCATAGACAAGCCCGTGCAGCATAAGGGAGTTGAGCGGAAACAGGGGGCCTTGCTTGACGATGGAGCGGTAGGTCTCCGCATCCCGGTAGGTGATCCACTGCTGAACCCTGGAGCCGGGGCCATAGAAGTTGATGTCATCGCCGCCGCGCCAGATGGAGTCAGCGAAGAAGAGCCAGGAGGGAGAGGCCGTGGTGCCAGTGGTCAGGTTGATGAAGACCTCTTTATTGGCGGCGCGGGCATCCGAGATCAGATGGATGGCGGCATCGAAGTCGCTGGTGAACCGGCTGCCCTTGATCTGCTTGTTGGCGTTGCCGGTACCATCGAACTTGAAGTGGGTGACGCCTTGCTCTTGAATGAGTGACATCACTTTCTGGTGGAAGTTTTTGTAGTAGACGGGTCCCGAGAGGGCGAACTTGCCATCGCTCAGCTCATAGCCAAACTCGGCGGCATGGGAGACCCGCTCATCCCTCGGCTTGTTGTAGCCACCCCAGGGGGAGAACCAGATGCCGAGCTGGGCGTGATATTTTTCTGCCGCCTTTTTCAGCTTGCTGAAACCATGAGGAAAGTCCTTGCTGAATCCCCAGTTGCCCTTGCGGTCATCCCAGCCATCGTCAAACAGGAAGCCGCTCATGGGCACACCGCGTGTGGTGACCAGCTCCTCGCCAAACTGCGTGATGCGGGTGAGGGCGTCGTCTTCCGTGTAGGGGTTGAAGAAGCCGATATCGAGCCAGGAGTTGTAGTGCAGATAGGGGGCGTAGGGTCTGTCACGGGCGTCGTTGATGAACTGGTTGAAGTCACGTCTGAGCTGGCCCTCGCCGAAGGTGCCGACATAGGTGCGATAGGTGAGCGGCTTGCCCTGCTCCAGCGGCAGCGCGAGCGGGATCATCTGGCTGACGCCCCCCTCGTAGGCGCGGGTGTTGACCAGCGGATTCTGCGGCGTGATGAAGAAACTGTCGCTGACGATGGGGGAGCTGTTGATGGCACCGTAGACAAAGGGCGCCTGGGAGTGGAACGGCAACATGGAGAAGCCGTTGATCCGCTTGCCATTCTTGAGGGTGTCGAGGGCGAAGTCGATGCTGGCGTAGCGCTTGTCTTTGGCCAGCCGGATCTGGCTCTTGATCAGGAAGTCGGCGTTGCTCAGCGCTATGTCAATGTGGTCCTGCTCTTTGGCAAACGCATCTACAGTGAAGTCGGCCGACGAGGTCAGCCTGTCATCCAGCCCCTTGATATCGAACAGGGTATTCGAGCGGATGACATCCCCGTTCGCCCTGTTGGTGAAGGTGATCTCCTGGAACTTGCCGGCATCCGTTTTGACGCTGATCTGGTACTGGTTGCCCTGCAGCGACATCACCTCGGCCCGGGCGAGGGCGGGCAGGGTCAGCAGGACCAGCAGCGTCATGGCGGTACGTGCGTTCATATTTATCTCCGTATAGATGATGAATGGTGGGGTGATGGGGCTTGGCGTCCTCCTGAGGCTGGCGAATTTGCGGGATCTGGTGCGGGCTCACCAGGCTGGCGAGCCCGCAGGCCGGTTACAGCTTGCCGTCGCTCATGCACATGCGGATCTTGGCGGCGACCACCTCTTCCATGGAGGCCATGGCGGGCACCAGATACTGGCGCGGATCGCTGGCATCCGGGTGGGCGGCGAGGAAGGCCTTCATGGCGTCGGCGAAGGCGATCTTCAGCTCGGTGGCCACGTTGACCTTGCATACCCCGAGCGCGATGCAGCGGCGTACGTCCCGGTCGGGAATGCCGGAGGCGCCGTGCAGCACCAGCGGAATGGAGACCCTGTTCCGGATGGCGGCGAGGCGATCAAAGTCGAGACGTGGCTCTTCCTTGTAGAGGCCGTGCGCCGTGCCGATGGCCACGGCGAGGGAGTCGATGCCGGTGCGCGCCACGAACTCGGCCGCCTTGTCCGGATCGGTCAGGTGGGCGTTGGCGGCGTCCACTATCAGGTCATCCTCCTGCCCGCCGAGCTGGCCCAGCTCGGCCTCCACGCTCGCCCCCATGCGGTGGCAGAAGGTGACGACCCGCTGCACTTTGGCGACGTTCTCCTCGAATGGCAGGTGGGAAGCGTCGATCATGGCGGAGTGAATGCCGGATTCGACCTTGAAGTGGATATCCTGTTCATCCTCGTGGTGGTCCAGGTGTAGCACCAGCGGTATGCGGTACTGGTGGGCCGCCGAAGCGCAGATGGAGACCAGATACTCGACCCCCGCGTGGCGATAGGTGCCCGGCGTGGCGGCCAGGATGACGGGGGATCTCAGCTGGGCGGCGGTGCGGGCCACCACCTTGACGGTTTCCAGGTTGTGGATGTTGAAGGCCGGTACCGCGTAGCCGCGGCGCTGGGCATCCTTGAGCATTTCGTGGGACGAGATCAGATACATGAGGACTCCTTGGCGCCTTGAGTGGCGTCTTGTTCAGAGAAAGAGGCTGGGGCGCTGGCGGGAGTTATCTCCCTGCCGGCGACCCAGATATGTTGCTGGTAGAGTGCTGGTGTGAGGGCAAGCAGGTTGGCCCGCTTGCCGACGGCCAGCGAGCCGAGCTGGCCGTCGATGCCGAGCATGCGGGCGGGGGCCAGCGATGCCATCTGGATGGCTTCGGCAAGGGGCACTCCGGCCAGATGCACCATGTTGCGCACGGCCCCGAGCAGGGTGAGGGTACTGCCTGCCAGGCCGCCGGTGGCGGTACGCACCACTCCGTCCTTCATCTCCACCCGGTAGTCACCGAGCAGGTAGTGGCCGTCGGGCATGCCGGCGGCGCGCATGGCATCCGTGATGAGCAGCAGGCGATCCCCGGCGCAGCGGTGGCACAGCTTGAGTACGGTAGGATGCACATGATGGCCGTCGGCGATGAGCTCCAGCCAGGCGGTGGGATGCACCAGACCGGCCCCCACCATGCCGGGTTCCCTGTGGTGCAGTCCGCGCATGCCGTTGAAACAGTGCACCAGGCCGGTCGCACCGGCCGTCAGTGCCGCCTGTGTGGTGTCGTGGTCGGCGGCGGAGTGACCCAGCATGACCCGGATGCCGGCCGCCTTGAGGTGGCAGATGGCCGCCAGGGCGTTGGCTTTCTCGGGGGCGAGGGCGACAACCTTCAGGGTGCCACGTGCCTGACGCTGCAACTGCGCCAGCTCCGCCAAGTCGAGTTCCCGGAACAGGGCTGGATCGTGGGCACCCTTGTTGTCGGGGGTGAAGTAGGGCCCCTCCAGGTAGCTGCCGAGCAGCTGGGCGCCCGGCATGCCGCTCTCCATGGCATCGGCAACCCTATTCAGGGCGCGTGCTATGGCGGGTAGCGGAGCGGTAACCGTGGTGGCGAGGAAGGCACCGACCCCTTCCGCCGCCTTGGCGAGGGAAAGCCGGGCCAGCACGCCGGCCTCCTCGTCCATCACATCGACACCGGCCCCGCCGTGAACGTGGCCATCGATGAGGGCGGGCACCAGCAACTCGACCTCCCGTACCGGATCGTCTGCCGGTATGGGGGCGATGGCGGTGATGATGCCCCCCTCATGGGTAAGCACTTGATGCTCCAGCCAACCCTGCTCGGTCAGCAGGCGACGGGCACGGATCCGTGTTGCCATCTAGATACCCTCCTCGACCCGCGCTTCGGCCCGCTCGCGCGCCAGCTCGTCCACCAGACTGGTGAGGCCGCGATGACCGCAGCACAGGGCTTGCTCGCGAAACTGGGCCGGGGTCAGCTCGCCGCGATCCATGGTCATCTCCAGCAGCAGCTGCAGATTGGTGCCGGTCACGACTTCCCGGTCTGGCTGGCGCAGCGCCAGGGTAGAGGAGACCCGAAACGGGGTGCCGCCCAGCAGATCGGTCAGAAAGACCACGCCGTCGCCACGGTCGACCCGGGCCAGCGCTGCCTCGCACTGGCTCTGCAGCAAGGCCGTGGTGGAGGACTCGGGAAAGTCGATGGCGACGACCGCCTCCTGCTCACCGAGGATCTGGACCATGGCCTGCTCCATGCCGCTGGCAAAGCCGCCATGACCGCAAATGATGATGCCCAACATAAGGTGTTCCTTTACTGCAAAGGGGGCCGGCCTGTCGCCGGCACCGGATTAGAGGAAGCCTGCAAACTTGCCGACGATACCGAGCACGACCGTGATGACGATGAGGCGCAGCGGACTCCAGCCGCGGCGGATCAGCGCATACATGGCCAGGGTGTAGAGCAGCGGCAGGAAGGCCGGCATCAGCTTGTCGAGCACGTCCGCCTGCAGTTTCACCACCGCATCACCGGCGGTGATCTCCAGGGGGGTGCCGAGCCGCACATAGGTGGCGACCAGGGCGCCGATCACAGTCATGCCGACGATGGAGGCGGCATGCCCCACCTTGCGGGTGTTGGCCTTGATGAGCGGAATGGCGGCGACCCCCATGCGGTAGGCGTAGTGCGCCAGCCCGAAGCGCAGGCCGAAGTGCACCACATTGAACAGCAGGAAGAAGAACACGGCGCCCATGATGGAGCCCTGCAATGCCAGATCGGCACCGATACCGCCGCAGATGGGCAGCAGGGTGAGCCAGAACATGGCATCCCCGATCCCACCCAGCGGTGCGCCGACCGCAATCTTGGTGCTCTGTATGCTGTTGACGTTCTGCTTGGAGCGCTCCATCGCCAGCACTATGCCCATCACGAAAGTGACCAGGAAAGGGTGGGTGTTGAAGAAGCCCATGTGCCCCTTCATGGCCCGGGAGAGATCCCTGGGGTTGGTGTGGATCTTCTGCAGCGCCGGCAGCAGGCCGTAGAGCCAGCCGGAAGCCTGCATCCGCTCGTAGTTGAAGGAGGCCTGCAACAGCAGGGAGCGCCAGGCGAAGCGATTGATGTCCTGGCGGGTCAGCTCGGCCCCCAGTTGCTGATCTTCGTAGACGTCGTCGGAGACGGCGCGGGTCGGTTGTTGCTCGGCCGCCGGGGCGATCTGCCGGGCTGTGTTGTTAGATACCATCTTCAGTTTCCTCCTGGGTGGGGCGGGCTTGCGGCGCCGGGTCCTTGCGCATGAAGTCGATCAGGGCCATGGCCAGAGCCGCCGCGGCTATGGCCAGCACCGGCAGCTTGAGCCAGGCGGCGGCGACGAAGCCGAGGATGAAGTTGGGGATGTAGACATTCTTCATCATGATCTTGAGCAGCACGGCGAAGCCGATGGCGGGCATGATGCCGCCGGCGACCCCGAGGCCGTCGATGAGGCGGGCGGGCAGCACGTCGATGGCGGTCTTGGCGTGTTCTGCCCCGAAGTAGGTGGGCAGGAAGGCGCACAGGAAGTAGAAGGTGCCGAGCGCCAGCAGGGCAAGGTAGTTGACTCTCTCTATGCCACGGGTATCGCCTGCCTCCGCCATACGGTCACAGCGGGACATGACCCCGGACATCACCGAGAAGAGGAAGGTGATCCCCATCTGGACCGCGACCGCGAAGGGGACTGCGACCCCGACCGCCACATCCGGCTTGACCCCTGTGGTGATGGCGAAGGTGGCACCGACTATGGTGCCTATGATGACGTTGGGCGGTTGCGCCCCCGCCAGCGGCGCCAGCCCCATCCAGACCAGCTCCAGGGTGCCGCCCACCAGTATGCCGGTGGGCAGGTCGCCGAGGATCAGGCCCACCAGCGGACCCAGTACCACGGGCCTGTGGAAGTGAGTCAGGCCGTTGAACAGGTCAAGTCCGGCGAAGAACGCCAGAATGCCCAGCAAGAGCCCTTGCAATAAACTGATTTCCATCACAATTGTCCTTAATCAGATCAGGTTGAAAATGTCCTGTGCCGGTTCGGTCGGCACGCCCTGGACAAAGCACTCGACGTGGGCGTCCTGCAGGGCGCGAAACGCCGCTATGTCCGTCTCATCCACGGATACCGTCTTGTGGATCTGACGTTTGCCGTCGGCGTAGTGCATGTTGCCGACGTTGATGCGGGGGATGGGCACGCCCCCCGCGACCAGGGTGCGAAAATCCGTCGGGTTCTTGCACACCAGCAATATCTTCTGGCGATCGGCGGCCTTGCCTATGTTGTCGATCACCTTCTGCAGCGGCCAGAAGCGCACCGCTATCCCCTCCGCCAGCACCATCTCCATCAGGTTCTGCTGTATGGGGTCTTCCGCCACCTCGTCATTGGCCACCAGCACCAGGTTGGCGCCGGCAAACCCGACCCATTGCACCCCGACCTGACCGTGGATCAGCCGCTCGTCGATACGGCTCAGCACTATGTTTGGCATCAGACGCCTCCTTGCTGGTTGAACGGATAGATGTTGACGCCCTGCACGACCCGGTTGACCCGGCCGCTCGGGCAGGGGTTGTCCGGGGTGATGCCCAGCGCCAGCGCTGTGTGGAAGGCGTAGTACTGGGCATAGAGCAGGTAGCAGAACGCCAGTTCGGCATCGTCGCCGTTGAGGGGGGTGGGCAGATAGATGTGCTCGCCGGCTGCAATGAGCGGATCGGGCCGATCGGCCAGGGCGACAACCCGGGCGGCGTGGCCGTCCTGGCGAAGCTCGGTGAGCAGATCCAGGTCGTACTGGCGGGTGTAGGGATCGTTGGAGATCATCAGCACTATCAGGGTCTGGCCGTTGATGGCTGATTTCGGCCCGTGGCGAAAGCCGGTGGGGGAGTCATACATGGCCATCAGTTGACCCGAGGTGAGCTCGAGCAGTTTGAGCGCGGCCTCCTGGGCCACCCCCTGCAGGCTGCCACTGCCAAGATAGATGACCCGCTCCGGCAGCGGTTGATTCCACTCGGGCACGCTCAGTTCGGCCTGGGACAGAATGGCTTCCCCCAAGGCGATGAGCGGCTGGCTGACGGCGGGATTGAACTGGCGCGGCAGGAACACAGCCAGGCAGCTCAGCATCATGCTGGTCAGGCTGCTGGTCATGGCGAAGCTGCGGTCGTGGGTCTGGGGCGGCATCAGCAGCGCCAGGGAGCGGACATCCTTCTGGCAGCGCCGATAGAGCTCCCCCTCACCGTTGCAGGTGAGCACCAGGTGGTGGCACTCGCTCAGCAGCTGGCTGGCCAGCTCGACGGCGGCCACGCTCTCCGGGCTGTTGCCGGAGCGGGCGAAGGAGATGAGCAGTGTCGGGTAATCCTGCGCCAGGTATACGTCAGGGTTGGTGACGATATCTGTGGTGGCGATCGCCTCGAAGCGGCCGTTGAGCCTGCCGCAGAGGTAGGGCGCCAGGGCCCGGCCGGCAAAGGCGGAGGTGCCGGCGCCGGTCAGGATCACCCGCAGGTTGCTCCGGGATAGCAGGGGCAGCAGGAAGCGCTCTATGGTGGTGCGGCACTCCTCCACCATGGTGAGTGTCTCCCGCCAGGCGGCGGGCTGTTGCCGGATTTCGCGGGCGGTGGCCAGGCCGTTGGCCGAGCGCAGTGTCTCTTCTGGATAACCAAGGATCATCTCTACAACTCCTTATGCAACCGGGGTGAGCCGGGAATGACTGGCGGGGGTGGTGCCACAGGCCTGGGCGTATTGGCGCAGCACCTCCTGCACCTGATCGAGAATGAGGTCGTGGGCTCTGGCCGACAGCGTGCCCTGGCGCACCTTTCGGTATTGCAGCGGCAGGTGCTGGCTGAGCAGGGGCAGGGGAATGGGCTCGGCGGCCAGGTTGGCGAGCAGTCGGGCGTAGCAGTCGTCGACCCGGCTGTCGGGCCAGTAGTAGCGAATGCGGTCGGAATAGCTGTAACCGCGGGCCAGCCGGCACTCGTTGGCATTGCCCTGATAGTGGCTGCGCCAGAAGTCGGGACGATCCAGCATTGTCTCCTCCAGCACCTGGCGCAGGCCCGAGCAGGCGCGGGCGACCACCAGCTCCTCCTCGATGGCGGCAAGGGAGAACAGCGCCTCCCGCAGGGCGAAGGTGAGGGCCGGGCCGACCTTGAGGATGGCGAAGTGGTCGCGCACCAGCTGGCAGTAGGCTTGCGGGGTCTGGTAGTCGGTGGAGTGTGCCTCGAACACCAGATGGGGGTAGGCTTCGATCATCCGGCTGAGGGGGGCGGCCTTGTCGGATTGATAATCGATGACATGGGTGTGGTCGAACTCCACCCCGGGTTGCACCACCAGGCCGATCACCCTGGGCCAGATGGCCTCGAGTCCGACCCTGGCAAAGGCCTGCTGGTGGGTACTCAAGGTATGGCGGGCGGCTTCCGGTGTGGTCACGGCCATCTCGGCCAGCGTCTCATGGGCGCCGCCAGGCACAGGCACCTCCGTGCCTATCACATAGACCAGATCGCAGCAGCCAAATTCGGCCAGGCAGGTCTGCTCGGCGATCAGGGCCAGTCGGGCAGCCCGCTCGGCGACCAGCTCATCGGGGAGGGGAACCGGATCCCCCAGGCAGGACATGCTGCAATCGAGGTGGATTTTCTTGAAGCCGGCGGCGACATAGCTGGCGATCAGCACCTCGGCGTGTTCCATGGCCTGCTCGGCCGGCTCCCCCTGCCAGCGGTTGGGGCCCAGGTGATCGCCTCCCAATACCAGTCGCTGCAGGGGAAAATTGCACTCGGCGGCGAGCCGGTGCAGCCGGTCGCGAAAATCCACCGGCGTCATGCCGGTATAGCCGCCGAATTGATCCACCTGATTGGAGGTGGCTTCGACCAGCAGCAGATCATCTCCCTGTGCCGCCAGCCTCAGGGCGGCCTCCAGCACCAGCGGGTGGGCGGAGCAGACGGCGTAAATCCCGACCGGTACCCCCTGCTTGTGTTGCGCGATCAGTGCCAGCATTGATTTCATTTCCCTCTCCCTCATGGCTGAATACAGAATGAATCTTTCGATATCTTTCTTTACACTAGGCGTGCAGCCCCTTAAACGAAACAAAAGCGTGCTCACACCTTGAGCAAGATCACAAAAAGAAATGAATCGAAATGTTTTTGATGTTTCGGAAGAGTCTAAATGAGGACTTTTAAACCAATGAAAGCTTGATTTGGCATAAAGGCTGGGCGTTAATAGCTAAACGTAACGAAGTGAAAGTCCTGATTTCACCACAGCACTCCGGCAGAGAGATTATGCAAACAACCGAAAAAAGTGTGCTTGGCACCAGCGAGCGGCGGGAACGCATCATTCAGCAACTGCGCAGCAATGGCAGTGTCCAGGTCAACGAGCTGGCCAGTCACTATCAGGTATCCACCGTCACGATCCGCAATGATCTGGCGTTTCTGGAGAAACAGGGGATAGCGGTACGCGCCTATGGTGGGGCCCTCTTGTGTGAGCCGAATCAGGCAGTGCCCGAGCGGACTATCGCCGACAAGAGCGTGCTCAACACACCGGTCAAGCAGCGTATTGGCGCCATGGCGGCGAGTCTGGTACAGGCGGGAAGTCGTCTCATTCTTGACTCGGGAACCACCACACTGGAGGTGGCGCGCCACCTGCGCGAGCACCAGGAGATAGTGGTGATGACCAACGGCATGAACGTGGCGGATGCACTGCTGGAGGCGGAAGGGGTAGAGCTGCTGATGACGGGGGGACATCTGCGCCGCAAGTCGCTCTCTTTCTACGGCGCCCAGGCGGATCAATCCTTGCAGAACTACCACTTTGACCTGCTGTTTCTCGGGGTCGATGGCATCGATCTGGAGCGTGGCGTCAGTACCCATCATGAAGATGAGGCACGTCTCAACCGCTGTATGTGCAAGGTAGCCGAGCGGATCATAGTGGTGACCGATTCCAGCAAGTTTGGTCGGTTGAGCCTGCACAAGATCATCGATACCCAGCGCATCCACACCCTGATCACCGATGATGCCATTGCGGCCGAGACGCTGGCGGGGTTGCGTCAGACGGGGATAGAGGTGTTGCTGGTGCCGGCCTGATCCGGACAGTGAAAAGGGAGTGAGAAAGAGGGATGCCATGGCATCCCTCTTTCGTTGTCAGGAGACAGGCTCAGCCAGGCTCGGGGAAGTAACGTTCCAGCAGGGCGGTGAGGATGGCCTGGCTCTGCTCGTCGGGCTCGCCGCTGACCAGGGCCGGGCGGAAATGGAGCTGGAAGGCGCGCAGGGCGGCGCGGCTCTGCTCATCCCAGGTACCGCTGGGGGCGATCCCATAACCGTAACGGGCGAGTTGCTGTTGCCAGGTGAGGGCATTCCAGGCGGCTGCTGGCTGCTGGCGCAGTGCTGTGACCCTGGCTTCATCAGGCCAGGCGCCGACCCCGTAGTGCAGGGCGAGCTCGCGCCAGGGGAAGTGGGGGCCGGGATCCTGCTTGCGTTCGGGGGCGACATCGCTGTGCGCCAGCACCTGGGTTGGCGGAATCCGGTAGCGTTGCACCAGCTTCTGGGTAAGGGCGCCGATGGCGGCGATCTGTGCCTGGGTGTAGGGCTGCCAGCGCCGCTGGTGGGCGGGTAGCAGCGCATCTTCCGGCGGATAGCCCAGGTTGACGATTTCGATGCCAAGAGAGCTGGCGTTGAGCCCCGCATACTGGTGCCAGCGACTGCGGCCCGCATGCCAGGCGCGCTGGCTGTCGGGCACCAGTTGGTAGACGGGCAGCGGTGTCTGGTCTGTGTCGCGGGGGATCAGGTAGTGAGCGCTCACCTGATGGGCCGGTTCGGTCAGCAGGCGCAGTGAGTGGGCGTCGTCCTCGTCCGTGTAGTGCAGGATCAGGAAGGCGATGCGTTCATTCTGGCTGGCGCTGGGGTAACGGGAAGAGAGCTGATAGGGGGCAGGCTGGCAGGCGCTCAGCAGCAGTATGAGGCAGAGTGACCATAACCGCAGCCACATGGCCCTGTTCGAGCCCAGATCGGGAAGGCGTGACGGCCAGCGCCGCCCACTGGCCAGCGGGACACGGGCTGACAGTGAGCAGATACGCTGGCCCATGACTCAGGCGCGGTACTTGGCGGTGAGGCCGATGAGGAAGTTGCGCAGGATCTGATCCCCGCAATCCTGATAGTGCTTGTGATCCTTGGAGCGGAACAGGGCACTCAGTTCGGACTTGGAGAGGTTGAAGTCGGCGAGCTTGAGGGTGCCGAGCATGTCCTCTTCTTTGTAGTTCAGGCCGATGCGAAGCTTGCGCAGTATCATGTTGTTGTTGATCCGGTTCGGGATCACTTGGGCCGGGGCATCTTCCCGCACACCGCGGCGCGCTATGATGAAGCCGTCGAGGAACTGGCTCAGGGCTGCATCGGGACAGGCGACATAGCCCGCTTCCTGCTCTTCCCCTTCAGCCGCCTCTTTCATCAGCCAGCTGTGCAACTGGGCGTGAGTGACCGTCAGATTGCCTTTGGCAAACATCTCGACCATCTGGTCGTTGCTGATGGTGAGGGCGTAGCGCAGACGGCGCAGAATATCGTTGTTGGTCATGTTGACTCCTGTAGAAACGGCGCAACTTTATCATCTGGCGCGCCCCGCGTCAGAAAAAGCAGGGCCGACTCTGTTCATTAACGGAGGCTGATAGCGGCTGCCAACCGGCGCCACGCTGCATCCACGGCATTCAGGCGAGGTAAAGGGGCGCCTCTCGACGCACCTGTTCCATCGCATCCTGCAACTCCAGCAACTCGGGCTCCAGCTCGCTGACCGGCACCCCGTCGCGCAGCTGTTGCTCCAGCTGGGAGAGCAATCGTTGCAGGCCGGGCACCCCGGAATAGGCACAGCCGCCATTGAGGCGGTGCAGCTGTGCCAGCACCTCGGCGTCCTCCACCTGACCGGCGAACGCTGCCTCCAGAACCGGGTCCACCTCGTCGAAGCTGGCCATCAGCATGGTCAGCATCTCTTTGGCGAGATCCAGCTTGCCAGCGGCCTGACGCACCGCCAGTGACCAGTCGATCTGCTGATCCCCGTGGTTCTGGTGGCGACGGTGGGCGAAGTCGGTGATCAGTTGGGCCAGCATGCTCTCGTCGATGGGCTTGGCCAGATAGTCATCCATCCCCTGCCGGATCAGCCGTTCCCGCTCACCGGGAATGGCGTGGGCGGTCACCGCCACTATGGGCGTCTCAGTGTTGAGGGACTGGCTGCGGATCGCCTGGGTGGCACTGATGCCATCCATGATCGGCATCTGTATATCCATGAAAATGATGTCGAACGGCTGACTCTGGGCCAGTCTGACCGCCTCCTTGCCGTTCTTGCACACCACCACCTGGCTCACCATCTCCTTGAGCATGGCGGCGATCAGCTTGAGATTGGCCGCATTGTCGTCCACCGCCAGCACCTTGATCGCCTGCACGCTGCGTGGGGAGGGGGTGGGCAGCGGCGCGCTCTTGGTCGCCTCGGGGGAGAGCAGGGCGTGCAGCAGCTTGCGATGGTTGGTGGGCTTGGAGAGACAGTGCTGGGCGCCGTGGGCCAGCATGGCCTCATAGAGCGATGGCTCGTGGCTGCTGAGCAACACTATGGTGTTCTGCTGGCCGTCCAGCGCATCGAGGCGAGCGATCACCTGCTGCGGAGTGTGCAGTGTGCTGCTGCCGATGATCACCATGTCCTGATTGCTCATCTCGGGCCAGATGGTGTCGATGGCGAGAGATTGCACATCCAGCTGCCATTCGGCCAGCAGAGCACACAGGGAAGAGTGGCTGAAGGGATCCGGCTCCAGCAGCCAGACCCGCTTGTCCTGAATGCGATCCAGCGGCAGCTTCTCGGTCTGGGGCAGGGGAGAGACGTCCAAATCCAGGCTGAAGGAGAAGACGGACCCCTTGCCCAGCTCGGATTCAAAACGGATCTGGCCTCCCATCTGCTGTACCAGCTTCTGAGTGATGACCAGACCCAGGCCCGTGCCGCCATAACGGCGCGAGATGGAGGAGTCTGCCTGATTGAAGGCCTGGAACAACTGGCGCTGCTGCTCTTCCGAGATGCCGATACCGGTATCGCGGATCAGCACGTTGAGCCGCACCTTGTTGCCGTTACCGCCGCCGGTCTGCTCTATGTGCACATCCACGTTGCCACGCTCGGTGAACTTGATGGCGTTGCCGGCGAGGTTGGTCAGCACCTGCTGCAGGCGCATGGGATCGCCAGTGAGATAGTCCGGCACCTCGGCATCTACCTGCAGGGAGAGTTCGAGCTGCTTGTCGTGAGCACTGGGGCCGAGCAGGTGCATGGTCTCGTTGAGGGTGTCGCGCAGGCTGAACGGGATATGCTCCAGCTGCAGCTTGCCTGCCTCCAGCTTGGAGAAGTCGAGGATGTCGTTGATGATGCCTAGCAGGTTGCGGGCCGACTTCTCTATGGTCTGCATGTAGTCGGTCTGGCTCGGCGTCAGCGCCGTCTTGAGCAGCTGGCGGGTGAAGCCGATGACGCCATTGAGCGGAGTGCGCAGCTCGTGGGACATGTTGGCGAGGAACTCGGATTTGACCCGCGCAGCCTCCTGTGCCCGTTTCTTGGCCATGTCGAGCTCGACGTTCTGGATCTCTATCTGTTCAAGTGTTTCCCGCAGATCCGAGGTGGCCTGATCGATATTCTGCTGCATCTCCTCGTGATATTCGGAGAGCGCCTTGGCCATGGCGTTGATGCCGTTTTTCAGCATGTCCAGCTCGCCGGTGAGCTGACCGCTGACCCGGGTGTCGAGGCGCCCCTCCCTGATCTTGTGCACCGCCTGCACCATATCGGTGATGGGTTGGGTCACGCTCTTGACCAGCCTGAAGCCAAACAGGGTACTGAAGGCGATGCCGATGAGCACCATGATCACCGCGAAGAAGGTGTCGCGATACTGCAGGATCATGGCCCTGTCCGTGGTCATCTGCATGGAGATGTAGCCGATCATCGGCGGCTCCACATCGCTGGGCAGCGGGAAGCCATCCATGCTGGTTTCGGCCTGGATCGGGGTGCGCAATATGATGTCGTCACCGTACAGGGTGACGCTGGTCAGCTCGGGGATCTGGCTGCCATCGGGCAGCCGCAGCCGGGTGAAGTCCCTGTGATAGTTGGACGTCACGAACAGCTGGTTGTCCTGGGTGAAGACGGCGATGGACTTGATGAGCGGCGAGTTTTTGCGGTGGGTCAGGCCAATCAGCCGCTTGAGCGACTCGCGACTGTGCTGGGTCATGCCGTACTCACTGGCGATGGCCAGGGGCTCTATGATGTTGATGCCCTGATCGATCAGGTTGTTTTCCAGCTGCTGGTAGCGGTGGAAAGTAAAATAACCTGCCATCAGGCCGCCAATGATCAGGGTCGGCAATATGGTAAAGGCCAGTACACGGGCTCGAAGGCCGTACTTGGTCATGCGGATAGTCCCCCGATCATCCGGGTCGGCAATAGGGCAAACGACAGTGGGCGGGCCCGCAGGCCGGATTTGGTCATACTATTATTCTTGTGGGACAATAGCCTGCTGCAGATTCCACAATCATGACATAGCCACCTATAGGCACCAAGTTTTATGGCCCAGTTTTTCAAGCCCCAAAAGAAATCCACCCAGCCCCAACGTATTGAATTTACGGTAGACAGTCTGGATCACCACTGCGTCGGTATCGGCCGTCATCAGGGCAAGGCGATCTTCATCGAAGGGGCTCTGCCCGGCGAGCAGGTCAAGGTCCGCATCCTCGACGACAAGAAGCAGTATGCTCACGCCGCCTTGCAACAGGTAGTGACCCCGGCGGCGAACCGTATCGCCCCCTTCTGCAACCACTACCGCGAGTGCGGCGGCTGCAATGCCCAGCACCTCGGCGAAGCGGATCAGCAGGCCGCCAAAGAGGCCGGGCTGATCAGCCTGTTCGAACGACTGGGGCAGATCAAGGCACCAGTGCTGGAGCCAGTGCTGACAGGGGAGTCCCGCGCCTACCGCCGGGTCTGCCGGCTGGCCATCAAGTTTGACAAGAATGGCCGCTGCACCCGGGTCGGTTTTCGTCGCCGTCAGTCCAACGATCTGGTGGAGATTGAGGGTTGCCCCGTGCTGGCCGAGCCGCTCTCTGCCCTCATAGTGCCGCTGCGCGAATGCCTCAATCGCCTCAAGAGCCAGCGTGCGCTGGGCCATGCGGAGCTTATCCAGGCCGAGCCGGGGATCATGATGCTGCTGCGCCACACCGGTCGTCCCAACGAGGCGGATCGCGCCCTGTTGGTGACGTTTGCGGAGTCGCAGGGAATAGACCTTTACCTGCAGGCCGCTGATGAACGCATCGAGCCACTGCACCAAGTATTCCAGCCATCCTACTCACTGGATGGCCTGTCTCTTGCATTCGCTCCCGGTGACTTCATTCAGGTCAATGGCCCCATCAACCAGAGCATGGTGGCTCAGGCGCTGGCGTGGCTTGGTGCGAGCAAGGATGACAAGGTACTGGATCTGTTCTGCGGCATCGGCAACTTCACTCTGCCACTGGCCCGTCAGGCCCGTGAAGTGGTGGGAGTGGAAGGGGATCTGGCCATGGTGGCCCGCGCCGAGGAGAACGCCCGTCGCAACGGTATCGACAACGTCCGTTTCTACAAGGCGGACTTGAGCGGCGACATAGTCGGCATGTCCTGGGCGCGGGAAGGGTTCGATCTGGTGCTGCTGGATCCGGCCCGCCCCGGTGCGCTGGAGGTGATGGGTCACGTCGTGAAACTTTCACCCAAGCGAGTGGTCTACGTTTCCTGTAACCCGGTCACCCTGGCCCGTGACAGTCAGGTGCTGGTGAAAGGGGGCTACCGACTGGTGCGCCTGGGGATGCTCGACATGTTCCCGCACACGGGGCATCTCGAGTCAATGGCGCTGTTTGAGCAGTAATGATTGAGGTAATCTA
The DNA here is from genome assembly GCF_029237305.1 of Aeromonas sp. 2MA4. Taxonomy (NCBI): domain Bacteria; kingdom Pseudomonadati; phylum Pseudomonadota; class Gammaproteobacteria; order Aeromonadales; family Aeromonadaceae; genus Aeromonas; species Aeromonas sp. 2MA4. Next base: position 55,123 of record NZ_JAACFY010000012.1, on the reverse strand, counting down.
GACCCTCGTAAATCGGCAGGGCCTGTTGGAGAACTCTATTGTCTTTATTGACAATATGCCTTGAAAAGTTCTCCAGATATCCCCATTTGAGGCAGTCTCATCAGGTGAGGGGGAGGAAGCGGCAGCTTTCGGCCCAATAATTTAAAGGATTGATACCATGGTTGCGGTTCGCGATATTCATTTGAAAGACAACTTCACCCTGGAAGAGTGGGTCAGCTCGCTCAACCTGAGTGACAGTGACAAGGATCAACTGCGAACCGTCTATCAGTACTGTTTGACGCTCGGTGACGAGGCGATCACCAACCGTTTGCTGGTGCGTGGTGTCGAGATGGCGGGCATTCTACTGATGCTCAGCATGGATCTCGGCACTCTCAAGGCCGCCATCATCTACCCCTTCGTCGAAGCCGGCCTCATCAGCCAGGAGCGGATGGACGAAGACTTCGGCCCCAAGATCGCCAAGCTGGTTGAAGGGGTGCTGGAGATGGAGGCCATCCGCTCCCTGCAGACTCTGCACCGCAGCGAAACCTCACCGGAGCAGGTCGACAATGTGCGACGCATGTTGCTCGCCATGGTCGAGGATGTGCGCGCCGTTGTCATCAAGCTGGCGGAGCGGATCGCCTGCCTGCGGGAAGCCAAGAAGGCAGATGAAGAGACCCGGGTGCTGATGGCCCAGGAGATCACCAACATCTATGCGCCGCTCGCCAACCGGCTTGGCATTGGTCAGCTCAAATGGGAGCTGGAAGATCTCGCCTTCCGTTACCTGCACCCGGACACTTACAAGCAGATCGCCAAGCAGCTCGATGAAAAGAGGCTCGACCGTGAGCGCTACATTCGCGAGTTTGTGCAGTCCCTGCGCGACGGGCTCAAAGAGGCCGGAGTGGAGGCGGAAGTCTATGGCCGCCCGAAACACATCTACAGCATCTGGCGCAAGATGCAGAAGAAGCACCTCGAGTTCAACGAGCTGTTTGACGTGCGTGCCGTGCGGGTGGTGACCAAGCGGCTGCAGGATTGCTATGCGGCACTCGGTATCGTTCATACCCATTTCCACCATATTCCCCGCGAGTTTGACGACTATGTCGCCAACCCCAAACCCAATGGTTATCAGTCCATCCACACTGTCGTGGTGGGGCCAGAGGGCAAGACGGTGGAGATCCAGATCCGTACCGACCAGATGCATCAGGATGCCGAGCTCGGCGTTGCCGCGCATTGGCGTTACAAGGAAGGGGCGCAGGCTGCCAACAAAGCCAACAACTTTGAAGACAAGATCGAGTGGCTGCGCAAGCTGCTCGCCTGGCAGGAGGATCTCTCCGAGAGCGGATCCCTGCTCGAAGATCTGCGCAGTCAGGTATTCGAGGACAGGGTCTATGTGTTCACCCCAAAAGGGGATGTCATCGACCTGCCGGCGGGCGCCACCCCACTCGATTTTGCCTATCACGTCCACAGCATGATCGGCCACCGCTGCATCGGTGCCAAGATTGACGGCCGCATAGTGCCGTTCACCTATGCACTGCAGACCGGCGATCAGGTGGAGGTGATCACCCAGAAGGAGCCGAACCCGAGCCGCGACTGGATGAACCCCAACTCCGGCTTCCTGCGCTCCAGCCGGGCACGAGCCAAGGTGGCCACCTGGTTCAGGAAACTGGACAAGGACAAGAACATAGCCGCCGGCAAGGAACTGTTGGAAAAAGAGCTGGACAGACACAACCTGACCCTCTCCAAGGTCGACAAGGTGGTGCTGGAGCGTTTCCACGCCGAAGAGCTGGAAGACCTGCTGGCCGGCATTGGCAGCGGTGACATTCGCATCAACCAGCTGCTCAACTACCTGGACACTCGTTACAACAAGCCGACGGCGGAGGAAGAAGATCGCCGGGTGCTGGAAAAACTGGAGCAGAAGGCCAATACCCCGTTCAGGCCCAAGCCCAAGGATCACATAGTGGTGGAAGGGGTCGGCAATCTGATGACCCACATAGCCCGTTGCTGCCAGCCCATTCCGGGCGACACCATACAGGGGTTCATCACCATGGGGCGCGGGGTCTCCATCCACAGGGATGATTGCGAGCAGCTCAAGGAGCTCTCCCGCCGCAACCCGGAGCGGTTGATCGATGCGGTGTGGGGAGAGAACTACTCAGGTGGCTATGGCCTTACCATCCGTATCCTCTCCAATGATCGCTCTGGTCTGCTGCGGGACATCACCACAGTGCTGGCCAATGAGAAGATCAACGTGATGGGGGTGCGTTCGCGCTCCAACGTGCGCGAGCAGACTGCCGAGATCGACATGGAGCTGGAGATCTACAACATCAACGCCTTCAACCGGGCCTTGGCCAAGTTGAGCCAGCTCAATGACGTGATCAGCGCCAAGCGCCTCTGATGGTGACCCGCCCGCAGCCGTGACCGACCGCAAGGTCGGTCACTGTTTTTCTCCTGATCACGCCCCTGCAACCACGAATGGAAAGCTAACATCCGATGTCCCAACGTTACGATCTGCCCCAACTGCTCGATATCATGTCTCGTTTGCGTGACCCGCAAGGAGGTTGCCCCTGGGATCTCAAGCAGAGCTTCCAGACCATAGTGCCGCACACCCTGGAAGAGGCCTATGAGGTTGCCGATGCCATCGAAACCCGCGATTGGCAGGGGTTGAAGGGGGAGCTAGGCGATCTGCTGTTCCAAGTGGTCTTCTACGCCCAGCTGGGCAAGGAGCAGGGGCTGTTCGATTTCGCCGATATCGTCGATACCGTGAGCGAGAAGCTCATTCGCCGTCATCCCCATGTGTTTTCCGATGCGGATCTTGGCGATGAGCAGGCGGTCAAGGTGAACTGGGAGGCGGAAAAAGCCAAAGAGCGGGCGGCACTCGATAAAGAGAGCGTGCTGGATGACATACCGCTCTTGCTGCCGGCTCTGACTCGCGCCGCCAAGATCCAGAAGCGCTGCGCCACCGTCGGTTTTGACTGGAAAACCCTGGGGCCTGTGGTGGACAAGATCCACGAAGAGATCGACGAAGTGATGGAAGAGGCGCTGATGGTCGACGTGGACGAGGCGCGGGTGAGCGATGAGCTTGGCGATCTCTTGTTTGCCACCGTCAATCTGGTGCGTCACTTGGGCAAGGATCCGGAGCAGGTGCTGCGGGGCGCCAACGCCAAGTTCGAGCGTCGCTTTCGGCAGGTTGAGCAATTTATCGCTGCGGAAGGCTTGAAAATGACCGATTGTTCGCTCGAAAAGCTGGACTCCGCCTGGGACAAGGCCAAGGAAACCGAACAAAGTTGATTTGGCGCAAGACGATGGCGCTGTGAGCCTGATAGATTTTTGTTCATTGTTTGGGAGTGGGGGTTTTGGTATACTGTTTCCCCGTCCTGCTTCATCCCCGAAGCACCCCTTAAAATTCCCTAAACTTCTTTCAGGTTCAGCATGACGACAAAATATATTTTTGTAACTGGTGGCGTTGTTTCATCCCTCGGCAAAGGCATTGCCGCAGCTTCTCTGGCAGCCATTCTGGAAGCCCGTGGTCTGGATGTGACCATCATGAAACTGGACCCCTATATCAACGTGGATCCGGGCACGATGAGCCCGACCCAGCACGGTGAAGTGTTCGTAACCGAGGACGGGGCCGAGACTGATCTGGATCTGGGCCACTACGAGCGTTTCATCCGCACCAAGATGACTCGCCGCAACAACTTTACCACTGGCCGCATCTACGCCGACGTGCTGCGTAAAGAGCGCCGTGGCGACTATCTGGGCGCCACTATTCAGGTTATCCCGCACATCACCAACGCCATCAAGGAGCGGGTGATTGCCGGTGCCGAAGGCCATCAGGTTGCCATCGTCGAAGTGGGCGGTACCGTGGGTGACATCGAGTCCCTGCCGTTCCTCGAAGCCATTCGTCAGCTTGCGGCTGAAGTGGGCCGCAACAGCGCCATGTTCATGCACCTGACCCTGGTTCCTTACCTGGCTGCTGCCGGTGAACTGAAGACCAAGCCGACCCAGCACTCCGTGAAAGAGTTGCTCTCCATCGGTATTCAGCCGGATGTGCTGATCTGCCGTTCCGATCGCACCATTCCGGCCAACGAGCGTGCCAAGATCGGTCTGTTCTGCAACGTGCCAGAGCGCGCCGTCATCTCCATGAAAGACGTCGACTCCATCTACAAGATCCCGGCACTGCTCAAGTCCCAGAATCTGGACTCCTACTTCACCGAGCGTTTCGGTCTGGAGTGCAAGGAGGCCGACTTGTCCGAGTGGGAACAGGTTGTCTTCGAAGAGGCCAACTCGACTGCGGAAGTGACCATCGGCATGGTCGGCAAGTATGTTTCTTTGCCGGATGCCTACAAGTCTGTCAACGAGGCGCTCAAGCACGGTGGCCTGAAGACCCGTCTCTCCGTCACCATCAAGTACATCGACTCTCAAGACATCGAGACCCGTGGCTTCGAGCTGCTGGAAGGCCTGGATGCGATCCTGGTACCGGGTGGTTTCGGTGAGCGTGGTGTGGAAGGCAAGATCCTGGCTGCCCAGTATGCCCGTGAGAACAAGATCCCTTATCTGGGTATCTGCCTCGGCATGCAGGTTGCCATGATCGAATTCGCGCGCAATGTCGCTGGCATGACAGGGGCTCACTCCTCTGAATTCAAGAAAGATTGTGCTTATCCGGTTGTCGGTCTCATCACTGAGTGGGTAGATGACGAAGGCAACGTCGAGACCCGTACCGAGAAGTCCGATCTGGGTGGCACCATGCGTCTGGGCTCCCAGCTCTGCCACCTGGTCGAGGATTCCAAGGTGCGTCAGATGTACGGCAGCCCGACCATTTACGAGCGCCACCGTCACCGTTACGAAGTGAACAACAAGCTGCTGCCGCAGATTGAAGCGGCAGGTCTGAAAGTGACCGGTCTCTCCGCCGACAAGAAACTGGTGGAAATTATCGAGATCCCGGATCACCCCTGGTTTGTGGCGGCGCAGTTCCACCCGGAGTTCACCTCAACTCCCCGTGATGGCCACGCCCTGTTTGCCGGCTTTGTGAAGGCGGCAGGCGAGTATCAGAAGCGTAATCTGAAGTAATTGAAAATAAATGCGGTTGAGGCTCTGTGCCACAGCCGCTTTTTTTGGCATATTTTTGTTGTTTTTTTACGAAACCTGAGGAAATACACATGTCCAAGATCGTTAAAGTGATCGGTCGTGAAATCATCGACTCCCGTGGTAACCCGACCGTTGAGGCCGAAGTTCACCTGGAAGGTGGTTTTGTTGGTATGGCAGCCGCTCCGTCTGGCGCGTCTACCGGTTCCCGCGAAGCGCTGGAACTGCGTGACGGCGACAAGAGCCGTTTCCTGGGTAAAGGCGTGCTGAAAGCCCTCGAAGCCGTAAACGGCCCGATCGCTCAAGCTCTGCTGGGTAAAGATGCCAAGGACCAGGCTGCTATCGACCAGATCATGATCGACCTCGACGGCACCGAGAACAAATCCAAGTTTGGCGCTAACGCCATCCTGGCTGTTTCCCTGGCCAACGCCAAGGCCGCTGCTGCTGCCAAAGGCATGCCGCTGTATGCTCACATCGCCGAGCTGAACGGCACTGCGGGTGTTTACTCCATGCCGCTGCCGATGATGAACATCATCAATGGTGGTGAGCACGCCGACAACAACGTCGACATCCAGGAGTTCATGATCCAGCCGGTTGGCGCCAAGACCCTGAAAGAAGCCGTTCGCATGGGTGCTGAAGTGTTCCACAACCTGGCCAAAGTGCTGAAGTCCAAGGGCTACAACACTGCTGTTGGTGACGAAGGTGGTTTCGCTCCCAACCTGAAATCCAACGCCGAAGCGCTGGAAGTGATCGCAGAAGCCGTTGCTGCTGCTGGCTATGTACTGGGTAAAGACATCACTCTGGCCATGGACTGCGCTGCTTCCGAGTTCTACGACGCCGAGAAGAAAGAGTACAACCTGAAAGGCGAAGGTCGTATCTTCACCTCCAACGAGTTCTCTGACTACCTGGCTGACCTGACCACCAAGTTCCCGATTGTCTCCATCGAAGATGGCCTGGACGAATCTGACTGGGACGGTTTCGCTTACCAGACCAAAGAGCTGGGCAAAAAGATCCAGATCGTGGGTGACGACCTGTTCGTAACCAACACCAAGATCCTGAAGCGCGGCATCGACAACGGCATCGCCAACTCCATCCTGATCAAGTTCAACCAGATCGGTTCCCTGACCGAAACTCTGGCTGCCATCAAGATGGCCAAAGACGCTGGTTACACTGCCGTCATCTCCCACCGTTCCGGTGAGACCGAAGACGCGACCATCGCCGACCTGGCTGTGGGTACCGCTGCTGGCCAGATCAAGACCGGTTCCATGAGCCGTTCTGACCGTGTTGCCAAGTACAACCAGCTGATCCGTATCGAAGAAGCTCTGGGTGCCAAAGCTCCTTTCAACGGTCTGAAAGAAGTGAAAGGCCAGGCTTAATTCCAGCCCGCCCTTAATCTGCTCAAAGCCCCGCCAATCTGGCGGGGCTTTTTCGTATCCAGCTCAGCCGCTTGCGGTTTCTGCATTTTTTATTCCGGCCCAACCCATACGGGGCACAGGCTTCCTTTTGTCTTGCCTGCGAATATGGGAAACTAGGCCGCTTGAAGGAGACTCAGTGCATGCGGCTACTCACTCTTATCCTGCTCTTCCTGTTGGGAGGGCTTCAATACGACCTCTGGCTGGGGAAGAATGGCCTGTCCGATTATCACGAATTGTCTGATGCCATCTCCCGGCAGCAGCAGGATAATCTGGTACTCAAGGATCGTAATAACCTGATTTATCGCGAGATTGATGATTTAACCTCGGGCCTTGAGGCCATCGAGGAGTTGTCGCGCAACGATCTTGGCTACATCAAGCAGGGCGAGACCTTCTACCGGATTATCCCCAAGGATAAAGACCAGGAGACGGCGCCGGACGATGAGCCCTACGATGACTGATGTGAAAATCACTGGCGTGATCGCTATCGTTCCGGCCGCTGGCATCGGCAGCCGGATGGGGGCCGATTGTCCCAAGCAGTACCTGCACCTGGCGGGCAAGACCATTCTCGAACATACCCTGGAGCGGCTGCTCTCTCACCCGGCGATAGCGCAGGTGATAGTGGCGCTGGCGCCTCATGATCGCTGGTTCGAAACCCTGCCCGTGGCGGCCGACTCGCGTATCCTGCGGGTAGAGGGGGGCGCCGAGCGCGCCTTTTCCGTTCTCAATGCGCTGCATGTGGCAGAGGGTGACTGGGTACTGGTTCACGATGCCGCCCGTCCCTGTCTGACCCATGGCGATCTCGATGCCCTGATCGCCGCCGCCATCTCGTGTGGGGGCGCCATTCTTGGCAGCCGGGTGCGCGATACCATGAAGCGCTCTGATGCTGCAGGCAACATCATTGGTACCGTCGATCGCGAGCAGCTCTGGCATGCGCTGACGCCGCAGATGTTCCCTGCTCGCACCCTGAAGCGAGCGCTGGAGGAGGGGCTGTTACTGGGGGCCACCATCACTGACGAGGCCTCTGCCATGGAGCGTGCCGGTTTCACGGTGCGGATGGTGGAAGGGCGCGCTGACAATATCAAGGTAACCCGGCCTGAGGATCTCTCTCTGGCTGGGCTGTTTTTAAGCCAGCAGACATAAGCCGTTGTTGCGGCGGATGTGTCCACTGGCGATGAAAGTGACTTAAAGGAGCAGGCATGATCCGGATTGGACGTGGTTTTGACGTGCACAAAATTGACGAGGTAGGTCCCTGTATGTTGAGAGGACGCCAAGCATGATGCGAATTGGTCATGGTTTTGATGTACACAAGTTTGGTGGCGTGGGGCCTTGCATGCTGGGCGGGGTTGCGGTTCCGTACGAGCAAGGACTGCTTGCTCACTCCGACGGTGATGTGGTGCTGCACGCTGTGAGCGATGCCTTGCTGGGCGCCATCGGCGCCGGTGACATAGGCCGCCACTTTCCAGATACCGCTGCGCAATTCAAGGGGATCGACAGTCGGATCCTGCTGCGGGACGTTTTTGCCCGGGTAAAAACCGCGGGCTATGCCATCGGCAATCTGGATGTGACCATCATAGCCCAGACCCCCAAGATGGCGCCCCATATCGACGCCATGTGCGCCGTGCTGGCCGCCGACCTGCAATGTGATTTGAACCGGGTGAATGTCAAGGCGACTACCACAGAACAACTCGGCTTTACGGGGCGCAAGGAAGGGATCGCCACCGAAGCCGTCGTCTTACTGGTGAAACAATAATGTTGGAACAGCTCAGTTATTTGCATGGTATGCCTGCCGCCAAGGGCATTCTCAAGGCCGAGGCCAGCGATTTTGTGGTGGTTGAGGATCTGGGCTTCGAGCCTTGTGGTGAAGGTGAGCACATCTTCGTCCGGGTGCGCAAAACCGGCGAGAACACTGCCTGGGTTGCGGGCCTGCTGGCCGATGCAGCCGGGGTTAACCGCAATGCGGTGACGTGGGCTGGCCTCAAAGATCGCCACGCTGTGACCGAGCAGTGGTTCGGTATCCACTTGCCGGGCAAAGCCGAGCCGGACTTGTCGGTGGTCGAGAGCGACAGCATCCAGATTCTGCAAGCCAGGCGTCACAACCGCAAATTGCGGGTTGGCTACCTCAAGGGCAACCATTTCACCTTGCGCCTCACCGGTCTGGCGCAGGCCGACGGGCTGGAGGCCCGCCTGCAAGCCATCGCCACTCAGGGGGTGCCCAATTACTATGGCGAGCAGCGTTTCGGCCGGGGTGGCAACAACCTGGAAGCGGCCAAGGCGATGTTTGCCGGCAAGCGGATCAAGGATCGCAACAAGCGCTCCCTCTATCTCTCCGCCGCCCGCAGCATGCTGTTCAATGCCATCGTCAGTGCCCGCATCGAGCAGGGGTTGGCCCATCAGCTGTTGGCCGGCGATTGCGTGATGCTCAAAGGCAGCCATTCCATCTTCAGTGAAGAGGTGCTGACCCCTGAGCTGGCTGCACGGCTGGCTTCCGGTGACGTGCAACTGACCGCCCCCCAGTGGGGACGCGGCCGCCTGGCAAGCCAGGGCGCTGCCGCCGAGTTTGAGCAGGCGGTGCTGGCTCCATATGCCGAGTGGTGTGACGGGCTGGAAAAAGCCGGACTGGATCAGGATCGCCGCCCGCTGCTGCTCAAGCCGGAACAGATGAGCTGGCAGCTGGACGGCGAGGTGTTGACCTTGTCCTTCTTCCTGCCTGCCGGCGCCTTTGCGACCAGCGTGGTACGCGAATTAATGCAGGCCGAAGAGGCCGATCATGGTTTCAGGAATCAGTCCGATGCGAATTCTGGTCAGTAATGACGATGGTGTGCATGCCGAGGGCATTCGCGCGCTCAGCGATGCACTGAGGGCGTGTGGCGAGGTCACAGTAGTTGCGCCGGATCGCAACCGCAGCGGCGCGAGTCACTCCCTGACGCTGGAAGTACCGCTACGGGTCTCCCGTATCAGCGAAAACGGTTACTATGCGGTGAAGGGCACCCCGACCGACTGTGTGCATCTGGCGGTCAACGAACTGGTGCGCCCCGAGCCGGACATGGTCGTTGCAGGCATCAATCATGGCGCCAACCTGGGAGATGATGTCATCTACTCAGGCACGGTCGCGGCGGCGACCGAAGGGCGCCATCTCGGTTTCCCCTCCCTTGCTATCTCACTGGTAGGCAGGACCCACTTCGCTACGGCGGCCCATTATGCAGCCCAACTGGTGAGGGGGGTGATGGTGCATCCGCTGCCTGCCGATCAGATCCTCAATGTGAACGTGCCCGACCTGCCCCTTGATCAGGTCAAGGGGATCAAGGTGACACGCCTTGGCAATCGTCATCGGGCGGAGTCGGTGATCTGTACCGAGGATCCCCGTGGTCAGCCGATCTACTGGATTGGCCCCCCCGGCAGCCAGCAAGATGCGGGAGAAGGCACGGATTTCGCCGCCATCGAGCAGGGCTATGTCTCGATCACCCCCCTGACCATCGATATGACTGCATACAGCAGTCTGGCGGGTCTGGGGGCTTGGTTAGACCTGCAGGGATGAAGGTGTGATAGTACAGCGCCTGTTGAACCAGCTGATCGCACAGGACATTCGTGATTTCCGCGTACTCGCGGCGATTGCGAAAGTACCGCGCCAGCTGTTTGTGGATGAAGCCATGGCCCACAAGGCATGGGATAACACGGCGTTGCCCATCGGCAATGGTCAGACCATCTCCCAGCCTTACATGGTGGCGCGGATGACCGAGCTGCTGATCCAGAATGATCCGGCCCACGTGCTGGAGATTGGTACTGGTTCCGGTTACCAGACCGCCGTGCTGGCACATCTGGTGGAGCACGTCTATACGGTGGAGCGGATCAAGTCGCTGCAGTTCCAGGCCCGGCGCCGACTGCGCCAGCTTGATCTGCACAACGTCTCGGCCAAGCACGGCAACGGCTGGCTGGGGTGGCCCAATAAAGGGCCGTTCGATGCAATTCTGGTGACGGCCGCGGCCAGTGAAGTGCCTACTGCTCTCACCGATCAACTGGCCGATGGTGGCCGTCTGGTGCTGCCGGTAGGTGATAGTCATCAGACCTTGCAGCTAATCGAACGGGCTGGTTCCCAGCTGACCAGCCGGATCCTGGAGCCTGTGCGCTTTGTTCCCCTAATTGATGGAGATGTTGAGTGAAGCTGTTTTCTCGTTTGTATGTGCTGGTGATGCAGTGGGCTCGTCACAGGTATGCCCCTTATTATCTGGCGATCACTGCTTTCATCGAGTCGGTGTTCTGGCCTATTCCGGTTGACGTCATGCTGGCGCCCATGGCGCTGGCCAAGCCGCACAAGGCATGGCACTACGCTACCCTGGCTACGATCTTCTCCGTATTGGGGGCAGTGTTCGGCTATGCGCTTGGCTATGCCCTGTGGGAGCCGCTGGTGCAGCCGTTGGTGGTCTCTGTGGGGTATGAAGGCAAGATTGCCCTGGCACAGCAGTGGTTCGAGCAGTGGGGCATCTGGGTGATTTTTATTGCCAGCTTCACGCCAATCCCCTACAAGGTCTTTACCGTCACGGCGGGCTTGCTGCATATGGCACTGTTGCCCTTCATTGTGACCTCGCTGATCGGCCGTGGCATGCGCTTCTTCCTGGTGGCAGGCCTGATGCGCTGGGGCGGTGAGAAAATGGAGCGCAAGCTGATGCACTATGTGGATGTGCTGGGCTGGCTCTGTATTGGTTTGGCCGTTGCGGCCTATTTCTGGTTTAGTCGTTAAGGATCCACTATGCGTTCGCGTGTCTGGCAAGGAAGCAGTATCGTCGTGTTGTCATGGCTGCTGCTCGCTTGCTCTTCCAGCAAGACTGCTGCTCCGGTACAGGGATTGGGCAATGATCGCCTTGTCTCCACCATACCGGCTCGTCATGGGGCGGCCCAACCTGCTATTCAGGGCAACAGCTACACGGTGAAAAAAGGGGATACCCTCTACTCCATCGCCTTCAATTCGGGTAACGATGTGCCATCACTGGCCAGCCTCAACGGTATCAGCCCTCCCTATAACATCTACCCGGGACAGCAACTCAGGCTCGATGCATCCGGTAGCAATACCCTGACTGCCAATCGCAGCGCCAGCACCTATCAAGTGCGTCGTGGCGACACGTTAAGCAGTATTGGCCGTCAGTTTGGCATGTCGAATCAAACACTTGCACAGCGCAACAACCTGCAGGCACCCTATGGGCTCCATGTTGGTCAGGTGCTGAACGTACAGTCTGCCGCTATGGGGGGTGGCCAGATGGTTGCCGTGACGCGTCCTGTCACACCGCAAAGTAGCGGCCCCAAACCGCTTGCAATGGCACCATCAGGTACGACCACACCATTTATCAAACAGAAAACGATTGCTCAGCCATCTTCAAAAGAATACGCTCAGATAATAGAACAAAAAAACAACAACAAGCCTCAGTCGAGACTTTCTTGGCACTGGCCGACGCAAGGCCGGATAGTTGAGGGTTTCTCCGTTGCCGAACAGGGAAACAAAGGCATAGATATCGCTGGTCAGAAGGGGCAACCCGTCTACGCAGCGAGTGGCGGAAAAGTCGTCTATGCGGGTAGCGCACTAAGGGGTTATGGCAAGCTGATCATCCTCAAGCATGATGATGACTACCTCTCGGCTTATGCTCACAACGACGAGTTGCGAGTGAAGGAAGGGGATAGCGTCAAAGGCGGAGCGGTCATTGCCAACATGGGTAGCACGGACGCGCCGGATGTGCGTTTGCACTTTGAAATCCGGTATCGAGGCAAGTCGATAAACCCGATGAGCTATTTGCCAAAGCGTTAACCCCAGAGAGTTAAGTCTTACTCTGGTTCAGGTCAGGGAGACACACCATGAGCCAAGAACAACTGGTTATGCAGGATGCCGAGTTAGAGTTCGACGAAGAGCTGGAGACCCGTGAGGAGGAAGAGGTTCAGGAAGTAGCCGCTGAAGTTGAAGAGACTATTTCCGATGAACTGATGACTCCGGAAGTCAACAAGGTGATGGATGCTACCCAGCTCTATTTGGGGGAGATTGGCTTCTCCCCCTTGCTCACCGCCGAAGAAGAAGTCTATTACGCTCGTCGTGCGTTGCGAGGCGACAAAGCCGCCCGCAAGCGCATGATTGAATCCAACCTGCGATTGGTGGTCAAGATCGCCCGTCGCTACAACAACCGCGGCCTGGTGCTGCTGGATCTCATCGAAGAGGGCAACCTTGGCCTCATCCGCGCGGTAGAGAAGTTCGACCCGGAACGCGGCTTTCGTTTTTCCACCTATGCCACTTGGTGGATCCGCCAGACTATAGAGCGGGCCATCATGAACCAGACCCGCACCATCCGTCTGCCTATTCATGTGGTCAAAGAGCTGAACGTTTATCTGCGTACTGCTCGTGAACTCTCCCATCGTCTCGATCATGAACCGACTGCAGAGGACATCGCCTTTGCACTGGATCGCTCGGTAGACGACGTAAATCGTATGCTCAAGCTCAACGAGAAGATCACCTCGGTGGATACCCCCATCGGTGGCGATCGTGACAAGGCGCTGCTGGATGTGCTCTCTGACGAACGTGGCATGGGGCCCGAGCTGGAGTCGCAGGATGACGACATGCGTGCCAGCATAGTGCACTGGCTGGAAGAGCTTAATCCCAAGCAGCGCGAAGTACTGGCACGTCGTTTCGGTCTGCTCGGTTATGAACCAGCCACGCTGGAAGATGTAGGATCCGAGATAGGCTTGACCCGGGAGCGGGTACGCCAGATCCAGGTGGAAGGACTGCGTCGCTTGCGGGAGATCCTGCTGGGGCAGGGGCTCTCCATTGAGGCGCTGTTTCGTACCAATTAGTTAGTACCAAGGCAGTCTGATACTGCTGACAGAAATACAGAAGGGGCCATGGGCCCCTTCTTCATTGCAACTGGATCCGCAGGATCATACCGGATCCAGAGTGTCCAGTGGCCAGCGTGGCACTGCTTTGACCGCCAGCGGCTCGAACACACCTGCCTTCAGGCGCTGCATGCCGGCATAGGCGATCATGGCACCGTTATCGGTGCAATACTCTGTGCGCGGATAGAACACCTCACCCTTGAGGCTCTCCATGAGCTCGGCCAGCTGGGCACGCAGGTGACGGTTGGCACTGACGCCACCGGCCACCACCAGCCGTTTTAGGCCGGTCTCTTTCAGAGCGCGGCGGCACTTGATGGCCAGGGTATCGACCACCGCATCTTCAAACGCACGGGCGATATCGGCGCGGGTCTGCTCATCATCACCGTTAGCGGCTATGGTGTTGGCGGCAAAGGTCTTGAGACCGGAAAAGCTCATGTCGAGCCCCGGGCGGTCAGTCATGGGACGGGGGAAGTGGAAACGTCCGGTGGTCCCCTTTTCTGCCAGCCTGGAAAGCAGTGGGCCACCCGGATAGTCCAGGCCCATCAGCTTGGCAGTCTTGTCAAAGGCTTCGCCAGCAGCATCGTCGATGGATTCACCCAACAGTTGATAGCTGCCGATACCGTCGACCCGCACCAGCATGGAGTGACCACCGGAAACCAGCAGCGCCACGAAGGGAAACTCGGGGGCTCTCTCTTCCAGCATGGGGGCCAGCAGATGCCCTTCCATATGATGCACGGCGATGGCCGGTTTGTTCCACGCCATGGCCAGCGAGCGGCCTATGGTAGCCCCCACCAGAATGGCGCCAACCAGACCCGGCCCTGCTGTATACGCGATGCCGTCGATGTCATCTTTACCCAGTCCCGCCTCTTGCAATGCGGCCTGGATCAAGGGGATCGTCTTGCGAACGTGATCCCGGCTGGCGAGCTCGGGGACGACCCCACCGTAGTCCGCATGCAGCTTGACCTGGCTGTACAACTGATGGGAAAGGATCCCTTTTTGATCGTCGAAGATCGCGATCCCGGTTTCGTCACAGGATGTCTCTATGCCCAATACACGCATTGCTAAAAAATTTCACTGCTAAAATGAGACGGCTATGGTAACCTTCGCGGGTTTTTTAAACCAGAGCGATCTCTGCGGGTTTACTTTCATTCCCTGTCCAGAGTATAATTTCGCACCATTTTAAGACATGCTGATCGACTGATGGTCAGCTAACAATATATCACTGAGGTGAAAGGCACATGCCAGTAATCAAAGTCCGTGAAAATGAGCCGTTTGACGTTGCTCTGCGTCGCTTCAAGCGTTCTTGCGAAAAGGCCGGTATCCTGTCTGAAGTTCGTAGCCGTGAGTTCTACGAGAAGCCGACTACCATTCGTAAGCGCGCCAAAGCGTCTGCTGTAAAGCGTCACGCCAAGAAGCTGTCTCGCGAAAACGCACGTCGTATCCGCCTGTACTAATCAGGAGAGAATGCCGTGTCTCTGAAGGATCAACTCAAGGATCAACAAAAACTTGCCATGCTTGCCAGAGATAAGGCTCGCTTGGGGGCGATCCGTTTGTTGATGGCAGAAATCAAGCAACGTGAAGTTGATTCCCGTATCGAGCTCAATGATGAGGATATCCTCGCTGTCGTGACCAAAATGGTCAAACAGCGCCGCGATTCCATCAGCCAATTTGAAGCTGCCGGTCGCCAGGATCTCGCCGACAAAGAGTCCGCCGAGATCGTTGTGCTGCAGGAATTCCTACCACAACAGCTGACCGCAGAGGAAATTGCCGCACTGATTGAGCAAGCCATCACTGAAAGTGGTGCTGCCGTCATGGCTGATATGGGCAAGGTCATGGCTGTCTTGAAGCCGAAAATTCAGGGGCGTGCCGATGTTGGCGCCGTCAGTGCTCAGGTGAAAACCCGCTTGGCGTAACAGGCAACTCTCTTGTTTGGTCGAAGAAGCCGTGCTTCCCTGGGAATGCGCGGCTTTTTTTATTTTCTACGCAGTGAAACAGGACGGTTATGGCAGGCAGGATCCCACAATCCTTTATCGATGATCTGCTCGTACGCACAGACATAGTCGAGCTGATCGACTCGCGAGTGCGGCTGAAAAAAGCCGGTAAGAACTACCAGGCTTGCTGCCCTTTTCATAACGAAAAAAGCCCTTCTTTTACCGTCAGCCAGGAGAAACAGTTTTATCACTGCTTCGGCTGTGGCGCCCACGGCAATGCTATCGGCTTTGTCATGGAGTACGACGGTCTCGAATTCCCCGATGCCATTGAAGAGCTCGCCAGCATGCATGGCATGCAGGTGCCTCACGAGCAGAGTATTGGCGGCTCGAGCAATAGCCAACCGGCCGTCAGCAAGGATCTCTATGAGCTGATGAACCAGATCGCCCGTTTCTACGAGAGCAACCTGAAGAGTGCCCCCCTGGCGGTGGAATACTTGAAGGGGCGCGGCCTGACTGGTGAAGTGGTCAAGCGTTTCAATATTGGTTATGCCCCTGCAGATTGGGATCAGGTGAGACGCCGTTTTGGCGCCAGCCGCGATCACGAGCAGTTGCTCGTCTCGGGTGGCATGTTGATCACTCGTGACAGCGGTGCCGGCAGCTATGATCGTTTCCGCGATCGCATCATGTTCCCGATCCGGGACAAGCGCGGCCGAGTCATAGGTTTTGGTGGCCGGGTACTGGGTGATGGCACGCCCAAGTACCTCAACTCGCCGGAAACCCCGATCTTCCACAAGGGGCGAGAGCTGTTCGGCCTCTACGAGGTAAAGCAGGCCCACAAGGATCCTAGCCGGATCCTGGTAGTCGAAGGCTACATGGATGTGGTGGCGCTCGGTCAATACGACATCGATTATGCCGTTGCTGCCTTGGGAACAGCCACCACAACTGACCATATCCACACCCTGTTTCGCACCACGGCAGAGGTGGTTTGCTGCTACGACGGTGACAATGCCGGTCGTGAAGCGGCCTGGCGAGCGCTGGATAATGCACTGTCCCATCTGCAGGATGGACGTGAACTCAAGTTCGTGTTCCTACCCGATGGAGAAGATCCGGATTCGCTGGTGCGTCAGATTGGCAAGGAAGGTTTTGAGGCCTTGCTGGATCAAGCTCAACCCTTCGCCGACTTCATGTTCGAGCGTCTGGGGCGGGATGCTGCCCTCTCCGGTGAGGCGGGCAAGTTCGAGGTGGCCAACAAGGCTGCCGAGCTTATTCGCCGCGTACCGGAAGGGTTTACCCGCGAAGGGTTGATCACCCGCCTCTCCAGCATGATGCGCTGGGGGGAGAATAAACAACGTATTGCCGAATTGTTCGCCCGCAATAGCCAGCCGAAGGCAGAACTCACCAAACCCAAAGCTGCCAAGCTGACACCATTGCGCCGAGCACTGGCGCTGATGGTGCAGTATCCGTCGGTCACCGCCGAACTGCCGGCCATGCCTGAGCTGGCTGGATTGCGGGTGCAAGGCATCAGGTTTCTGCTGCAGCTGCATCAGCAGATCCTGGCGCAATCCGGCATTACTACCGGTATCTTGCTGGAACACTGGCGCGGCACCAAAGAAGGCGAGATCCTGGCCCAGTTGGCTATGCACGACTTGTTTGAAGAGGTAAAGCTCGACCAAGAGCCGGATATTCTGGGAGAATTGCAGGATACCTTCGTCGGCTTTATCAACCAGTTTCTGAAGCAACGAATTGAAGAATTGCAGGCCAAGGTGGCTCAGGAAGGGCTAAGCTCTGAGGAAACACAGGAGCTGATGATGCTGATCAGAGAAGTGCAGATTGAGAAAAGAAATGAGAGTGGGGCTTGATAATTGAGTGATTAGTCCCAATATAAATAGCGTTGCCCGAATCGACGGGATTAAAAGCAAACACTTTATGACCGCCTGGCCCCGACAATACTGCGGGCAGGGGTTTCTCACGACCGACGCCGCAACCAGACATAGCATGTCTGGCGGTTTTCTATTAGAATTGGCTATTTGCGCAGCAGCGCACTGTACGCGCAACTTAGCATCACCAACCGGATGAGTTCTATGGAGCAAACCCCGCAGTCTCAGCTTAAACTCCTCGTTGCCAAAGGTAAAGAACAGGGCTACCTGACCTATGCCGAGGTGAACGATCACCTCCCGCAAGACATTGTCGACTCTGACCAGATCGAAGACATCATCCAGATGATCAACGACATGGGTATTCAGGTGGTTGAAAACGCCCCGGATGCCGATGACCTTATCATGGCTGAAGGTGGTACCGCCGATGAGGACGCTGCCGAAGCAGCTGCCCAGGCACTGGCATCTGTTGAATCTGAGATTGGTCGAACGACCGATCCCGTCCGCATGTACATGCGGGAAATGGGTACCGTCGAACTGCTGACCCGCGAAGGCGAAATCGACATCGCCAAGCGGATCGAAGACGGTATCAACCAGGTACAAAGCTCCGTTGCAGAGTACCCGGAAGCGATTACCTATCTGCTCGAGCAGTATGATAAATACGAAGCCGAACAGCTGCGTCTGTCCGACATCATCTCAGGTTTTATCGATCCCAACGAGGCCGATGATGTAGCACCGACTGCTACCCATATCGGTTCCGAACTCGGCGAAGACGATTTGGCCGACGAAGATGAAGACGAAGACGAAGATGAAGACGACGATGGTGACAGCTCGGATGACGAAGGTGACGGTGGTCCTGATCCGGAAGTTGCTCGCGAGAAGTTTGGTGATCTGCGTGCCCAGTATGAGGTAACTCGCCTCTCCATTCAGAAGAATGGTCGTGCTCACGAAGATACCCAGGCTGCGATTGCCCAGCTGGCCGATGTGTTCCGTCAATTCCGCCTGATGCCCAAGCAGTTCGATCGCCTGGTCAACAACATGCGCGAAATGATGGAGCGCGTCCGTGTGCAGGAACGCATCATCATGAAGCTCTGCGTTGAGCAGGCCAAAATGCCGAAGAAAACCTTCGTTGCGGCCTTCACCAACAATGAGTGTGAAACTGCCTGGTTTGAATACCAGAAACAGGCTGGCAAGGCTTGGTCTCCACGTCTGCTTGAGATGGACGAAGAAGTACTGCGTTCCATCGGCAAACTGCAGCAGATTGAAGAAGAGACGGGGCTGTCCATCGCCCAGATCAAGGACATCAACCGTCGCATGAGCATTGGTGAGGCTAAGGCCCGCCGTGCGAAGAAAGAGATGGTTGAGGCCAACTTGCGTCTGGTTATCTCTATCGCCAAGAAGTACACCAACCGCGGTCTGCAGTTCCTGGATCTGATCCAGGAAGGCAACATAGGTTTGATGAAAGCGGTAGACAAGTTTGAATACCGTCGCGGCTACAAGTTCTCGACCTATGCCACCTGGTGGATCCGTCAGGCCATTACCCGCTCCATCGCGGATCAGGCCCGTACTATCCGTATCCCGGTGCACATGATCGAGACCATCAACAAGCTCAACCGTATCTCCCGTCAGATGCTGCAGGAGATGGGTCGTGAACCGAACCCGGAAGAGCTGGCCATGCGCATGGGCATGCCGGAAGACAAGATCCGCAAGGTACTGAAAATTGCCAAAGAGCCCATCTCCATGGAGACGCCCATTGGTGATGATGAAGATTCCCACCTGGGCGACTTCATCGAAGATAATACGCTTGCTTTGCCAGCTGACGCTGCGACCAGCGAGAGTCTGCGCAACGCTACCCGCGAAGTGCTGGCCGGTCTGACCGCACGCGAAGCCAAGGTGCTGCGGATGCGTTTCGGGATCGACATGAACACTGACCACACCCTTGAGGAAGTGGGTAAACAGTTCGACGTTACCCGCGAGCGTATTCGCCAGATCGAAGCCAAGGCACTGCGCAAACTGCGTCATCCGAGCCGCTCGGAAGTGCTGCGCAGCTTCCTGGACGAATAGTCCCTAGGTATCTGCTCGAGTTGCCGTCTCAAAAGCCCCGCCATGCGGGGCTTTGTTTTATGCGGGTTTCACGAAGAGGCCGGGGGAACAGATATATTGATAGCCGAGTGGACAAAATGTCGCCAAGTGATTGATCTGCCTATGGACTGACTAGCAGACATCCCCTATAATCCACGCCGCAAACCAACATTCTGGCCCCTTAGCTCAGTTGGTTAGAGCAGTCGACTCATAATCGATTGGTCGCCCGTTCAAGTCGGGCAGGGGCCACCAAATCCAGACAACGCCGCTCATTATGAGCGGCGTTGTCGTTTCTGGCGCTTACCATCGCCGATCCAGATCCGTGGCGTAGAGTGCCATGGCGCGTCGATAAGGGATCAGATCGGGAGCGGTTGTCGTCTCTGCCAGCACCGCCAGCAGGCTCTCCATTCCCTCCTTGTGGCGCCCCAGGTTGTAGCAAACCATGGCGTGAAATATCTTGAACTCATTGGCATTCGGGAAGCAGGCCAGACCCTGCTCGAAGGCCGTCAGCGCCTCCAGGTACTGTCCTGTGGTGCGATAAGAGCTGCCAAGGCCGAGCCAGGCTCCGCGCAGCGCCTCACCCGCCAGCCCCAGTACGATGGCCCGTTGATAGAGGGGGATCGCTTGTGCCTCTCGCCCCAGGTTATCGTGCAGGCCAGCCACTTCATAATGCAGCTTGGCGTCTTGCGGACGCTCTGCGAGCTGAAGCAGGCCGTGTTGACGAGCCTCTTCGATCCGTCCCTCGGCTTTCAGATTTTGTAGCTGTTCCATATGGGCTCCTGCATGGGAATGTCGACTCAGTATGCCTGCGAGTCGGCGACCGGGAAATGACAGAGGGCGCGCTATCGTGTGGGGGCAAGGGGCAGTTGAGATGGCCCCACATGAGCAGGGCCTCCTGCCCGGATGGGAAGGAGGCCCTGCTGGTTGGTTGCAACTTGAAAGCGTCGCAACCCCTCGGGGTTTACTGGGCGTTCAGGCTGTAGGTCAGGGTTTGATCGTTGAAGCGGACCACATAGGCTCCCACCACCGGGGTAGTGATGTCTGCACCGGTCAGCTCGGCGACGCCATCCTTGTTGGTATCCCCGTAGTTCTGGCTCCAGTCACCCTTTACATCGAACTTGAAGCGCTGGTTGGTCTGGCCATCGAAGGTGACTCGTGCTTCCCACTGATTGTCGGCGACCAGGGTCATGGCAAGAACACCCCAGCCGTTCGGGGTACCGCGAAAGTGCAGGGTCGGCAGCTCGCTGGTGTAGGCGCCACTGCCGTCGGTCACGTTCACTGTCGCGCTGGCACTGGCTGTCAGCCCTTCTGTATCGGTGACAGTGACTGTCACTGTGCGGGAACCCAGGGTATCGAACTGGACAGTCTCTGTCTTGCCGCTGCCACCGGTGGACCAGCTGTAACTCGCAACACCGGCATCATCGGTGGAGCCTGAGGCGTCAAACACCAGGTTCTCACCCAGCTTGACGCTGGGGTTTTTGGGCGAGATGACGGCAACTGGCGCCAGGTTATTGTTCAACGCAGTGACCGTGTAGCTGAGATCGCTCTCCTTGAGGGCGATGCGATACTGGCCTGCACCATCGAAGTAGATATCCTTGCTGCTGCCCTTGTCGGCAATGCCGTCTCCTTCGTTGTCACCGTAGTTCTCGGTCCAGTTGCCAAACACATCGAACTTGAAGCTCTGTGCACCGCTGGTGTCACCGGCGCCGGTGAAGTTGACGATGGCCGACCAGATGCGGTTGGCGTCCACCTGCATTGCCGTGTTGCCCCAGGCATTATGGGTACCGCGCAGGTTCAGGCTACTGAATCGGTTACCCGGAATGACGCCACCGCAAGGGGCTGCCTTGGTACAGCCGGCCAGGATGGCGGCGGCCTTCATGCCGACGAGGTTCAGGCTGGCCTTGCCGCTGCCGTCGACCTTGATGTAGGTGCTGCTGCAGTAATCATTGCCACTCAGGATGTTGCAGTACTCGCCAGCGGGCAGTCCGGTCTGGATCGAGGCTATCAGGTTGCCGCTTTCGTTGTTGATGGCGACGAAACCTTTGTCACCCCGACCGAAGGCAATCTGGTTGTTGCCGTTATCCCACCAGTTGTTGACCGGCAGATCCTTGGTCTGGTTGTGGAACATGGCCATGTTCATGATCTGTGGACGGCGTTGTTCACAGTTCCACTGGGTATCGGAGCAAGGTGTGCTGCCAGGGGCGCCCTTGTCGGTTTCGTAGGTACCCATGTTCTCGAAGCGATATCCCGACATTACCTGTTTCCAGCCATAGGGCCAGGCCATCATGAAGACGTTGGCCAGCTCATAGCGGGCACCGTTCATGAAAGTGAGCATGCCGCCGCCACCGTGACCGCGCTCGCGGTGGCGGCGGCAGTGTGGCTGAATGAACTCAGCACCGCAGTGAGCATGGCAGTTCGAAACAGTGTGTTGTGCATGACGATTTTCCCTTCGATTTTGCTGTTATTGATGTATCACTGTCTGAATGTCGAACGGACAACGAACAATCCTCGTTCGGCTCAGTAGCATCAATAAAATCGATCTGGTTGAAAATCAAACAATTTTATTTAGTTAATAATTGTGAATGAAAATGCTTTCATGCCTGTTTGAACGGTTATCGATGACAAGGTATGAGGCTTTCCAGCGTTGGAATCATCCGGTATCGACGCTGGCGTTAAGCAGGGGAAGGATGACTGGGTATGCAGGTTCGAGTATGCCGATGCAGCATGGCCGCATCTAAATGGTGTCGGGATACGGGCACCCGGGGAGGATGCCCGTCTGGGTCAAGAGTGCGGCTCTTGCCGGACTGTTGCGGTCCGCTGGCGCATCGGCAACATGCGAGCCACCAGGTTGCTGCGCTGACGCCAGGAGGTGAACGCCAGGGCCGTCAGGTGCAGAGCAATCAGCCCCTGCAGCACCCAGGTACACCAGACGTGCCAGTCATCGGCACCCAGCTCAAACCCCGTCTCCGTGTTCTGGAACCAGCCGCTACCTGCGGTGGCCAGTACGGTCAGCCAGAGCGCCCATACCGCCAGTTTGCCGCTGCCATGATGACCGGGGGCGGCCGGAGCACGTTCCCGCAGCTCCACGGCCTGCTGGCGAAAATCTTCCCGGCTCGGGATCAGGGATCGCAACCGGGCATGCTCTTTGGCGAACGAGAGTCCCCACAGCAGGCGCAGGACAATCAGTGCCATGGCTGCGAACCCCAGCCATTCATGCCACTCCTCCCCGGCTTCGTTGAGCCAGAGATTGCCGACACAGGCAGCCGCCACACCCCAATGGGTGAGGCGGACCAGACTATCCCAGTGAAAGGGATCAGCCTTTTTGCTTGGCATATTTGTGGTACTCCTTCTTCAGGTCATTGACCTTGGCCAGGTGCTCGCGCGCCTTGGCCTCGTCACCTGCCTTGAGGGCGGCCAGGCTGGCATCCAGCTCGCTCTGCACCTCGTTCATGCCTTCCAGGAACTTCTCTTTCTTGGCGGTTGGCATGTTCTTCTGCTTGGCGACGTCGAGCTGAGCCTTCATCTCGTTGATGTGCTTCTCCATGGTGGCTGCATCGTCAGCTTTGACAGCCTGCTTGTAGTTGAAGCCGATCTTCTTCATCGGCTGTTCCAGATCACCCGCCATGGCAGGCAGGGTCATCAGGCCAAACATCAGGGGCAGCAACAGGGGGCGAACAGTTTTCAACATGGAATTTCCTTATTGGACGACATTGCGGTTTCTTATGGCACTCTTTTGAGTACGGTTAATTTAACATGATGCCATGAAGATTGGGCAATTGTATGAAGAAAGTACGACCAATTGTGACCAAGTGTGTCCATTGTGCTGATCACATGTAGCACGCCGAATGACACCAGGTTTGTCAGGTGATGGACGTTGGCGAGGGGAGGAATAGTGACATCACAATCCCGTTGCTGGTAATCGGGCGGTGCCGTACAGCAAAAAGGGCCCGCAGGCCCTGATGATCATGATGGTGGCGAAGGCGGGAATTACTGTTCCCGCTCGCGCTCTATGGCACGCCAGCCGATGTCCTTGCGGTAGAAGATGCCATCCCACTTGATGCGACCAGCCAGCTGATAGGCGCGTTGCTGCGCCTCGGCAACCGTGTAGCCCAGCGCGGTGGCGCACAGCACGCGGCCACCCTGGGTCAGGCTGGTATCCCCTTCCAGTCGGGTCCCAGCATGGAACACCTTCTCACCGGCCACTTCATCCACCGGCAAGCCGCTGATGGGGTGATTGCTGCTGTAGTCACCAGGATATCCACCCGCAGCCAGCACAACACCGATGGCGGCGCGAGGATCATAGATGGCCTCTTTCTGATCCAGCTTGCCTTCGCAGGCGGCCAGGCAGAGCTCCACCAGATCGGACTGCATCCGCAGCATGATGGGCTGGGTCTCGGGGTCGCCGAAGCGGCAGTTGAACTCGATCACCTTGGGGTTGCCCTGGTCATCGATCATCAAGCCGGCGTAGAGGAAGCCGGTGTAGACATTGCCTTCGGCCGCCATGCCACGCACGGTTGGCATGATCACCTGCTCCATCACCTTCTTGTGCACCGCATCGGTGACCACGGGGGCGGGGGAGTAAGCGCCCATGCCGCCGGTGTTGGGGCCAGTGTCGCCATCGCCGACCCGCTTGTGATCCTGACTGGTGGCCATGGGCAGCACATGTTCGCCATCCACCATGACGATGAAGCTCGCTTCTTCCCCGTCCAGAAACTCTTCGATCACCACACGGGCACCGGCATCGCCGAATGCATTGCCGGAGAGCATGTCACGCACGGCGTCTTCCGCTTCTTGCAGGGTCATGGCGACGATCACGCCCTTGCCTGCCGCCAGACCATCGGCCTTGATGACGATGGGAGCCCCCTTTTCACGCAGATAGGCGAGCGCAGGTTCCACCTCGGTGAAGTTCTGGTAGTCGGCGGTCGGAATGGCGTGACGAGCCAGGAAATCCTTGGTGAAGGCCTTGGAGCCTTCCAGCTGGGCGGCGGCGGCGGTTGGGCCAAAGATGGGCTGACCGGCGGCGCGGAAGGCGTCGACCACCCCCTTCACCAGCGGGGCTTCAGGCCCGACTATGGTGAGACCGACCTGTTTCTCTTTGGCAAAGGCCAGCAGCCCCTCGATGTCGGTCGCCTCGATGGCGACGTTCTCGACGCCAGGTTCCAGCTGGGTGCCCGCATTGCCAGGTGCGACGAAGACGTGGTGCACCAGTGGAGAGTGTTTGGCCTTCCAGGCCAGGGCGTGTTCACGACCGCCGTTGCCAATGATCAGTACTTTCATCGTATCGCTCGCTTCTATTTGTGGTAACCGGCTCGGCCCGCAGATGGCGCATCGCCGGTTGAAAATAGTCAGTTGAAAAGAGACAACAAAAGGGTCGCCAGCGGCGACCCAGACCCATCAGTGACGGAAATGGCGCATGTTGGTGAACACCATTGTCATGCCATGTTCGTCGGCGGCGTCGATCACTTCCTGATCGCGCATCGAGCCACCTGGCTGGATGACGCAGGCGATACCGGCGGCCGCTGCGGCATCGATGCCGTCACGGAACGGGAAGAAGGCATCGGACGCCATGACGGAGCCCGCTACTGTCAGCCCTTCATCCTCGGCTTTGATACCGGCGATCTTGGCGGAGTAGACCCGGCTCATCTGGCCGGCGCCGACGCCTATGGTCTGGCCCTCTTTGGCGTAGACGATGGCGTTGGATTTGACGAACTTGGCCACTTTCCAGCAGAACAGCAGATCTTTCAGTTCGGCTTCGGTTGGCTGGCGCTTGCTGACCACTTTCAGGTCGCCCTGGGTCACCATGCCGAGATCCCGCTCTTGTACCAGCAGGCCGCCGTTGACCCGTTTGAGGTCAAACCCCTGGGCCGGTGCAGTCCACTGGCCACACTCGAGCAGACGAACGTTCTGCTTGGCGGCGACCACATCGCGAGCCTCCTGGCTCACGCTCGGGGCAATGATCACTTCCACGAACTGGCGCGCGACTATGGCGGCGGCGGTGGCCCCATCCAGTTCGCGGTTGAAGGCGATGATGCCGCCAAAGGCGGAAGTGGGGTCGGTCTGGTAGGCGCGATCGTAGGCAGTCAGCAGGTCATCGCCGATGGCCACGCCGCAGGGGTTGGCGTGCTTGACGATAACGCAGGCGGGCTCACTGAACTCTTTCACGCACTCCAGCGCCGCGTCGGTATCGGCGATGTTGTTGTAGGAGAGCGCCTTGCCCTGCAACTGTTGGCTGCTTGCGACAGAACCCGGGGTGGCATGCTCCTCGGCATAGAAGGCGGCAGCCTGATGGCTGTTCTCGCCGTAGCGCATGTCCTGCTTCTTGATGAACTGGCTGTTGAAGGTGCGCGGGAAACGGGACTCGGCATCACCCTCCTTGTTGTCGCCATAAGAGGGCACCCCATAACTAGGAACAAGGGTACCGAAGTAGTTGGCGATCATGCCGTCGTAGGCGGCAGTGTGCTCGAAGGCGGCGATGGCAAGGTCAAAACGGGTAGCCAGTTTCAGGCTGTTGCCGTTGGCATCCATCTCGGCGATCACGCGTGCGTAGTCGGCTGCCTTGACCACGATTGCCACGTCTTTGTGGTTCTTGGCGGCGGAGCGCACCATGGTCGGGCCGCCGATGTCGATGTTTTCGACTGCATCGGCCAGGGTACAACCGGCTTTGGCCACGGTAGCGGCAAAGGGGTAGAGGTTGACGACAACCATGTCGATGGGGGAGATATTGTGCTGGGCCATGATGGCGTCATCCTGATCCCGACGGCCGAGAATGCCGCCATGAACCTTGGGATGCAGGGTCTTGACCCGACCATCCATCATTTCAGGGAAACCCGTGTAGTCGGAGACCTCGGTCACCGGCAGACCCGCGTCGCCGAGCAGCTTGGCGGTGCCGCCAGTGGAGAGCAGGGCCACGCCACGTTCGTTGAGTGCCTTGGCAAATTCCAGGATGCCAGTCTTGTCAGACACACTCAGCAGTGCACGGCGAATGGGTCGAGCTTGTTCCATCACACTATCGTCCTCAGCATGCGGGAACTTCTATGGCAGGCAAGCGCACTGGGTCGCACCAAACACAGAGAGTCCCCAAATAAATGTAAGTGGGGGATTTCGCAAACCACTCTCGCCTGAAAGACCCGTTTCTGGCAAAAGCGTTTTAGGAAATGCCCGCTTGACGCGACGCTCTCTTGTGGGCGCGTATTCTACACAAAAAATGTGACCTGTGGTGGATTTTTTAAAGTGACAAAGCCTTGTCTGGTGCGGTGTTAAACGTTTTCTGGTTGTTTTTTGTGAAACGTTTGTCTTTTCAGTGTTTTGATGAAAAAAAGCGGCGGACTCACCTTTTGCTTGCCCCTTTCCTGCCCTTGGCTGGCAATCAAGGGGCAAAGGGGCGATAGTAGGTTCCGGTTTTTTCGAGTGGCAAACCAGAAGGGAGACAGGGCATGTATCGGATCGGTGAACTGGCCAAGGCGTGCGGGGTAAAGGCGGATACCCTGCGCTTTTACGAGAAGAACGGCCTCATCTCGCCGGGGATCCGCAACGAGTCCGGCTACCGCCTCTACGGCGAGCAGGACAGGCGGCGACTGGAGTTCATCATTCGTGCCAAGTCGGTGGGCTTCTCCCTTGCCGACATAGGTGAGCTGCTCGATCTCGACACCCACAAGGCCAAGGTGACCTGTCAGGAGGTGAAGGCGGTGGCCGACACCAAGCTGGCCCAGGTGGAGCAGAAAATCGTGGAGCTGACCCGCTTTCGCGAAAACCTGCGCGAGCTCTCTAACATCTGCTGCGGCGGTCCGCGCTCGGCGGAGCACTGTGCCATCCTGGAGGTGCTCGAATCCGGCGCTCCCGCCCAGCATGAGCATCATGCCCACGCTCATGAATAAACCCATTGACCCGACAGCGGTTGCTGGTGGCGAGCATCCAGATAGCGCCGTATCAGCCGTTTGCGCACAGAGGCAAACATCATGATGACAAGACCCGAAGTCACCGTCTTCCTGGCTATTTCCCTTGATGGCTTCATCGCGGGGGAGGCCCACTCGCTCGACTGGTTGACGCCTTATTCTTCCGATCCCCCCGATGAAACCGGGTTCAATGCGCTGATGGAACACAGCGATACGCTGCTGATGGGGCGCAATACCTATGATGCCATCATGGGGTTCGGCGTCTGGCCCTATGACGGATTGAGAGTCAGGGTGATGACGCATAATCCCGTCGAGCCTCGCTATCAGGAACAATTTGTCAGTGGTGAACTGAGGCAGGTACTGGCCGGGCTGTGGGATGAAGGGGCCCGTCATGTCTATCTGGATGGCGGCAACCTGGTGCGCCAGGCTCTGCAGGCCGGCCTGGTCGATACGCTGACCCTGTCCAGCGTCCCGGTGCTGCTTGGCAAAGGCATTCCGCTGTTCGGGGCTGATATCCCGGTGAGTCATTGGCATCCAGCTCAGGTGAAGACGCTGCCAAGCGGGATTGTTCAGGTGAGTTACCAGCGAGAGCAAAAGGGCTGAGCAGTTTGCCAGGATGCCATTGTGACGGCGGCGATTTGGTGACAAAATCGCTGCGTTTTTGACCTGGGCCACAGGGCCTGCAGAGAAAACCGCCATCCAGCCAATAACGAGAGAGAAGAGAAGGAGCCACTATGGCCAAGAGAAGGGTTGATGAGCCCGTCATCGTGCAGGATATCGTCGCTCAGGCAGGCTATGCCCACAGGCGCGGGGAGATAAAGGATAACCACTTGCAAGCCCTGCTCACGGATCCGCTGTTTCGCAGCCGGGTCGAGCAAAACAAGAAGGGCAAGGGGAGTTACCAGCGCAAGGCCAAATATGGCAAGCGGTGGGAGCCCGGCCAACAGCAGATGAGCCGCATCTGCTGCTGAGCGGGTTTCTGCCATCGGCAGGATTCAAAACAATCAGGGCGCCAATGGCGCCCTGATTGTTTTATGGAGAAAACGGCTCGCCAATACTTGGCTCACGACCTGTCGCGAGAAACGGTCAACAAGGTGAAGAGCAGCGCAGGAACCGGAGCGTATAGGCATACGTGAGGATTCCGAGCAGCGCATGAGCCTTGATCACGGTTTCGCAGCAAGATCGTGAACAAGTTTTTACTCGTCCATAAAGAGTTCCAGCAGCACATTCAGGTAGCGATGGCCGAGGGCGGTGAGCTGCCAGCAATCCCCCAGGTCTTCGATCAGCTCCTTGGTCTGGGCAATCGCGAGCATAGTCTCCACCCGCTCCAGGCCCAAGCCGGTGTAAGCCTCGAACTCCGCCTTGGGGGCCGGCTCGAATAATCTGAACCGGTTCATGAAGTACTCCAGCGGCAGTTCGTCCTCGGTCACCTGCCACTGCTTGTCCAGGTAGGGGCGGGCGGGATCCAGATAGCCTTTCGGGTGCTTCACCTTGGCGCTGCGCAGTATCTGGCCGCTGGCAAGGTCCGTCATCTTGCCGTGGGCGCCGCAACCTATCCCGAGATAATCGCCGAAGCGCCAGTAGTTGAGGTTGTGACGGCACTGGTAGCCCGCTTTGGCATAGGCCGAGATCTCGTACTGCTGATAGCCCCGGGCGGTGAGCATGGCGTGTCCCTGCTCGTAGATGTCCCACAGAGTGTCATCCTCCGGCAGCCGTGGCGGCTTGGAGGCAAAGGCCGTGTTCGGCTCTATGGTGAGCTGATACCAGGAGAGATGCGGCGGCGCGCAGTCGATGGCCTGCTGCAGATCATAGAGGGCGTCGTCCAGGCTCTGATCCGGCAGGCCGTGCATCAGGTCCAGGTTGAAGGTGGGAAGCGCGATGGCGTGGGCCAGCGCTGCGGCCTTGCGAGCCTCTTCGGGGCCGTGGATGCGACCGAGCCGGGTCAATTTTTCTTGCTGGAAGCTCTGCACCCCGATGGAGATGCGGTTGATGCCTGCCTGCTTGAAGCCGGCGAACTTGTCCGCCTCCACAGTGCCCGGGTTGGCCTCCATGGTGATCTCGCAATCCGGCGTCAGGGGGATGCGGGCGCGCACCCCGTCCAGCAGGGTCTGCATGGCCTCTACAGTCAGCAGGCTGGGGGTGCCACCGCCGATAAAGATGGAGGAGAGCGGACGCCCCTGGGCCCACCTCAGATCCAGATCCAGATCCTCCAGCAGAGCGGCCACATACTCGAGGTGGGGCAGCTCCCCTTTCTGGGCGTGGGAGTTGAAGTCGCAGTAGGGGCACTTCTGGACGCACCAGGGCACATGGATATAGAGGGAGAGGGGCGGCAGTTGCAGCATGGGGCTTCCAATAATCAAAAATAAAAACGGGGGCTGACGGCCCCCATTGTAGATGACAATGCTTGATTGGCGAGAGGCGGCGAACTCAGTGAGTCGCAGCCAGAGCGGCTTTCAGCTTGGCCAGCGCCTGGCCGCGATGACTCAGCTGGTTTTTCAGCTCGCTCGGCATCTGGGCCGAGGTGCAGTCATGGTCGGGGACAAAGAACACGGGATCATAGCCAAAGCCGTGCTGGCCGCGGGGCTCGTCGATGATCATCCCCTCCCAGCTTGCCTGGCAGATGATGGGGGTGGGATCGTCGGCGTGACGCATGTAGACCAGCACGCACCAGAAGCGGGCACTCTTGAGATAGTCGGGGGCACCCTTGAGCTCGGCCAGCAGCTTGTCGATGTTCTCCTTGTCGCTGGCACCGGCGCCTGCAAAGCGGGCGGAGTAGACGCCGGGGCGACCGTGCAGCAGATCTACTTCCAGTCCCGAGTCGTCGGCGACGGCGGGCAGACCTGTGATGCGGGCGGCGTGACGGGCCTTGATGATGGCATTCTCGACGAAGGTGGTGCCGGTCTCGTCGGCATCAGGCACAGCAAACTCGCTTTGTGGGATCACCTGGATCTTCATATCGGCCAGCATGGTGGCCAATTCCTTCACCTTTTTCTGGTTCCCTGTTGCCAGGACAAGCTTGTTCATCGAGCACCTCCGCAAAAATAATCTGCGCATTCTATGCGGGGCACGCCTTGAGTAAAAGCGCCAATTGCCCTCAATACTTCCGAGGCTTGCCGCTACCTTGACCCTGGTGGAGGTGCGAATAACATACATGTTTCCGTATAGGAATAACCAAAGTGATTAAATACCATTTCAATTCATTACTGTGAGTCAGTAGACTCGCGCCCCAATCGATTTTCCGTAAGCCATGAGGTGACTGATGCCATTGATTCTTCTGCTTGTACTACTGGTGCTGTTCAGTCCGCTGGCCATCGACATCTACCTGCCCGCCATTCCGCAGATGGCCGAGCAGCTAGGTGCCGAAGTGACACTGATGCAGGGTACCATCACCTGGTTTCTGTTCAGCATGGGGCTGGGTCAGCTGCTGGTGGGGCCGCTCGCAGACCGTTATGGCCGCAAGCCCATCGCCCTGGGCGGTGTGCTGCTCTATGGCCTGAGCGCCCTGGCGGCTGGCTTTGCCGCCAGCCTGGGTGAGCTGATGCTGGCGCGGGTGCTACAAGGCTTCGGCGCCTGTGCCACCTCGGTCGCCGCTTTTTCTGTGGTGCGTGACAGCTATGGTCCCAAGAAGAGCGGCCAGATGATCTCCTATCTCAATGGCGCCATCTGCTTCATTCCGGCGCTGGCGCCGCTGCTGGGGGGCTGGCTCACCGCCAAGGCAGGCTGGTCTGCCAACTTCTGGTTCATGGCAGGTTACGCGGCCATCGTCGGCAGCTGGCTGCTGTGGCGGATGCCGGAGACCCGCCCGGGCGAGACCAGCAGCAGTGGTCCGCTCATCAGCTGGTCCCGCTACAGCCCTGTGCTGCGCTCTCCCAGCTTCCTGTTCAACGCCTGTCTGTGCATGTTGGCGATGGCGGTGATCCTGGCCTATGTCACGGCCGCCCCTGTGCAGTTGATGGTGAAACTGGGGCTGGACATGAGTGGTTTCAGCTACTGGTTCACGGCCAATGCGGCGCTGAACATCCTCGCCTGCTTCCTGGCGCCCCGTTTCATCGCCAGAGTCGGGCCGAGACGCACACTGCGCATCGGTCTGCTGGTGATCACACTGTCAGCCATGGCGCTGACCCTGGTGCAGCATATCGACCACCCGCTGGCCATGATGGGGCCCGTGTTCTTCTCCAGCATCGGTTTTGCCATGGTGCTGGGGGCCGCGGCCGGCATGGCACTGGCACCGTTCGGCCACTGTGCCGGTACGGCAGCGGCCCTGCTCGGCCTGTTCCAGATGAGTGGCTCCGGCGCACTGGTTGGGATCACGGGCTGGTTGATGCCGGATCCGCTCAACCAGCTGGCGCTGCACATGTGGCTGCTGTTGCCGCCATTGCTGTTGCTGCTGACTCGTCAGGGCCGGCGCTTGTGTTTGCAATAAATCCTGTGCTCTGATGGGCACACTCAGGGGGCCATGAGCCCCCTGTTCTTTTTGCAGGCGACATCTCGCCTGACTCTCATGACACACAGACCCGTGGAGAAAACCGGATGAGCCAGACTCTCAACGCCGCCCTGGTGGGCTATGGCTTCGCAGGCAAGACCTTTCACGCCCCCTTCCTGACCAGTACTCCGGGCCTCTCCCTCAGTTGGGTCGTGAGCCGCGATGCGGCCAAGGTGCAGGCCGATCTGCCCGGTTGCCGGGTTGGCTCGCTGGAAGAGGTGTTGGCCGACAGCGCTGTGGATCTGGTGGTGATCGCCACCCCCAACGACACCCATGCCCCCATTGCCCGCCAGGCGCTGCTGGCCGGCAAGCACGTGGTGATCGACAAGCCGTTCGCGCTGGATCTGGCCGAGGCGAAGGCGCTGGTTGAGCTGGCCGGGGAGCAGCAGCGGCTGCTCAGCATCTTCCACAATCGGCGCTGGGACGGGGATTTTCTTACTGTGCGCCGTCTGCTGGCAG
The DNA here is from genome assembly GCF_029237305.1 of Aeromonas sp. 2MA4. NCBI lineage: Bacteria > Pseudomonadati > Pseudomonadota > Gammaproteobacteria > Aeromonadales > Aeromonadaceae > Aeromonas > Aeromonas sp. 2MA4. The sequence continues at coordinate 23,071 of NZ_JAACFY010000012.1, read as the reverse complement.
AGGGGGCCCTGGGGCAAATTGCCCAGTTCGAATCCCACTTCGACCGCTATCGCCCCGAAGTGCGCCAGCGCTGGCGCGAAGCTGGCGGCCCCGGCTCGGGTCTGTGGTTCGATCTTGGTCCTCATATTCTGGATCAGGCGCTGCAACTGTTTGGCCAGCCCGACTGGTTGCAGGCGGACTTGGCCCTTCAGCGGCCGGGTGCATTGAGCGATGACTACTTCCACGTGACGCTGGGCTATGGCGAATTGAGAGTGATATTGCACGGCAGCTGTCTGGTGTCGGCCACCATGCCTCGCTTCGTCATTCACGGCAGTGAAGGATCCTTCATCAAATTCGGCATGGACGTGCAGGAAGATCAGCTCAAACTTGGCAAGCGGCCCCCGGCGGCCGACTGGGGTCTGGATGATGAGCCCGGTCAGCTCAGCCGTATCCGGGAGGGCCAGTTGCAGCAAGAGACAGTGGTCGGTGAGGCAGGGGATTACGGTGCCTACTATCGCGGTGTTTGTGCTGCCATTCTGGGGGAGGGAGAGAATCCCGTCCCGGCCAGCGAGGCATTGGCCGTGATGGCGCTGCTGGATCTGGCCCGTGACAGCCACCAGCAGGGGAAACGGCTGGTTTGTCAGGTTTTGTCTGATTGATACTTCTGTCGTGGGTATCATTCGGCCAGATGCAACCACCACTTGCTGCCAGTGAATGTGCCATTCTTGGTGGTTTATTATACGAAGCGGCAGTTTGGTGAGTGTTTTGTGTTAATGTTTTTCGTTGTAGTAGTTCTTTTCATCTAGCTAACGAGAAAATATCATTGTGATACTCGTTTCCATTGGCCGCGTATGGGGATATATTTCGCGCGCCTCTTGGCTCCCGGCCTAATGGGTTTCTAACCGGGTGAAAGGACGCACTGTGATGGTTGAATGAACCATCTCTCCATATTTTTTTGAGGGTATGCACATGAACAAAGTACTGGTAGCCGGTATCCTGGGTCTGATGTTGACCGCCTGTGGTCAGAAAGAAGAAGCCGCTGCTCCGGCTGCGACTCCGGCCGCCGACGTTGCTGCAACTGTTGAGAAAGCCGCTAGCGAAGCCACTGCTACTGTAGAGAAGGCTGCTTCCGAAGCGACTGCAACTGTTGAGAAAGCTGCTGCTGATGTAGCCACCAAGGCTGAAGCCGCAGTGAGCGATGCCAAGGCCAACTAAGCCTGCACCTCATCTGAAGACGGGCCCAAAGGTAACTTTGGGCCCGTTTTTTATGCGTGATTGCAGGCCGGATTGATACGCGAAGTGAGGATGTGGTCCTCCCAGCGACCATTGATCATCAGGTAATCCTGGGCATAGCCCTCCCGCTCAAAGCCAAGGCGCTCGAGCAGGGCGGCGCAGCGCAGGGTGATTGACTGGCATATGGCTCGCTTTATGACGCTAGACCGCAGGGTTGAGCCGGGCGGTGAGAACATGATCCTCCCAGCGGCCATTGATCATCAGGTAATCCCGGGCATAGCCCTCCCGCTCAAAGCCAAGGCGCTCGAGCAGAGCGGCGCAGCGCAGGGTGATTGACTGGCATATGGCTCGCTTTATGGCACTAGACAGCGGGGTTGAGCCGGGCGGTGAGAACATGATCCTCCCAGCGGCCATTGATCATCAGATAGTCCCGGGCATAGCCCTCCCGCTCAAAGCCAAGGCGCTCGAGCAGGGCGGCGCTGCGCAGATTGGCTGGCATATAGCTTGCCATGACGCGGTGCAGGCCGTGTTCCCGAAACAGATAGGCTATTCCGGCACCGACCACCTCTTGCATCAGACCCTGACCCTCATGGGCTTTATCGACGGCATACCCGAGGTGACAGGCCTTGAACATGCCCATCATGATGTTGGTGAAGTTGCAGGTGGCGATCACCTGCTCGCCCTTGGGGTCGAGCGCCACCAGATGGACGGCGCTGCCGTTGAAGAACTGGCCATAGCTGTCGCGCAATCGACCATGCCAGTGACTCAGGGTATAGAAGCTCTCGTCACGGCTGGGTTCCCAGGGGCTGAGGTGAGCGCGGTTGCGCAGATAGAAATCCAGCATCAGGTCGGCCCGTTCGGGCGGCAGAACAGTGACTCGGGTGCGGGCCGTGCTGAGGTGTGGTAGTGCCATCAAGGTTCCCTCTGTGGATTCATGAGCATGGTGCCGGCCGCTGGGGGCAGGGCAGCCTGCGACCATCAGTGATCCCGTTGTCTTAGCCAGTCATCGCGCAGCAGGCCGTAGTGGACGTGATCCACCACCCGATCTGTCAGCCGCTCGGCCCGCCGTGTGATCCCCTCCTGCTGCATGCCGAGTCGTTCGCACACAGCCCGGCTCGGCTCGTTCTCCACCGCCGCGCTTATCTCGACCTTTTCCATTCCCATCTCTTCAAAGGCGTGATGGATCAATGCCTGACAGGCGCGGGTGATGATGCCGTTGCCCTGCCAGCGCTCCGCCAGCCAGTAGCCTATGGTGACCTTGGCCAGCGCCTGATCGATCTGGTTGTAGCCGATGACGCCAACCACTTCCCCCTGATATTCGATGGCGGTGGTCAGCCCCTCGCCCCGGGCAAATTTCTCGATGGCGTGGCGGATGAAGGTGGCGCTGTCAGCCGGCTGCTGTATGTAGGGGGGCCAGGGCAGCCACTGGGTGAGGTAGTCGCGGTTCTCCCGGCACAGGCCGAAAAGTTCGCTGGCCATGTCGGGCTGCAAAAACAGCAGTGCCAACTCGTCGTCCAGTTGCCATGAAAACATCCTTACCTCCCACCCGAAAATAGGCCTTTGCTGGCCGCCAAACAGCCAATGTAGCCAATCAACCCCTTGTTCGCCAAGGACTTTCATCCTCTCACTTGCGTCCGCTATCCCCATATGGAGGGGCCCATATGCGGGGTTGTTCGAGGCCTTGCCATTCTCCGCCCTTTTTCAGCGCGATTCACTACTTCTGGTTTTGTTTTCGCTACTGAACAGGTGTAACAGCAGATCCTGCTGCGGGTTCATGCTGCTCTGTCACATATGACAGGCAGCAATTTTGATCTCGACAACTAGTGTAGGAACGCCGGGCAACGGATCCGGCGTGTAACCTTCATCGACCTAAGGAAAGACGAGATGAACAAAGTGTATTTGGCCGTGGTATTGGCCTGCTGGGGAAGCGCAGCCTTGGCTGCAGAACAGGTAGAAGTGCATCAGGTCGCGGGTATTCAGGGGGCACCGAGCGGCGCTGCCGGTGTCAGCGCTCTGGCCGGGGATGGCGAGTTTCGTCAGGTACGGGTAGTCAAGTTGCCCAATGGCCAGCAGCGGGTTCGCTATGAGCAAACCTGGCGCGGCATTCCGGTTTGGGGTCAGGTGCTGGTGGCCGAACAGTCTCTCGGTGGGCAGATAAGCCAGGTTTCCGGCCAGATGTTGCGCCAGATTGATGCCGACGTGGCCAGCCCTACCGCCGCCCTGTCGCCAGCTGACGCTGCTGGCAAGGCCCGTGCCGGGGCCAAGGGCAGCAACGAGCGGGTCAAGCTGTTCGTGATGCAGGATGAGGCAGGTCAGGCCCGTCTGGTCTATCTGGTCTCCTGGCTGGCGGCAAGCGAAGAGCCGAGCCGCCCCTTCGTGGTGATCGATGCCCAGAGCGGCGCCGAGCTCATGCGTTGGGAGGGGATCAACCACAAGGATGCCACAGGCCCGGGTGGCAACATCAAGACCGGCAAGTACTTCTATGGCGCGGACTTCGGCCCCCTGCTGGTGGATGACAGCTGCCGCATGACCAGCCCGAACGTGGATACCATCAACCTCAATCACGCGACCTCGGGTGGCGCCGTGCACCAGTTCACCTGCCCGGAGAACACGGTCAAGGAGATCAATGGCGCCTACTCGCCGCTCAACGATGCCCACTACTTCGGCAATGTTGTGTTCAACATGTATCGCAACTGGTACAACACGGCGCCGCTCAACTTCAAGCTGAAGATGCGGGTGCACTACAGTCGCAACTATGAGAATGCCTTCTGGGACGGCAGCCAGATGACCTTCGGGGATGGTGCTACCACCTTCTATCCGCTGGTGAGCCTGGACGTGGCGGCCCACGAGGTGAGCCACGGTTTTACCGAACAGAACTCGGGGCTGGTCTATTCCGGTCAGTCAGGTGGCATCAACGAAGCTTTCTCCGACATGGCGGGGGAAGCGGCCGAGAACTTCATGAAGGGCAGCAATGACTGGCTGGTGGGCGCCCAGATCTTCAAGGGCAACGGCTCCCTGCGCTACTTCGAGGATCCGACCAGGGATGGCCGCTCCATCGGTCATGCCAGCGATTACTACGATGGCATCGACGTGCACCACAGCTCGGGTGTCTACAACCGCGCCTTCTACCTGCTGGCTAATACCAGTGGCTGGAACACCCGCAAGGCATTCGAAGTGTTTGTGCTGGCCAACCGGCTTTACTGGGGCGCCAATACTACCTTCGATCAAGGCGCTTGTGGCGTGACCAGGGCGGCCACCGACCTGGGCTACAGCCTGACTGACGTGGCGGCAGCCTTTACTACTGTCGGGGTCAATGCCTCCTGTGGTACCACGCCCCCCCCCGGCAGCGTGCTGCAAAACGGGGTCCCCGTGAGCGGGCTCTCCGCCGCCAAGGGTGGCAAGGTGAACTTCACTATCGATGTGCCGGCCGGCAAGAGCCAGCTGGTGGTCGCCAGCAGTGGTGGCACAGGTGATGCGGATCTCTACGTCAAGTTTGGTTCGGCTCCGACCAGCACCAGCTATGATTGCCGCCCCTACAAGATTGGCAATACCGAGACCTGCACCCTGAACTCGCCCCAGGCGGGTACCTGGTATGTGCAGCTGAGCGGCTTCAGCGCCTTCTCCGGGGTGACCCTCAAGGCGACCTACTGATCCTTGGTTGATGTGACTTAGCGTTTGGCGCCGGACTTGTCCGGCGCTTTTTTATGCAGATTTGCCTGACCAGTGCCGGGCAAGGGTTCTGGCTGCCTCCAGTACCCGCTCCTTGGCTGGATTGGGCCGCTTGCCGCTACGCCAGGCCATCATGACATCCCAGTGATCCGGCGGCAGGTCTACCACATCCAGCTGGACCAGGCGGCCAAACTCCAGATCCCGGCTGATGGCGAGTGCCGGCATCAGTGTGATGAAGCCGTGCTCCAGCGCCAGTTCCCGCGCCGCGCTGGCGGGCTGAATGGCGTGCAGCGGGCTCGTTACCTGACGCAGCAGCCGCAGTTGCAGGATCAGCTCGTCACAGCCGATGCCCCACTGCTGGGGAGCCAGCCGCTCGTTGGCGATATCTTGCAGGGTCAAACCTTGTTTTCCCGCCAGCGGATGGGTGGCGCAGGCCACCGCTATGATGGGGGAACGGTAGAGCAGTTCGAGCTGGATACCGGCTATGGCGGGGCACTTGAGGATGAAGCCGACGTCGGTTTCCCCGGTCAGCAGTTCCTGCATTATGATGCCTGAGTGATCTGTGTTGCAGCGGATCTCGAACGCTTCGTCTACCAATGCCAGCAGCAGGGGGCCAAACACTACCGTGGTCAGGGAGGGCAGGCAGGAGAGCTTGATGCGTGGCAGGGCCGGTGCTCCCTGCATCGCCAGGCGACCCCCTTCCAGTGCACTCAGGGCGGCTGCCGCCGCAGGCAAAAACTGCTCGCAAGCCGGAGTGGGCGTGGCCCCACGTCTGTGGCGGCGAAACAGGGGCTGCCCCAGCGCCTGCTCCAGTACGGCGATCCGCTGGCTGACCATGGGTTGCGACCAGCCACGAATGGCTGCCGCCTTGCTGAAGCTGCCGCGATTGACCACATCCAGTAGTAATTGCAAGTCATCCAGGGTCATAGCCATAACGTAATCCAATATGAAATATAGCCAGTTGTCGGCTACCACTATATCTGGCGCCCTTCCAGAATAGCAGTCTCAATTGTTGCGAATTGGCATATTGCCATGCCGGGTCAGAGGGTTTCAGTTACCCTTTGCCCGATTTGACGACGGTGTCATCCGGGCGATGAGACGAGCGAGTTGGATGTCATTAGCAAAGCAGGGGTCAGGCAGTCATGGTGGAGCGGGCGAGGCGGTTGGGGCGGTGGTTTTTGGCGTTGGATTCCCTCTTGGTGATCCTGGGATTTTTCGTGGTGATGCCCATGATCAGTCTGCGCTTCGTGGATCAGCTGGGCTGGGCGGCCGGTGTGGTCGGTCTGGCGCTGGGGTTGCGTCAGCTGACCCAGCAGGGATTGGGGGTGCTGGGGGGATCGCTGGCAGACAAGTTCGGTGCCCGGCCACTCATAGTGGGGGGCATGCTGTTGCGGGCCGCGGGGTTTGCCAGTCTGGCCTATGCCCAGAGCGGGCTTGAGCTGATCCTCTCCTGCATCATCTCGGGGCTGGGTGGTTGCCTGTTCGATCCACCCCGTGCCGCCTTGGTGATCAAGTTTACCCGCCCGCGTCAGCGGGGCCGTTACATCTCCTTGCTGATGATGCTGGAGAGCGCCGGCGCCGTGGTGGGGGCCCTGCTTGGCAGCTGGCTGCTCAACTTCGACTTCGAGTATGTCTGCCTGCTTGGGGCGGGTCTGTTTGTCTGTGCGGCCCTGTGCAACCTGCTGATCCTGCCCCCCTACAAGCTCTCGCAGCGGCCGACGCCTATCCGTGCCGGTCTGGGCCAGGTGCTGGCGGACACGGCCTTCTGCCGGCTGGTGCTGATCCTGAGCGGCTACTACGCGCTCTGGGTACAGGTGATGCTGATTTTCCCCATCCTGGTCAAACAGATGGCGGGCACCACCACGGCGGTTGGCTGGATGTATACCCTGGAGACCGCCATCTCGCTGACGCTGCTCTATCCGCTTGCCCGCTATGGGGAGAAGCACTTCAAGCTGGAAAACCGCCTGATGGCGGGCGTACTGCTGATGACAACCGGGATCGGGCTGGTGGCGTTTGCCACTACGCTGCCCGCCGTCTTCGTATTGCTGGCCTGCTTCTATCTGGGGATCGTCATCGCCGAGCCGGCGCGAGAGACGCTCATGACCAAGTTGGCACAGCCGGGGGCTCGTGGCAGTTACATGGGATTCAGCCGGCTGGGGCTGGCGCTCGGTGGCATGACGGGATACGTGGGGGGCGGGGCCCTGTATGACTACGCCAACGTCCAGGGGCAGCCCTGGTTACCTTGGCTGGTGCTGGGAACGGTTGGCGTGACTAGCTTGTTGCTGCTGGTGAACTGCTTTCACCGCGAGCCGAGTCTGGCGCGGGTCAACATCTGACGGGCAATAAAAAACCGGCCGCAGGGCGGCCGGTAAAATACAGTAGGCAATTCAGGGAAAACTTAGAAGTTGTACTGCAGGGCCACGGCGACCACGTCGTCGGTGTTCTTGCCGAGCGAGTTGGTGTGGGTACCGTTGACGTTGTCCAGCAGGTTGATCTTGTAATCAACATAGGCATTGAAGTTGTCGGTGAAGTTGTACCAGGCACCGATGGAAACATATTCGGTGGCGGTATCGTCAATGCCGCGGGCATTGTCTTTCACGTCGGTACGCAGGTAGGCCAGAGACGGCTTGAACTTGCCGAAGGTGTACTGGGCCACGGCTTCGTAGCCATCCATCTTCTCGGCGTAGCCGTTGTTGACGAACAGGTGGTCTTCACCGTGGGAGTAAGTAGCGGCCAGGTAGAGGTCGCCGACGGCGTACTTGGCACCCACACCGTACAGCTTGGCATCGCGGTCGCCACCGAAGGCAGCGTTGTCAGCCTGCTCGTCGGTCTTGCCAGCCTGGTTGTAGGCGGCACCCAGACTCAGACCCATGTCGAAGTCATAGTTGGCGGACAGGGCGAAACCTTCAGCAGACCCTTCTGAATTCCAGGTGCTGTTCGGGACGGTCATCTCGGAACGGCCAGCGTTCTGCGGATCGTTGTTGCCGGTGAACTGGGCACCCAGGGTCAGACCCTGATAGGTGTAGATGTACTGAGCCAGACCGTTGGTGCGGCCGGTGCCGAATACTTCGGTGTCTTTACCCAGGCCATCACCACCCCATTCCGGCAGCACGTCTGTGTAGTTGTTCACCGCCTTGGTGAACAGGCCATCCTGACGACCATAGCTGAAGGCACCGAAACGATCGTGCTTGATACCGGCGAAGGCATAACGCAGTTCGTCGTTGTCAGAACCGGATACCGGCAGGTTGTACTCGGCAAAGCCGAAAGCGGTCAGCTCGTTGTCGATCTTGGTTTCGCCGGCAATGTGCAGACGCAGATAGCTCTTGTCGCCTTCAGAACCGTTGTTATCAGTGCCGTAGTACATGCCTTGAGCACGGCCACCTATCTCGAGTTTGGTGTCGTTTTGGTCATAGACGGTCGCGGCTTGGGCGCCGCCGGCCAGCAGCACGCTGGAGATGGCCATAGTCAATGCTGTCTTCTTCATCGTTTTTTCCTCTGTGTAAACAATGTCGGACCTGTGCTCGGTCCTGCAGGATCGGTTGCTGTTCCGATGGCCCAGAGTAGATCTGTGAACCTTGATAGGAACTGAAGCGGTCGAGGATTAATTGGCGGAGAAAGGGAAAAACGAGGAATAAAAAACGGCCCAATGAGGGCCGTTTGAGTTTTTATGGCATTAAATGCTGATTAGAGCATCATACCGCCAAAGAAGAAGCCCAGTGCCACGGCGAACGCTATGGTCGCGGTGCCGGGGATGAAGAAGGGGTGGTTGAACACGGCCTTGCCGATCCGGGTCGAGCCGGTGTCGTCCATTTCGACTGCGGCCAGCAGGGTCGGGTAGGTCGGCAGCACGAACAGGGCACTCACGGCGGCGAAGGAGGCGATGGCGGTCAGCGGGCTGACACCCAGTGCCAGCGCGGCCGGCATCAGGGCCTTGGTGGTGGCGCCTTGTGAGTAGAGCAGCATGGCGGCGAAGAACAGCACCACGGCCAGCAGCCAGGAGTACTGGTTCAGCAGGTCGCCAGCGATCAGCTGAATGGTGTCCATGTTGCCTTTCACGAAGACGTTGCCCAGCCAGGCCACACCCAGTACACAGATACAGGCGGACATACCGGACTTGAAGGTCGGCATGTTGGTGATTTGAGTGGCGTCCAGTTTGCAGACCAGGGTCATGATGGTAGCAGCAGCCAGCATGATGCCCATGATGGCACCGTCACGGGGAATTGGCGGGTTGGTGATCAGCCCCACTTTGCCTGAGATGGCGGTGGCATAAGCCATGACGGCCACGATGGCGGCGATGAAGATCCAGACAGACACCTTGGCGTAAGGTTTCAGCTCCAGCTTGGTGGTGCCGCGCAGCTTGATCAGCCCTTTGGCTTTACGCTCCAGATAGACTTCATCCTGATCCAGCGGTTTGCCCATCATGTTGGCAATGAAGGCGCCCAGGATACAGGCGATGAAGGTGGACGGAATGCAGATGGCCAGCAGGGTCAGGTAGTCGACACCGAACGGCTCAAGCATGCCGGAGAAGGCAACCACGGCCGCGGAGATTGGGGAGGCGGTGATGGCAATCTGGGAGGCGACGACCGCGATGGAGAGCGGACGGGAAGGACGAATGCCCTGCTCCTTGGCCACTTCGGCGATTACCGGCAGGGTGGAGAAGGCGGTGTGACCGGTACCGGCCAGCATTGTCATCAGATAGGTGACGATGGGGGCGGCAAAGGTGATGTACTTGGGATTCTTGCGCAGAGCCTTTTCTGCCAGCGAAACCAGGTAGTCCATGCCACCGGCCAGTTGCATACAGGCAATGGCACAGATGACGGACGCGATGATCATGATCACGTCCCAGGGGATGAAGGTGACCAGCTGGTCGCTCGGAATTTGTACCCCCAGGCCCCAGGTCAGCACCAGCACACCCAGACCACCGGCAAAGCCGATACCGATACTGCCTATCCGGGCACCCAGATAGATAGCGGCGAGCACGACAAGTAACTCGATAACAATCATAGCGAACACTCCATTTTCCAGTTTTTTTAGGTTTTATTTGGCAGAAAAGCCAATTCCCGATGGGACTGGGTGAGACCGATCGGGAACTGACTTTATGGGCCGGGATAAACCCGACCCATTTTCTCGCTTATACGGTGGCTTCGCGGGTGTAGCGCTTGGCTTTGTATTGCGGGTTCATCAGGTTCTCGATGGAGAGGATTTCGTCCAGCTGTTCGGCGGTCAGCAGGCCGCGTTCCAGCACGACCTCACGAACGTTCTTGCCGGTCTGGGCGCAGATCTTGCCGACGATATCCCCCTCGTGGTGGCCGATGAAGGGGTTCAGGTAGGTCACGATGCCGATGGAGTTCAGCACGTGGTTCATGCAGATTTCCGGGTTGGCGGTGATCCCTTCCACACACTTCTCGCGCAGGGAGATACAGGCTTTTTCCATCAGGCTCAGGGATTCGAACATGGCCTGACCAATCACAGGCTCCATGACGTTCAGCTGCAGCTGACCGGCTTCGGCGGCGAAAGTGATGGTGACATCGTTACCGAATACCTTGAAGCAGGTCTGGTTGACCACTTCCGGGATAACCGGGTTGACCTTGGCCGGCATGATGGAGGAACCCGCCTGCATTTCCGGCAGGTTGATCTCTTTGAGTGCAGTGCGCGGACCGGAAGAGAGCAGACGCAGGTCATTACAGATCTTGGACATTTTCATGGCCAGACGCTTGATGGCACCGTGCAGCATCACATAGGCACCACAGTCGGAGGTTGCTTCGATCAGGTCTTCTGCCGGAACATAAGCACGACCGGTGATCTCGGCCAGGCGCTTGATGGCCAGGGCAGAGTACTCGGGCGGGGTGTTCAGGCCGGTGCCGATGGCGGTTGCGCCCAGATTCACTTCCAGCAGCAGCTCCTGGCAACGCTTGATGGACTTGATCTCTTCACGCAGGGTAACGGCGAAGGCGTGGAACTCCTGACCCAGTGTCATGGGCACGGCATCCTGCAGCTGGGTACGACCCATCTTCAGGATGCTTTTGAATTCCTTGGCCTTGCCATCGAAGGCGGCGATCAGTGCTTCCAGGGCATGCAGTGTGGTGTCTGTGCTGTTTACCACGGCAACGCGGAAGCCGGTAGGGTAGGCGTCGTTGGTGGATTGGCATTTGTTGACGTGGTCATTGGGGTTGATGACGTCGTAACGGCCCTTCTCCAGACCCATGATCTCGAGGGCGATGTTGGCCAGTACTTCGTTGGTGTTCATGTTGACGGAGGTGCCTGCACCACCCTGGTAAACGTCGACCGGGAACTGGTCGAAACATTTGCCGGTGTTCAGCATCAGGTCGCAGGCTTCTACGATCTTGTCAGCAATTTCAGGACGGATGGTGCCCAGTTCGCCGTTCGCCAGGGCGGCGGCCTTCTTGGTCAGCACCATGCCGCGGACAAATTCCGGAACGTCAGAAATCTTCTGAGTGCTCAGCTTGAAGTTTTCGACTGCGCGCTGGGTATGCACGCCGTAGTAGAGCTCATTGGAAACTTCTTTGGTGCCCAGCAGGTCTTCTTCAATGCGGACGTTCTTGATGTCGCTCATTGTAATGCCTCAGAAATCAGATAAATGGAAACGATCCTCACCGAGTGGTCGCGAGTTCCTTACGCACGGCTCATCCTGAAGCACCACACATCGAGTGGGGCAGTTGGGAGCGTTTTTTGCTCCCTTAATTACTAGCGTCGATATTACCTCAATTGAGGTATCTGATATTAGACCTGGATCACTAAATTTGAGACAACCTCAAATAACTTGTGGTCATTAAACAGATATTGCAATTGAGCGATTAACTTTGACAGAACAAGGACTTCAATCACAGTCTGCCATGCCGGTTTTTCTGAATATCTGGCGCTCTGTCACCCTTCACACTTGAAAAATGGGTGTCGACCCCCACTTTAATATTCAGGAACCGGCTTTGTGGCGTGTTGGCAGCGAAATATGCGTTTGCTGCAAGAGTTCACGGGTTCATCCAAATTCACTCGCACTGAGGTTGTTATGGGCAAGTTATTTCTGTTGTTGGTCGGTCTGGTGCTGCTCGAGCTCACCGTGATGATCGAGGTGGGCTCCGTGATTGGCGCCTTGCCAACCGTAGGCTTGCTGGTGCTGACCGCCGTGCTCGGGTCATCGCTGGTTCGCAGTGAAGGCCTCAAGACCCTGCTCAATGCGCAGCAAAAAATGCAGCAAGGGGAGATGCCTGGTCGTGAGGTGATGGGGGGCATGATGCTGGCGCTGGCCGGCTTGCTGCTGATCATCCCGGGCTTTGTGACCGACTTCTTCGGTATCCTGTTGCTGCAGCCTTGGCTGCGCAACAAGCTGGCTGACAAACTCATTGGCAGCAATCAGTTCCGGATGCAGATGGGCGGTTTTCATGCCCAGCAGCCCCCATTCGAGGCGCGTCCAGGCGAGGAACAACCGGGTCAGGTCAATCGTGGCGGGACCACCATCGAAGGCGAATTCGAGCGTAAAGAGTAAGCCTCTGTAGCGAAGCTGTGCCTGTCAGGGTTTGCCCTGATGACACAATCGCTCGAAACGGTGGCGGGCATACCACCATGCCAGAGTGCCCGCTGCTAGATTTGCCAGCAGTATCCCCAGATAGACTCCCTGTTCCCCTCCCAGCTCCGCCCCCAGCCAGGCCCCTGGCAACAAGAAGACAAACAGCCGCAATCCGTTGAACAGAAACGAGATACTCGATGCCCTGACGCCGTTGAGTGCCGAGGCCAGCAGCATCACCATGCCCTGGAAGCCATACCCTATGGGTACTAGGTGCAAATACAGAATGATGAGGCGCACTACTTGTGGATGATCGCTGAACAGGTTGGCGATAAGCGGTGCCAGCAACCAGGTCAGCCCGTATACCCCGAGCTGGAACAGCAAAGCGAAGCGCATGCAAAATTGCAGTGCGGCCCTGGCGCGGGCCGGGTTGCCAGCCCCGCAGTTTTGCGAGATGAAGGGGGCCAGCACGGAGGAGAGCGCCATCATCACTATGAGCAGCAGTGCCTCGACCCGGGAGGCGGCGCCGTAGGCGGCCACCACTTCGGTGCCCAGACCGGCGAAGATGATCATCAGCACCGCATTGGCCAGGGGGTTGAGCATGTTGGTGAAAGAGGCCGGCACGGCCACGTGGAGCAAGGCGCGCCAGTGGGCCAGCAATTGTGGGCGAGGGGATAGGCGCCATCGCAGCAAGCCTTCCCGATGGCGCAATATGTAGAGGCTGACCAGCATGGCCATCAACCAGGAGATCGACGTGGCGATGGCCGCCCCGCGGATCCCCCATTCGGGAAAGGGGCCTATGCCAAAAATGAGCAGGGGATCCAGCACGCCGTTCACCAGCCCCGCCACCGTCATCACCAGGCTGGGCGTTTTGGTATCCCCGGTGGCCCGAATGGCGGCATTGCCCACCATGGGCAGCACCAGCATGGGCACGGTCAGATACCAGATAAGCATGTAGTCATAGATGAGGCGGATCAGCTGATCGCTGGCGCCGAGCAGCCGAAACAGGGGCTGTATGGTGCATGCTCCCAGCAGCGAGAGGAGCGTGACCAGCACCACGGCCAGAAACAGGCAGTCGGTGGTGATGCGGGCGGCTTCGTCATGTTTGCCCTGACCGAGGGCATGGCCGATGACGGCGGAGAGTCCGGCCCCCAGCCCCATTGCCAGCGAGGTGACCACGAAGGTGACCGGGAAGGTGAAGCTGATGGCGGCGAGTGCCTGGGTGCCCAGCATGCCGATGAAGAAGGTATCGACCAGATTGAATGCCAGTATGGCGATGATGCCGAGGATCATGGGGCCCGTCATGCGCAGCAGCACGGACGTCATGGGGGCGGTCAGCAGGGGGTTGGGTCGGGTCACGAGCTCGTCTCTATACATCTGGCGAAGTGAGTTCTGGCTGCAGGCAGCACAAACCCGGTTTCCTGACCGGGACACGGGCGATCCATCGAAGATATTCATAGTACGTGAAAATATTTTTTTTGTATTTGCCCTTGAAGGGTTAACAAAAACGCCCCACATCAGAGACATATCTAATTTGGCCAGGAATGGCCATTCCTCAAAGCAACACAGAGACTCATTTTGGGAGAGTTATCGATGAAAATTCGTCCACTGCACGACCGCGTCATCATCAAGCGCATCGAAGCTGAAGCCAAATCCGCTGGCGGCATTGTCTTGACTGGTACTGCGGCCCAGAAGTCCACCCGTGGTGAAGTACTTGCCGTGGGGACTGGCCGAATTCTGGATAATGGCGATGTCAAAGCCCTCGCCGTCAAGGTTGGTGACAAGGTGATCTTCAACGAGGGCTACGGTGTGAAGACCGAGAAGCTGGATGGTCAGGATGTACTGATCCTGTCTGAAACCGACATCCTGGCGATTGTCGAAGCGTAATCCACCCTTTCCCCTGCGAATTGATTGAAGGATTGAAGAAAATGGCAGCTAAAGAAGTCAAATTTGGCAACGAAGCCCGCATCAAGATGCTGGAAGGCGTAAACATCCTGGCCGATGCCGTCAAGGTTACCCTGGGTCCTAAAGGCCGCAACGTGGTACTGGACAAGTCCTTCGGTGCACCGACCATCACCAAGGATGGCGTCTCCGTGGCGCGTGAAATCGAACTGGAAGACAAGTTCCAGAACATGGGCGCCCAGATGGTCAAGGAAGTTGCTTCCAAGGCCAACGATGCTGCCGGTGACGGTACCACCACAGCAACCGTACTGGCTCAGGCCATCGTCAACGAAGGTCTGAAGGCCGTTGCTGCCGGCATGAACCCCATGGATCTGAAGCGCGGTATCGACAAGGCAGTGATCGCCGCCGTTGCCGAGCTGCAAGTGCTGTCCCAGCCGTGCGCTGACAACAACGCCATCGCTCAGGTAGGCACCATCTCCGCCAACTCCGACGAGAAAGTGGGCAAGCTGATTGCTGAAGCCATGGACAAAGTCGGCCGTGATGGCGTCATCACGGTTGAAGATGGTCAGGGCCTGGACGACGAGCTGGCTGTGGTAGAAGGCATGCAGTTCGACCGTGGCTACCTCTCCCCCTACTTCGTCAACAAGCCGGAAACCGGTGCCGTTGAGCTGGATGATCCCTTCATCCTGCTGGTGGACAAGAAAGTATCCAACATCCGCGAAATGCTGCCGGTGCTGGAAGGCGTTGCCAAAGCAGGCAAGCCGCTGCTGATCGTTGCCGAAGACGTGGAAGGCGAAGCGCTGGCGACCCTGGTAGTCAACACCATGCGTGGCATTGTGAAAGTGGCTGCCGTCAAGGCGCCGGGCTTCGGTGACCGTCGCAAGGCCATGCTGCAGGATATCGCCATGCTGACCGGTGGTACCGTGATCTCTGAAGAAGTGGGCATGGAGCTGGAAAAAGCGACCCTGGAAGATCTGGGCCGTGCCAAGCGTATCGTCATCACCAAAGAGAACACCACCATCATCGATGGCGTGGGTGATGCTGCCCTGATCGAAAGCCGTGTGGCCCAGATCCGTCAGCAAATCGAAGAGACCTCTTCCGATTACGACCGTGAGAAGCTGCAAGAGCGCGTAGCCAAACTGGCGGGTGGCGTTGCCGTGATCAAGGTCGGTGCTGCGACCGAAGTCGAGATGAAAGAGAAGAAAGCCCGTGTTGACGATGCCCTGCACGCAACTCGCGCTGCCGTAGAAGAAGGCGTTGTTGCTGGTGGTGGTGTGGCGCTGGTACGCGTTGCCGCCAAACTGGCCGGTCTGCGTGGTGACAACGAAGATCAGAACGTGGGTATCAAGGTTGCCTTGCGCGCCATGGAAGCCCCGCTGCGTCAAATCGTCATCAACGCTGGCGAAGAAGCCTCCGTCATTGCCAACGCCGTGAAAAATGGTGAAGGCAACTTCGGCTATAACGCTTACACCGAACAGTACGGTGACATGCTGGCCATGGGGATCCTGGATCCGACCAAGGTCACCCGTTCTGCTCTGCAGTTCGCCTCTTCCATCGCCGGCCTGATGATCACCACAGAGTGCATGATCACCGAGCTGCCGAAGAAAGATACCCCTGCCATGCCTGACATGGGCGGCATGGGTGGCATGGGTATGATGTAATTCAGTCCTGGTTACCAAACGGCTCGCTTTTGCGGGCCGTTTTTTTTATGGCGACTAAACTGAGTCTATTGTTGGTGACTTTTTCTGAGGTGAGTATGCGTGCACTGGGTTTGATTCCATTACTGTTTTCTCTGGCGATGCCGGTTATGGCCCTTGAGGCGCCGCAGGGCCCCGTCATCTTGACGGTGACCGGCAATGTGAAGCCTGCCGAGGCAACAGAGGGAGAGGTGGCTTTCGATCTGGCCATGCTCAAAGCCTTGCCCCAGCATGAAATAGTGACGGGAAATCCCTGGGTCGACAAACCGCACAAGTATGTGGGACCCAAGCTGGCAGATGTACTGGCTGCCGTCGGAGCGGATGGCAAATCCATTACCCTGACCGCCCTGAACAGTTTTCAGATACGGATCAACTGGGACAAGGTCAGCAAATACGATCCCATTCTGGCCTGGCAAGATGACGGTGTGACCATGCGGGTACGGAATAAGGGGCCGCTTTGGTTTATCCTACCGCTTGATCAGCATCCGGAGCTGAAACGATCAGAGTTCACTGACATGATGATCTGGCAGTTGAATGCGGTTGACGTTCAACATTGATATAACGGCGTGCGGGAGTGCGAGTGAAAGCAAAGACCAAGGCGTGGCCTTTACTTGTCGTTCTTTACCTATCCATCCTGTTGTTTACGGGAAGTACCCTGTATTGCCTCGCGCAGATACAGAATGCGACCCGGGTGATGGAAAAGTACACCTATGACGTCTCTTGGGCGCTGATGCAGTTGCAGCTGGAGTTGGGGCGCTTCCTCAACTCCGTCGAGATCTACCATTATGGTGGCATCGATCACGACACTCTGATGCTGCGTTACGACATCCTCTGGAGCCGCACGCCAATCCTGCTCAGCGGGCAGTTGCGCCAGAGCATGAAAGACAAGCAAAAGACCCTGCGTCTGGTGCAGCTGATTGAAAGCAACATCCGCGAGATGGAGTCCAACATCACCAATCTGAAGTCGGGCACGCCAGAGTATCAGCAAATCATGATGCGATTGGCCCCTCTGCAAGAACCTCTCTCCTACTCTCTCGCCTCTGTGATGCAAAAGAACATCAATGTCTATTCCGGTAATGACAAACGCTTTGGCCAACTGCGCAACGCCTTGCTGTTTATGGTTTCCGGTCTGGTGTTGTCCGTGATGCTGCTCAGTGGCCTGCTGATCCGCGAGGCGCGTCGCCATTTCCGGGCTGCAAGAGTCGATCCCCTGACCGGGCTGGTCAATCGGCTGGCGTTGCTGGAGAAGATGGAATCGTACGCAACCAAGGAGATACCATTTGGTTTGGTACTGGTCGATATCAACGATTTTCGGGATATCAACAGCAAATTTGGCTACAACACCGGTGACTTCTTGCTGCAGGAGATGGCAAAGCGGGTTCGCGGCCTGTGTGAAAACGGTGAGTGGGTGGCGCGTCTGGGTGGAGATCAGTTTGCTATTATCCAGCGCGAGAGCAGTGACCTGCGACAGGTGAGAGAGCTGGTTGTACGCCTGCTTCATGCGCTCAAGCAAGACATCATCATCGACAACTACCCCTTCCGGCTGGAGGTGGGGATAGGTATCGCCTTCTTCCCGATGGACAGCAAGCTGACCCAGGAGCTGCTCAGTCGGGCCGAGCAGGCGCTGTTCCACAGTCGCAAGACCCATGTCCCTTATGTCATCTATGACAACTCGCTGCTCAATGAAACTGCGCGGCGCAAGCATCTGGCAAGCGACATGATCATGGCGCTGGAGCACAACGCACTCGAACTGTATTACCAGCCCATCGTCAATCTTGAAAGCGGTCGCTGCGAGGCTGTCGAAGCGCTGCTGCGCTGGCGTCACCCTGAATTGGGGTTCATTCCGCCCAACGAGGTGATCCAGGTGGCGGAAGAGTTCCAGCTGGCCGAGAAACTGGGCAGCTGGGTGCTGAACACCGCCTGTGAGCAGCTCTATCAGTGGCAGCAGCTTGGACTGGTCGACTTGCAAATGTGCGTGAATATCTCGCCTGGCATGTACCAGCGCAATTTGTTGAAACTGGTCGCCAAGGCGTTGATGGATCACCATATCCCGGCCGCCAGCCTGGTGTTGGAGGTGACGGAAGACACCACAATGCGCGAGGTGAAGAATTCCCTGCAGCTGATGCAGGATCTGAATCAACAAGGGGTGCAGTTGGCGCTGGATGATTTCGGTACCGGCTACTCATCTCTCAGCTATCTGCAGAAACTGCCGGTCAGCAAGGTAAAGATCGATCGCTCCTTTATCCAGGGGATCGATACCTCGATAGAAGCATCTGAATTGGTCGCCAACATTTGCCGTATGGGTTCCATGCTGGGCAAGAGTCTGGTGTGCGAAGGGATTGAAACTCAGGCGCAGCTCGATGTTTTGCGCACACTCACTGATATGCATCTGTATGGACAAGGTTATCTGTTCAGCCGCCCCGAGCAGGCCGAGAAGATATATCAGACTCTTCTGGAGATGGAGGAGGCGTGGTTGAAGCGGAGCTAGCCGGGTAAGGCGTATTTAATTTAGCCAAAACAGTTCATGTTTGGCGCAAGATGGCCGATAGTCTTAGGGCAGGAGGTACACCATGGATATATCTAGTTCTGCTAATGCGTCGTTTGGTTCTGCGTTGATGACGGCCAGTCTGGCCAAAAAACAGCAGACTCAAGAGGGCGAAGCTGCGCTGAAGCTGTTGCAAAATGCAGCCCAATCCGCGCCGGTTGCACCGACATCGGCCAGCGGCTCGCTGGGAAGCAAGATCGATATTCGCGTCTGACCCTAATGAAAAAGCCCCCATCTCGCGATGGGGGCTTTTTTATATCTGCGATTTGCTTCGCATCCCTTCAGGTCAGAGCGGGAAGGGCGCTGGCGCCTCGAAGGTCATCCGCTCGCCGCTGCGGGGGTGGCTGATGGTCAGCATGGCCGCATGCAGGTAAAGATGGGGCGCCGCCGCCAGCGCACCCGGATGGGCATAGAGGTTGTCACCCAGAATCGGGTGCCCCAGCTCCAGCATATGGACGCGCAGCTGGTGGGAGCGACCCGTGATGGGGGTCAGCTTGATCAGGCTGTTGCCGTTCTCCACCTTCAGCTTTTCCCACAGGGTCAGGGCGTGGCGCCCCTCTTCGAAATCCACCTTCTGCTTCGGGCGGTTGGGCCAGTCGACGCAGAGCGGCAGGTCAACCTGACCCGACTCTGCCTCCGGCTCGCCCCACACCCAGGCGAGGTAGTGCTTCTCGGTCTCCCGCTCGCGAAATTGCCGACTCAGCTCCCGATGAGAATTGGGGGTGAGGGGTATGACAATGACGCCAGTGGTGGACATGTCGAGGCGATGGGCTGCCGCCGCCTTGGGGTGCTGCTGCTTCACCCGATGCAGGACGCTGTCTTCATTCTCGGGACCGCGCCCGGGGACGCTCAGCAGGCCGGTGGGCTTGTTGACCACCATGATGTCCTTGTCCTTGAACAGGATATCGAGCCAGGGTTCCAGAGGCGGTGAGTATTCAAACATAAATGTCTCGCATCAAAAGGTGGGGGCAAGCCCCCATCAGTTATGGGTAACCACAATCATAAAGGGCATGGGATCCCGCGTGAGCCGGAGCAGGTCATGCCTCTTCACTGCCTTGTCAGTTATGGATGACCACGACAATAAAGTGCATGGCATCCAGCCTGAGCCGGATCAGGTTTGCCGCGTCAGTTATGGGTGACCACGATAAAGCGGATTGCATCCAGCTTGAGTTGGGTCTGATCGATCAGGTGGTGCAATTCTGCCTGCAGATTGCGCAGATAATCCAGTTCGCTGTCTCGCACGTTCGGGTTGACCGCCTTGAGCGCTTCCAGACGATCCAGATCCTGCTGCAGGGTCTGCGCCATCTGGGCACGGGCCTTGTCGACAATCCCGGCTTTCAGCTCTTCGGCAATGGCCTGGCCCTTGCCAATCAGACCGTGGATCACCGGTTGGGACGCGGTGACCAGCTTGCTGCCGAGGTGGCGATTGACCGGAGTCAGCTGGCGGTTGAAGGCATCGAACGCCACTTTCTCACCCAGATTCTGGCCGTTCTTGTCCATCAGCAGACGGATCGGCGTCGGCGGCATGAAGCGGTAGAGCTGGGGATGGGCCGCAGACTCGGCAACGAAGATCAGCTCAAGCAGGATGGAGCCGATGGGCAGCGCCTTGTTCTTGAGCAGTGCGACCGAGGTGGCACCGATCTCGGAGCCCAGGATCAGGTCGATACCGCCGCGCATCATGGGGTGATCCCAGGAGAGCAGCGCCATGTCATCCCGCGACAGGGCAGTGTTGCGATCGAAGGTGATGGTCATGCCGTCTTGCGGCAGGCCCGGGAAGCTGGAGACCAGCATGTGATCCCCGGGGGTCAGCACCAGCGCGTTCTCGCCACGGTCATCCTGATTGACGCCGATCTCGTCGAACATCTTGAGAGCGAAGGAGATCATACCAGTGTCGTCATCTTCGGCGGCCAGCTTGTCGACCAGCTGCTGGGCGGCGGCGCCACCGCTGGAGTGGATCTCCAGCAGGCGATCGCGACCCTGCTCCAGTCGGGCCTTGAGCGGCTCGTGCAGTTCGCGGGTCTTGATCAGCAGGGCGTCGAGGGTCGCCTGATCGCCGGTGTTGGCGGCTAGCAGCTCGAACAGCTCTTCACGTACCGCTTCGAATACCGGGCGGGCAGTCGGGCAGGTCTGCTCGAACGCGTCCAGACCATCGTGATACCAGAGCAGCAGGGCGCGCTGGGCAGTCCCTTCCAGATAGGGAACGTGGATCTCGACGGTATTCTGCTGACCGATACGATCCAGTCGGCCGATCCGCTGTTCCAGCAGATCCGGGTTGAGGGGCAGATCGAACAGCACCAGATGGCTGGCAAACTGGAAGTTGCGCCCTTCTGAGCCGATCTCGGAGCAGAGCAGCACCTGGGCGCCACCCTCTTGCTGGGCAAAATAGGCGGAGGCCTTGTCCCGCTCGAGGATCGACATCCCTTCGTGGAACACTGCACCACGGATCCCTTCACGGGTGCGCAGCGCCTCTTCCAGCGCGATAGCAGTCGCCGCTTCGGAGCAGATCACCAGCACCTTCTGCTGGCGGGCTGAGAGCAGCAGCTCCAGCAACCATTCTACGCGCGGGTCGAACTGGGTCCAGGTTGCGTTGTCGCCTTCGAACTGCTGGAAGATCTTCTCGGGGTAGAGGTAGCGCAGGGCGCGGGTCTGCAGATCGCCACCGTTGCCACCCATCATGCCCATCACCTTGATGGCGGTCTTGTACTGCTCCGGCAGCGGCATGGGGTAGACGTTGAGGTGACGCTCGGGGAAGCCCTGAATATTGGCGCGGCTGTTGCGGAACAGTACCCGGCCGGTGCCATGCTGGTCCAGCAGCTTGGCGACCGCCTGCTGGCGGGCGGCGGCATCGCTCAAGTCCAGCCCTTCCAGCTGGCTGGCGAGGATCTGTCTGGCTTCATCGCTCAGGGTCTCGCCATCCAGCAGCTCTTGCGCGGCGCTCGCGACCTGACCATAGGCCTGCTCCTCGGCGAGGAAGGCTTCGTAGTCGTAAAAACGCTCGGGATCGAGCAGGCGCAGACGAGCAAAGTGGCTCTGGTGACCCAGCTGATCCGGGGTTGCGGTCAGCAGCAGCACGCCCGGCACCTGTTCGGCCAGCGCTTCCACCATTTCGTAGGCACGGCTCGGCGCCTCTTCACTCCACTCCAGATGGTGCGCTTCGTCGACAACCAGCAGATCCCACTCGGCTTCCAGCACTTGCTCGAAGCGACGGCGCTTCTTGCGCAGGAAGTCGAGGCTGCAGATCACCAGCTGTTCGGTCTCGAAGGGGTTCTCCGCATCGGCAAACGCCTCGATGCAGCGCTCCTCGTCAAACAGGGAGAAGTGCAGGTTGAAGCGGCGCAACATCTCGACTAGCCACTGGTGCTGCAAGGTTTCGGGCAGCAGGATCAGCACCCGATGGGCGCGGCCGGAGAGCAGCTGCTGATGAATGATCATGCCCGCTTCGATGGTCTTGCCCAGACCCACCTCATCGGCCAGCAGTACGCGTGGAGCGTAGCGGTGACCCACCTCGTGGGCGATATAGAGCTGGTGCGGGATCAGGCTGACCCGGCCGCCTGCCAGACCGCGAGTCGGGTTGCGACGACGCTGGTGCTGGTTGACCAGCGCCTCGTAGCGCAGGGTGAAGCGGGACATCCGATCGATCTGACCGGCGAACAGGCGATCCTGCGGCTTGTTGAACTTGATAAAGTTGTTGAGAAACACTTCTTTGAGGGCAACGGGCTCATTATTGTCGGTGCGCACACCTACATATATAAGCAGGCCGTCTTTCTCCTGCACTTCTTCGACCGTCATGGTCCAGTCTTCGTGACTGGTGATCTGATCGCCCACATTGAAGCTGACCCGGGTGACCGGCGCCTCTTCTTTGGCATACATGCGGTTTTCACCGGTAGCCGGAAACAACAGGGTAACCATGCGTCCTTCAACAGCAACGACAGTCCCCAACCCCAGATCCGTCTCTGTATCACTAATCCAACGCTGGCCAAGTGCAAAAGGCATTAAACTCTCCAAAGCCCAAGAGTGTGTGAATCGCAAAGGGGCGCTATGTTACCCGAAGGCGTGACCTCGATCACCATGCATATAGAAGTGGGCGGTGCCAATTCGCTACAAGTTTGATCTATCGCTGCCAAGACATCATTGAAGATAGGCATATGTCGTCATATGAGTGTGTTGTTGCGGGATAAACAGTCTTTTTGGTGAATTGATGAGCTGTTGAGATAATAATTCGAATTTAATTCGAAACGCCCCTTGCAAGCGTGATCCAGATCCCTATAATGCGCCACATCGACAGGGCAAGCGGCAACGCAATCAAGCCGGTCGGTGCCTCGAAAAGCCTTTGAAAATAAGGCTTGACTCGAGAAGGCGGTTGAGTAGAATTCCACTCCCGCAGCAACACACTGTTGCGTCGCTCTTTAACAATTTGAATCAAGCAATCTGTGTGGGCACTCACAGCATCGAACATCAAACAATTTTGTTGATTTTCAATGTCTGGTGAAGTGACCAAGACGATTTCTTAGCAATAAGAAGTCGAAC
>NZ_JAACFY010000011.1:0-150364 GCF_029237305.1 Aeromonas sp. 2MA4 | reverse complement strand
GCATCACGGCTGACGGCACCTGGACCTACAACGTCGACAACAGCAAAGTGCAGTACCTGGGCAAAGACGAGACCAAGGTTGAGACCTTCACCGTGCAGAGCGTCGATGGCACCCCGCACATTGTGACAGTGGTGATCAACGGCACCAATGACTTGCCAACCCTGTCTATCTCCAATGGCGCAACTGTTTCCGAAGAGGGCTTGCCCAACGGGATCATCGACACCAACGGCAACCCGGATACCACGGATGCCAAGAGCATGTCCGGTACCATTTCAGTGGGTGATGTGGACAGCAGCACGCTGACTGTGTCACTGGGTGGACCCGCAGGGCTCACATCCGGCGGCTCCGAAGTCAAGTGGAGCTGGGATGCGGGCAGCAAGACGCTGGTCGGTTATACCGGTACCCCGGGTAGCGACGGCTACAAGGCGGTGGTCGAGGTCAAGCTCACTGCACCGAATGCCAGCGGCAAGGGTGATTGGGCCTATGATTTGACCCTCAAGGCGCCGCTCGACCATCCGGTCAAGGGCCAGGAGGATTCCCTGTCGTTCCAGCTGGACGTCAAGGTCTCCGATGGCAAGGGCACAACCACTGGCAAACTGGATGTCACTGTTGAGGATGACGCGCCAGTCGCGGGTGATGCTGCTGCCGTCTCCGTTACCAAGACAAATATTCCAGATGTGTTGACCGGGGTATTTGATCTGACCAAGTTCAGTGGCAACAAGGCCCTGGTAGATTTGGCTGGCTTTACCATCACAGCCAAGGGGTTCACCTCTGCAACCAACTCAACTCTGATTGATGCCAGTGTCAATGGTTCCAATGCAGGGTTGGGGGTGTCCAGCGTGGCCGGGCCGTACCACAACATTGCCAACGAGATAGACTTCCGTCACTTCGCGAACGGAACCTCTGCCTCCGAGGAGTTAATTGTGAAGCTGGATCCGGGCACGGTTGCCTATGGTGCCAACATCAAGTTCAGCCAGATGTTCGGTGGTGAGCTGGAAAGTGGCGTGGTCGAGTTCTACCGTGCTGGCGTGCTGATCGGTACCCAGACCTTCAGCTCCAATGCGACCAGTGGCGATTACGCCGAGAACTTCCAGGTACAGCAAGGCGGCTTCGACACCATGGTGATCAAGGCCACCAATAACGGCAACACCAATACCTCGGACAACAGCGACCTGACGGTGAAGAGCATAGAGTTCATCGGCTCCTCTACCGCCCAGGCTATCGCTTACGGTTCAGGCACGGTGACACCGCAGTGGGGGGCTGATGGCAAGGGCCATATGCAGCTGCTCGGCTCCAACGAAACCGGCCTGACCACGGCAACCGGCAAGCTGATCACTACCTCCATGGAATCGGCCAATACCTTGATAGGTAAAGCCAGCGATGGCTCCCTGGTGTTCCGTCTGGAATTTACCCCGGCCACCGGCAAGTGGGAGTTCTTCCAGTACCAGAACATGTCCAGACCGCTTGGCGACGGTGATATCGACTTCCAGATCAAGGTAGTGGATGCGGATGGTGATTCCAGCCTGGGATCTTTTGCAACCAAACCACTGGTGACGCCAGTCGTACAATCTGTCTCGAGCGGCAACGCGGAGGAAGGCGGCAATCTCTCTCATACGGTGACACTGTCTGACCAGACCCATGAGGCGACCCAGTATGACTTCGCCATTCAGGGCAGCGGTGCCAATCCGGCATCCAGCTCTGATTGGGGAATTGCACAATTCAGCAATGGGGTGACCTACAACAGCGCCACAGGCAAGATCACTGTGCCGGCCGGGGTGTCCGGCTTTACCGTGACGCTGCCGACCGTGAACGATCGACTGGTTGAAACGACCGAGACGCTGACGGTGACAGTGGGTGGCCAGAACGGCACGGGCACCATCATCGACAACGACCGCGCGCCTGTGACCACGGGTGGGCACGGTGTCGGGACGGAAGATACGCCACTGGTACTGAAGTGGTCCCAGTTTGGTGCCAGCGATGATCAGGCTGCGTCTGATCTGAGCGTCGTGATCGGCACGCTGCCGCAAAATGGCACGCTGGAGTATCTCAATGCCGCCGGCCAGTGGATTGCCGTCAAGGTTGGTGACCTCGTCTCTTACGGTGACATCAATACTGGCCATCTGCGCTTTGTGCCAGGACTCAACGAGTCCAGCACCAGTGCAGCCAATGGCAACGGCACGTCCATGGGCAACCAGCAAGGGGACTACGCCAGCTTCGGCTACCAGATCAGCGACGGTGCCAACCTGAGCAACACGAGCAAGCTGGTGATCGACATCGCTGCCGTGGCTGACAAGCCGGTGGTGGATATCAGCCTGACCGGCAATGGCATACCGCTTTATACCCAGTACCCGTCGTCCGGCATCTCGACAGGCGCGTTCCAGAGCGGCAACTTCAACAAGGGCAGCTTCGGCATCACCAACAGCCTGACCGACAGCACTACCAGTCAGGACTCTGTGGTGGGCGGCAATGGCAATGACTACATCGTCAGCGTGAAGGGCGGCGGCGACTATTTCGTCGGCGGTCTGGGCAATGACGTGCTGGTCGGTGGCAACTCTGTCTCGGGCGATACCCTCGACGGCGGCGTAGGTAACGACATTCTGGTTGCCGGACTGGGTGGTGACACCCTGTATGGTGGCGCAGGTACAGACCTTGCCGTGCTGATGGGGTCGCGTGCCAACTATGTCATCGAGCGCAGAAGTGATGGCGGCTTCAACTTCCTGGTGAAGGAGAACGGCACCACCATCAGCAAGTCGCTGTACGACATTGAACTGGTTCAGTTTGATGACGGCATCTACCAGTTCAATCAGACTGACGGAACCTTGACGGCGGTACAGCCCAGTGTGGTGGACTACCCCCTCGAGATCAGTGCATCCCTTACCGACAGGGATGGCAGTGAACAGCTCGACAGTCTGGAGCTGAGCGGCATGCCGAGTGGTGCGACCCTGTATCAGGGTGGCACAGTGCTGGGAACCGCAGGTGCCGATGGCAAGCTGACCCTCAGTGGCCTCTGGAACCAGGGCGCGCTGGACGTCAAGCTGACCGATCTGACCCTGCGGGTGCCGGGCAGCAATGCCGGTCAGTTCGACCTCAAGGTGGAGGCCATCGCCAAGGAGGTGGTGACCGACCAGACCAGTAGCGCATCGGATCAGGATTCGATCCGCATGAGCTACTTCCTCTCCACCGAAGGGGAGCCGGGTGATCAAAACCGCACCTACGGCAGCGAACACAATATAGTGGTGGGCGATCTCGACGGCAGCGTGGTGCTGCCGGGCCAGAACTACAACATCGCCTTTATGGTCGACAGCTCGGGCAGTATCGGCACCAGTGCCATGAACACCATCAAGAGCCAGCTGGCCCAGGTGTTTGCAACCCTCAAGACCAGTGCCGGTACTGAGGGGGCGGGCAAGGTCAACATCTTCCTGGTGGACTTCGACAGTCAGGCCAACAAGTCCATCAGCGTAGACTTGAAGGATCCCAATGTCCTGACCAAGTTGCAGGCTGTGCTCGACAGCATGGACGGCAGTTACTGGAATGGTGGGGCGACCAACTACGAGGATGCGCTCAAGACAACCTCCAACTGGTTCAACAGCGACACCGCCAAGAACAACACCAATGCGAAGAACCTGGCGTACTTCATTACCGATGGGGCACCAAACACCTATTACGGCTATGAAGATACCAACCCGATCGTGAATACGAAGACCAGCGAGCGTCTCGATTCGTTTGTCAACGTCAACAACTATGTGCCGGGTGAAGCCTTCTACGCCTACATCGGCGGCGCCAACCGGGTACTGATCGACGCGAGCGGCAATGTTCAGAAGTGGTCGCAGGGCAATAACAACAAGTGGAGCTCAACCTCCATCGGGACCTTGAAGGCACAGGGGGATGGTACCTTCGAGATCTCCACCCCCTATGACAGCAACTACTGGGCATTGCAAAACGCGCTGGCTGTGCTGCCGCTTCTGCTGGCCAATAACGTGACGCTGGAAGCGATCGGTATCGGCAGCAGCGTCTCCATCGATACCCTGAAGCTGTTTGACAGCGATCAGGTAGTGCAGTCCAACGTGTCCGCCAACGATCTGGCCGGCGCCATTCTGGGGACCTCCATCAACAACAAGCCGGGAAGTGACCGGATCGATGGCGGTGCCGGCGACGATATCCTGTTCGGCGATGCGGTTCACTTCGCCGGTATCAACGGGGAAGGCTATGCGGCCATCAAGCAGTATGTAGCCGGTAAGGTGGGTGCAGGTTCGGTGACGGATGCCCAGGTCCATGACTACATCAGCAGTCATGCCAGCGAGTTCGATCAGTCCTCCGCCAACGACAAGGGCGATGTGCTGTTCGGCGGAGAAGGCAACGACATACTGTTCGGTCAGGGTGGTGACGACTTCCTGTTCGGTGGTGCCGGCAACGACATCCTGTTCGGCGGTAGTGGCAACGATACCCTGTATGGCGAGAGCGGTAACGATACCCTGTACGGCGGCAGCGGCAACGACACCCTGTATGGCGGTGCCGGCAATGACACCCTGAGCGGCGGTCTGGGCAATGACATTCTGGTCGGTGGCCTGGGCAACGATATTCTCAAGGGGGATGCCGGGGCCGATACCTTTATCTGGCTGCAGGGCGACACCACTGGCGGCACCATCGCCAAGGATTATGTGGTCGACTTCTCCAGAGCTGAAGGTGACAAGCTGGATCTGAGCGACCTGCTGGATCACGATGGTTCTCACAACCAGAACGATCTGAAGGGCCTGCTCTCAGTGTTCCAGGACAGCGAAGGAGTTCACTTGCAGGTCAAGGAGAGCAGTACGGCGTCCGTGACTCAGGAGATAGTGCTGATGAACCACACGTTCGACAGTCTCACCGGCAGCGCGGCGTCCACCTCTTCCCAGGTGATCGACTACATGCTGAGCAACAACATGCTGGATATCGACAAGTAATCCGGTTTGAAGTCTGTAAAAAGCGGCAGAGCAATCTGCCGCTTTTTTTATGTCTGACCAACGGAAAGTGCATCCACTGGCGGTGATGGCAGGGGATTTGGCTGCGCATCGCAAAGGTCTGGCCCGCACCCGCGGCCGAAAGGGCTGCGGGTCAGCCATTTGGCTGCTGACAAGTGTGAGGAGAGACCGGCTTTGAGCCGATTCTCGCTTTTTTTCATCAAGTTCCGTCATCATCTAGCCGACATAGGATAAGAATACGGGTCGTGTTGGGATTCTGACCCTTCTATACTATGTCGAGACTCGGGCAACGGACGTAAGGGCTTTATATGGCGAGCATATTGGATTCAGTGGATCAACGTACCCAGCTGGTAGGGGAGAACCGTCTGGAGTTGTTGATGTTCCGTTTGGGATCCCGACAACTGTTTGCTATCAACGTCTTCAAGGTGCGGGAAGTGGTCAAGCTGCCCCATCTCAACAAGATGCCGGGGGCGCACCACAACATCAGCGGGGTGGCCAACATCCGTGGCACCTCTATCCCCGTGATCAACCTGCGCAGCGCCATTGGCATGCGCGCCATGCCCATCGACAGCGAGTCCAACCTCATCATCACCGAATACAACCGCACCATTCAGGGCTTTCTGGTGGGACAGGTAGCCCACATCGTCAACATGACCTGGAAGGATATTCTGCCACCCCCGCGCTCAGCCGGGCGGGCGAACTATCTGACGGCCATTACCCGGATACCCGAAGATGGCGTCGACCAGATCGTCGAGATCATCGACGTGGAGAAGGTGCTGGCCGAGATCATCACCTACGACATCCGCATCTCGGAAGAGGTGCTGGACCTGGCCATATTGCCGCAGATGAATGGTCGCAAGGTGCTCATCGTCGATGACTCCAGCACGGCCCGCAATCTGGTGCGAGAAACCCTTGCCCAGCTTGGCCTGGAGGTAATCGAATGCCAGGATGGCCTGGAGGCGCTCAATCTGCTCAAGGGGTGGTGTGATGCGGGCAAGAAGGTGACCGACGAAATCCTGCTGATGATCACGGATGCCGAGATGCCGGAGATGGATGGTTATCGGCTGACCCACGAGATCCGCAGCGATGCCCGCATGTCGGATCTCTTCATCACGCTCAATACCTCCCTGAGCGGCAATTTCAACGAGGCCATGGTCAAGAAGGTGGGGTGTGACCGCTTCATCTCCAAATTCCAGCCGGACCTGCTGGTCGGGGTGGCACAGGAGCGGCTGCGCCAGATACTGAAACGCTGATGGTCATGAAAACAAAGATCCCGCTTCGGCGGGATCTTTGTTTTGGGCCAAGAGGGCCCGATAGTGCGTATAGGGGGATACTGGGGGCATTATTGGGTCAAGAGGGGCTCGATAAAGCTGGCCACACGGTCGCGGATCAACGGCTGCGCCGCCGCCGTGGGGTGGATGCCATCGTTCATCATGAGTTCAGGGCGCAACGCAATATCATCCATGAAGAAGGGCATCAGTGGCAGCGCGTTGGCGGCGGCCAGCTCCGGAAAGATCTGCTCGAACTGGCGCAGGTAGCGGGCCCCGTAATTGCGGGGCAGCTGAATTTGGGTCAGCACAGTCTTGATCTGCAGCTCCTTGGTCAAGGCCACCATCCTGGCCAGATTGTCACGGGTGATGGCGGGGGCGAACCCTCGCAAACCGTCGTTGCCACCCAGCTCAATCAGTACCCAGTCCGGTTGATGCTCCTTGAGCAGAGCGGGCAGGCGGGCCAGGGCCCCTTGTGTTGTTTCACCACTGATGCTGGCATTGATAAGCTGATGCTCGCCCCCTTGCTGCTGCCATTTCTGGTTGAGCAGGGCAGGCCAGCTCTGGTCCGCCGGCATCTGATAACCTGCACTCAGGCTGTCACCCAATACCATCAGGGTTTGTGCCTGTACCGATGAAACCAGGCAACATAAGGCGAACAGGAAACGCGTCATGAATTCAACTCCCATTATTGTCGTCAAGGGCCTGGGCAAAACCGTTAGCCTGGGCCAGGAAAGCCTCACCATCCTTGAAGGGATCGACCTGCAAGTCAATACCGGCGAGACACTGGCGCTGGTCGGCGCCTCAGGCTCGGGCAAGTCTACCCTGCTGGGGCTGCTGGCCGGACTGGATCTGCCGAGCGAGGGGGATATCGAGATCCTCGGGCAGTCGCTGGTGCAACTGGACGAGGAGGGCCGTGCCCGCCTGCGAGCCGAACAGGTCGGCTTTATCT
The DNA here is from genome assembly GCF_029237305.1 of Aeromonas sp. 2MA4. Taxonomy (NCBI): domain Bacteria; kingdom Pseudomonadati; phylum Pseudomonadota; class Gammaproteobacteria; order Aeromonadales; family Aeromonadaceae; genus Aeromonas; species Aeromonas sp. 2MA4. The sequence goes on along the minus strand of NZ_JAACFY010000011.1, from coordinate 143,186 downwards.
TCCAGTCCTTCCTGCTGTTGCCTACCCTGAGTGCGCTTGAGAATGTCATGTTGCCAGCCGAATTGCGTGGCGAGACCCGCTGCGAGCCCAGAGCCCGCGAGCTGCTGGCAGCAGTGGGGCTCAGCGAGCGCCTTCACCATCTGCCACCGCGCCTCTCCGGCGGTGAGCAGCAGCGGGTTGCCATAGCGCGCGCCTTCATGACCCGTCCCAGCCTGTTGCTGGCGGATGAACCTACCGGCAATCTCGACAGCAAGACCGGCGAGACAGTGATCGAACTCTTGTTCCAGCTCAATCGTGAATATGGCACCACCCTGGTGGTGGTCACCCATGATCACGACTTGGCCCAGCGTTGCCAGCGGCAACTGGTGATGGCGGCAGGACGACTGGAGGTCGAACAACATGAGGTGCAGCGTGCATAAGAGAATGCCTGGATATGACTGCAAGGTTGGCCGATTGAACGGGAGTGGTGACGCATGATGCAGTGGCGATTGGGATTGCGCCTGTTGCGGCGAGAAGGCTTCAACGGCGAGTTGCGCTGGTTCGTGCTGGCGCTGGCGCTGAGCGTGGCCTGCGTGCTGAGCGTGGCCCTGGTGGCGGACAGACTGGATGCCGGACTCAAGGCATCGGGGCGTGACTTTATCGGTGCCGACCGGGCGCTGCGCTCGGCCACACCTGCGCCAGCTGACTGGCTCAAGCAGGCAGAGAAAGCGGGCCTCTCCGTGCAGACGACGGTCAGCTTCAACAGCATGCTGTTCCATGGCGATGCGCTGCAACTGGCCTCCATTCGCGCCGTGCCGAGCGAGTTTCCCTTCTATGGCAAGCTGGAGCTGATTCCCCAGCGTGCACCGGCCCCGGGCGAGATCTGGCTCTCGGCCCGGGTGATGCAATTGCTGGAGGCAAAAATTGGGGATGAGCTGGAGGTAGGCAATACCCTCCTCAAGGTGGCAGGTGTGCTGGGCCAGGAGCCGGATCAGGGCTTCAGCCCCTTCCTGCTGGCGCCAAGGGCGCTGATCCACAGTGATGATATCGAGGCGACCGGCGCCCTGCTGCCGGGCAGCCGCCAGCAGTGGCGTTACCTGTTCAAAGGGGCGCGCGAGGACGTAGCCAGCTATGAGCGCTGGCTCAAACCCAAACTGAAAGCGGGACAAAAACTGATCAAGCCGGACGATCAGGGTTCCCAGGTGGGCCGCTCGCTGGCCAATGCCGAGCGCTTTTTCCGGCTAGCCTCCCTGGCCGGCGTGCTGTTGGGGGCGCTGGCCATGGGCATAGCGGTGCGCCACTTCGCCGAGCGGCAGACCAATATGGTGGCACTGCTCAAGACGCTGGGGGCGTCCCGTCGTACGCTCTGGCAACTGATGGGCTCGCTGCTGCTGTCACTGACCCTGGTCGGTGCCCTGCTCGGTCTGGTGGCGGGCAGTGCCATGCAGTGGCTGACCCTGCATCTGCTGGGCAACCTGCTGCCGGCCGATCTGCCACCGCCGTCCTGGCGACCCTTTGCTCTCGGTCTGGCGGTCGCCTTCTTCATCACACTGTTGCTGGCCTTCGTGCCCTTCCTGCGCCTGCTGAAGGTACCGCCGCTGCGGGTGCTGCGTCGTGAGCTGGAGGCTGGGATCCCGCCCTGGCTGGCGTTGCCGGTCGGTTTGCTGGGGCTGTTTGGTCTGGTGTGGGGCTTTACCGCGGATGCGACCCTGGCGTTGGGGCTGATCGGTGGCATGGGCCTGCTGATGGGGCTGCTGGCGCTGATCGCTTCCCTGCTGCTGCGGCTTGGTCGTCGGGTCAAGGGGCCCCATGCGCTGCGCCTTGCCATCAATCACCTCTCCCGCGAGCGTGGCAGCGGCCTGTTCCAGCTGGCTGGCTTTGCGCTGGCGCTCATGCTGTTTGGTCTGCTGTGGGCGGCACGGGTCGACCTGCTCGACGAGTTTTCCGCCCGCTTGCCGGTGGATGCGCCCAACCGCTTCCTGGTCAACGTGGCCGATCACGAGCGGGAGGGGATTCTCACCGAGTTGCGCCAGGCGGGTGCCCTGACCTCGGATTTTTATCCCATGGTTCGGGGCCGGCTGGTCAGCATCGCCAGCGAGGCGGTGCGAGACAACGACGAGGATGGGCGGGAAGGAGTGAACCGCGAACTCAACTTCACCACCACGGCCAGTCTGCCGCCAGACAATCGTCTGACCGATGGGCGCTGGCTGGATGGGCCCGGCCAGGTGTCGGTGGACCAGGACCTGGCCAAGCGACTCGACATAGCGCTCGGCGATACCCTGGGCTTCACCATAGAGGGGCGCAGCTTCAAGGCGCAGGTCACCAGTTTGCGGGCCATCAAGTGGGACAACATGCGGCCCAATTTCTACATGATCTTCTCCCCTGACATGCTGGCCTCCTTCTCCCAGACCTGGCTTGGCAGCTATCGGCTGCCGGAGCAGAGCAGAGCGGCAGAGGTGGAGATCATCCGTCGTCATCCCACCGTGAGTCTCATCGATGTAGACGATCTGATAGTGCGGCTGACGGCTGTGTCTGATCAGGTGAGCCGGGCACTCGGTCTGATGCTGGGTCTGGTGACGGTGGCTGCCCTGCTGGTGTTGCTGACCCAGACCCAGGCCAGCATGGCCCACCGCCGTCGCGAGCTGTTGCTGATGCGCACCCTGGGGGCCAGCAGCGACCTGCTCAAGAAGATGCTGCGCTGGGAACTGGTTGCCAGTGGCCTGTTGGCGGGGCTGTGCGCCGCCATGGTGGTCGAACTCTGCTCCTTTGGCCTGCAATGGTGGTGGTTCGAGGGGCAGTGGCAGTTCCACTGGGCCATCTGGGGCGGTTTGCCCTTGCTGGGCGCCCTGCTGGTGACGTTGGCGGGGCAGGGAATGCAGCGTCAATTGCTGGCGGGCACCCTGAGCGATCGTCTGCGCGGGCTTGGTCAGGGGCTGCTCTAGTCTCTTGCTTTTTGCGCAAATGCAACAAGCCCGGCCACATGGCCGGGTTTGTTATTTTCGGCAATTGTCTTGCCGGAACAGGTTCAGCGTGGCCGGTGCAGCAGGTTGGTGAGTGCCAGGGGCAGTTCGGGAAAGGTGAAGTGAAAACCGGCTTCTAGCAGGCGGGCTGGCAGCACTTTCTGGCCGGTGAGCAGCAGGTCGGCCGCCTCTCCCATCAGCAGTCGCAACGCCAGTGCGGGGACGAAGAAAAGATGCGGTCGGTGCAGGGTCGTTGCAAGGGTTTGGCTGAACTCACGATTGCTGACGGGGTGGGGGGCCGTACCGTTGAAGATGCCGTCATACTCGTCGTGCTCCAGCAGGAACAGCATGGCGCGTACCAGATCCTGAATGTGGATCCAGCTCATGATCTGCTGGCCTGATCCCATGGGGCCGCCGAGACCGAGCTGATAGGGGGGCAGCATCTTGGGCAGGGCGCCACCATCGGCGCCGAGCACCAGGCCGATACGCACTATGCAGACCCGGGTGTGGGCGCTGCGAGCCTCTTGCGCCAGGGTTTCCCATTGCTGACAGAGTTGATGGGTAAATTCGTCGTGGGGAGTCTTGCACTCTTCATCCAGCGGCGTCTCCCCCTGCCGCCCATACCAGCCGATGGCTGAGGCATTGATCAACACCTTGGGCGGCGTGCTGGAGAGCTTGACGAGGTCGACCAGCTGTTCGGTCAGCAGCCAGCGACTGTCACACAGCAGCTGTTTGCGTTGCTCGCTCCAGCGCCCGGCGGCGATAGGCTCCCCCGCCAGATTGATAACTGCATCCACGTCGTTGAGGTCGTCGAGCCGATCCAGATTGTCGAGCAGCTTGATGTCATGGCCGAGCAGGTCGTAGGCGCGGCTCCCCTGACGGGTCAACACCACTACCTCGTGCTGCACCTTGAGATGTGCCACCAGGCGGCGGCCGATAAAGCCGGTTCCTCCCGTGATCAATATTTTCATATCCATACTCCCTGACTCTGTTGGCTCTACTCTAGTGGGCCAGCACAACATGAACAAGCAACTGTTTTTGCAAAGATTATAATCGTCACACCCGCTCTGGTTGCCGAGGCATCACCTGACTCGATATGAGCAAGGGCCAGATTGGGGGGATTGGGTATGCTCCGGCACGGATGCCTTGCAAGATGTGACTGCGAGCCCTGTGGTGATGGCGTATGGTGTCAATCAGGCCAAACCTGATTGCAGCCAATCGTATCAGAAGGGCTTGCTAGGTGAGCGGAGACCAGTAGACTTGCCCGCTTTTTTGTCGTTGCCGTGAGGATGATTATGCCTTTTCGTCGTTTGAGGTTGCGCCAGTTCTATACGAGGCTGGGAGTGTCCCTGCTGGCAGGCTTGCTGTCTGTGTTGCTGGGGGTGTTGATCATCTCATGGCAGACGTTTTCGGGGGTGAAGCAGGATGCCGAGGAGCGTCTCTTGCATGCACGACACATGTTTGACCGTACTCTGGACAATGCCCAGCAGGCGGCGTCCATGGTGCGAAGCAGCATGGATCGGCCTTGCGACGAAGTGGTGCAGGGGCTGAGGGATCAGGTGGCGACCGTGCCGGACATACGTACCGTCAACCTGGCCAGGGGGGAGCATATTTACTGCACCTCCCTCTACGGTTCCTACAGCGGTCTCTTCTCCCTGGCCGATTACGCAGAGGGTCAGCTCGACCTGCTGAGAGGCAACCCTGTGACGCCGGATCGCCCCCTTGTCGTCTATCGGCAGGCGGTGGGCGATAACAGCGTGCTGGTCGGGGTAGACGGCTACTATCTGCACAACATTCTCGACATGCTGAGCCGCAACTCGCCGCTGGCGCTGGTCATCGGCAGCCGCACCATGCAGGCCAACGGCCAGGTCAGCGAGGAGGTGCCATCCCGTACGGGCGGCTATCTGGAACAGGTGTCCTCGAAGTATCCATTCAGGGTGGTCACCGATCTGTCCCACAATGAGTACGGCAGCCATGTCTGGAGTTACTCCAGGGCCAGCCTCATCATCTATCCCTTGCTGGGCATATTGGTGGGGGTTGGCGTGTTCTGGCTGACCGGCCGCTCTACCTCTCCTTCACAAGAATTGCGACGGGCGCTGGCCCAGCGGGAATTCATACCCTATCTGCAACCCGTGGTGACGGGGGACGATGGACACTGGTGCGGCTGCGAGGTGCTGATGCGCTGGCAGCATCCCCGTCAGGGCATGATCTCGCCGGATCGCTTCATTCCGCTGGCGGAAGACAGCGGCCTCATAGTCCCCATGACCCGTCTGCTGATGGCACAGGTGCGGGATCAGTTTGCCGGCAAGGCCCATACCCTGCCGAGGGGATTTCACTTTGGCTTCAACATCTGTGCCAGCCACTGCAAGGATCTGAGCCTGGTGGAGGATTGTCGCGACTTCATCGATGGGTTCAAGGCCAACCCCATCAAGCTGGTGCTGGAGCTGACCGAGCGGGAGCTGATAGTGGCGGATGAGGTGACCGACCGCTTGTTCGCCGAGCTGCACCAGCTCGGGGTCTTCATCGCCATCGACGATTTTGGTACCGGCCACTCCAGCCTGACCTACTTGCAGCAGTTCCAGGTGGATTTTCTCAAGATTGACCAGAGCTTCGTCGGCATGATCGGCTCGGATGCGCTCTCCAGTCATATCGTCGAGAACGTCATCGATCTGGCGACCCGGCTCGGCCTGATGCTGGTTGCCGAAGGGGTGGAAAACGAGGTTCAGGCCGCCTACCTGAGGGCGCGTCAGGTGACCTTCCTGCAGGGCTATTTCTATGGCAGGCCCATGCCGATGAAGGAGTTTGCCAAGCAGCTGGTAGCCTGACAGGCCCGGTTTCTTCTGCGTGAGAAATAAAAAACCAGCGATCTGGACAGAGCGCTGGTTTTTCTTTATTCAGGCGGCAGCGCTGTCAGAGCATGCGGGCCAGGGCACGGGTCAAGCGTTTGACCCCTTCCTCTATGGTGGCTTCATCCACACAGGAGAAGCTCAGCCGCAAGGTGTTCTTGATCTCGGGGCGCACATAGAAGGGGGCACCGGGTACGAAGGCGACCTTCTCCTTGATGGCCTCGTCGAACAGTGCCATGGCACTGACACTGGCAGGCAGAGTCAGCCAGAGGAACATGCCCCCTTCCGGTCGGGTATAGCTGACGCCGGGCGGGCAGTGACGAGCCAGTGCGGCCTCCATGGCGGCGCGCTGGCGGCCATAGACCTCCTTGATCTTCTCCAGATGGGCATCCAGCGAGTTGTCGATCAGGAAGCGGTGCAGCACCTGCTGGCTGAAGGCGTTGCTGTGCAGGTCGGTGGCCTGCTTGGCGATGGTGACCTTCTGGCGCAGCCAGTCCGGCACCAGCATCCAGCCCAGACGGAAGGCGGGCACCACCGTCTTGGAGAAGGAGCCGAGCAGCACAGTATTGTTCGGCGCCAGCTTGGCGATGGGAGGCAGGTGCTCCCCTTCGAAGCGCAGCTCGCCATAGGGGTCGTCTTCCACCATCAGCAGTTCGTGGCTGACCAGTCGCTCGGCCAGTGCTTCACGGTTGGCGCGGCTGTAGGAGACACCGCTCGGGTTCTGGAAGTTGGGCACGCCGTAGAGCAGTTTTGCGTTGGAGCCGCTGGCCAGCAGCGCATCCAGCGCCACCAGATCCAGACCCTCTTCCCCCAGCGTAATGGGCTGGAATGCCGGTTGATAGACGGAGAACGCCTGAATGGCGCCAAGGTAGCCAGGCTCTTCAATGATGAGATCCTGTCCCTCGTCGATCAGCACCTTGCCCAGCAGATCCAGCGCCTGCTGGGAGCCGCTGGTGATGAGGATATTGTCCGGGTTGACGCTCATGCCATGGCGCGCCAGATAGCGGTCTGCAATGTACTGGCGCAGCGGGGCGAAGCCCTCGGTGGCGGCATATTGCAGGGCGGCGGCGCCTTGCTCGCGCAGCACATCCTGGCAGGCCTGATCGATGGCCTTGACCGGAAACAGGTGCGGATTGGGCAGGCCACCGGCAAAGGAGATGATCTCGGGATTGGCTGCGACCTTGAGGATCTCGCGGATAAATGAAGGCTCTACCTTCTCGAAGCGCTGGGCAAAAAACGGTTGCATAGGGTTCTCTCTGGCATGGTGAGCGGTCGCTCCATTCGACCGCCAAGTTATCCGTTTGTATCAGATTTAAAAAATGAGGCAATGGCTGCAACAAAAATCGATAAAAAAGGGCAGGTTTGGCACCTGCCCGAATTTTATCGGCCGGGGGCGGCCGTGGAGCGCAAAAAGCCCTGAATTGGTCCCTGGCCAACGCGCGTCATTGACGGCTTGTTGGCGTTACAGGCCCGGTTCCTTGAGGAAGCGGATCATCAGATCCGTGTTGGCGCTGAGCTGCTGCTCCACCCGGCCCGGGAACAGCTCGGCCATCTTGTCGAGACGGTCGTACTGGGTATGCCAGATCTTGCCCCACTGGGTCTCGCTGTCCCGATCGCAGGCGCTCTTGGTGGCATCGTCGTAGCAGTCCCACAGCGCCGGATTGGTGGTCTGGGAGTAGCCGTCATAGCCATCTGCCCCGTTGATGGTGAAGTTGGTGGCCTCCACGTAGGCGATGGGCACCCCCAGACAGGCGAAGGGTGCATGATCCGACCAGCTGCCGGTCTCCCCTTCCGGATAGCCGGCGTAGCTGGGGTGGATGGCGAACGGGGTATCAGTCTGTTTGGAGATGGCCAGCAGACGGTCACGGACCTTGGGATCGAAGCTGTAGCGGCTTGGCTCGGCACAGTTGTATTCGGCCACATCCGAGTGAGCAGAGTGAACATAGACGATGTCGCCGCCGGCTATGGTGTCGTAGTTCACCATGGCCACCAATTGGGCGATGGCGGCGCTGTCGAGGCTGGCGACATAGGCTTTGGAGCCGTTGAGGCCGTTCTCTTCCGCGCCGAAGAAGGCGAAGCGTACCGTGTAGGGCAGGGTCTGCCCCTTGAGCGCCTCGGCGACCGCCAGCAGCGCCGCGACACCGGCGCCGTTGTCGGTGGCGCCTTCAGAGCCATGCTTGTCACCCGTGCTGTCGTAGTGGGCGCCGATCAGGATCACCTTGTCGCTCTGGCCCTTCAGCTCGGCGACAAGATTCTGGGAGGCCTTGCTGGCCCCACTCTTGGTGTAGGTGAACGGCTGCTTCTGCACATCGTAACCCCAGCCTGTCAGATGATCCTGGATCCAGGCTGCGGCGCGGGTCTCGGCCTCCGTGCCTGTGGGTCTGGCCCCTATCCCCTCGGCGCTCGAGCTCAGTTGCACCAGATACTCATAGGCTTGCTCGGCGGCGCTGGGCGCCTGTGAATCATTGCTGGAGGTGTTGCACCCGGCCAGCAGGGCTGCGATGGCAAACGCCAATGCTGTGTGTTTCATACTGCAATCCTTTGTTGTGTATGGTTTTATTTTCGCAGGCAAGCATGCGCCCGACCCCACGCAGATTCTGTGAAGGGGGTGGCATTTGTCAATCGTGGTGGCGGAATTGGTCAGCGATGGGGGATTTGTTTCGCGAAACACTTGCGCCTTGGGCCTATCTTGGGATAATTCGCTACCCAGTTTCGCGGATTGATGAAATAACGCGCCATTCATCCATGTGTTCCGTGACCCCGGGCAATGAAATAACGAGTAATCCATTCATGTCGTCTGTGACCCAGACCGATGCAATAACGAGCAATTTGATTATGTCTGTGACCCAAGATGTATTTAACGAAGACGGCAAGTTCATGCGCAAGATCCGCAGCTTTGTCCGTCGCGAAGGCCGCCTGACCAAAGGGCAGGAGAAGGCCCTGGAAGAACTCTGGCCGGTCATGGGTATCGATTTCGCGCCAGCACCGCTCGATCTGGTCGCCCTGTTTGGCCGCGAGGCTCCTGTGGTGCTGGAAATCGGCTTTGGCATGGGCGCCTCCCTGGTGGAGATGGCCAAGAATGTCCCCGAGAAAAATTTCATCGGCATAGAGGTACACTCACCGGGTGTGGGAGCCTGCCTCGGCACCGCCCAGGAAGCGGGCGTCACCAATCTCAAGGTCATCTGCCACGATGCGGTCGAGGTGCTGGAGCACATGATCCCGAATGGTTCGCTGGCCTGCCTGCAACTCTTCTTCCCGGACCCCTGGCACAAGAGCCGTCACCACAAGCGCCGCATCGTGCAGCCGGCATTTGCCCAGGATATCCGCCAGAAGCTGGCCATAGGTGGCGTGTTCCACATGGCCACCGATTGGGAAAACTATGCCGAACACATGCTGGAAGTGATGAGCGTCGCCGAGGGTTACGAGAATACCTCCACCACCGGCAACTGGGTGCCTCGTCCCGACTGGCGTCCGCTGACCAAATTCGAACAACGGGGCCATCGTCTTGGCCACGGGGTTTGGGATCTGATTTTCAAACGCGTTAACTAATTTAACGAGTCAACTAACCTAAGGAGCTATCATGGCCAATCGTAGCCGCCGTCTGCGTAAGAAACTGCGAGTCGACGAATTCCAGGAAATGGGATTCGACATCAGTTTCAATTTCCCGGTCGGCACTGCCGAAGAGACCATCGATGCGGTAGTCGATGCGATGATCGATGAGGTTGTTGAACCCCGTAGACTGGCGTTCGCCGGTTCAGGCCACCTGGCCTGGGAAGGGATGATCTGCACTCAGCAACTGGGCAAATGTACCGAAGAAGACCGCGCCGTTCTCAAATCCTGGCTGGAAGGCAAGGGGATGGAAGCCGTGGTGGTCACCGAACTGTTTGACCTCTGGTACGGTGAACCGGCCTGATAACCGCTTGCCTGTTGTGGGCGACCTGTTACGGGTACCCTGTGTCGGGTACATAGACAAATCCCGCCATTGGCGGGATTTTTGTCAGTGGGGATGGGATCTCCACAGCCCCTAGTTATGGAATCGCTTATGGTGTTGTCATCCGAATTACTGGCCAGCATTCTGGCTGAGGTGCGCCCGCTGCTCGGGCAAGGCAAGGTGGCCGACTATATTCCGGCCCTGGCCCAGGTGCCGGCCGATCGGCTCGGCATGGCGGTCTGTACCGTGGAGGGGGAGCTGTTCACCGCCGGTGACGCCTTCGAGCCCTTCTCCATCCAGAGTATCTCCAAGGCCCTAAGCCTGACGCTGGCGCTCACCCTCTATCAGGAGGAGGAGATTTGGGCCCGGGTGGGCAAGGAGCCCTCCGGCCAGCCGTTCAACTCGCTGGTGCAGCTGGAGTTCGAGCAGGGCATACCTCGCAATCCCTTTATCAACGCAGGTGCCCTGGTGGTGAGCGATCTGCTTGAGACCCGGCTCACGGCCCCGCGCCAACGTACCCTGGAGCTGGTGCGTCGCCTCAGTGGCAACCCTGCCATCATGGCGGATCAGGTGGTGGCCCGCTCCGAATATCAGCACTCCGCCCGCAACGCCGCCATCGCCTATCTGATGAAGGCTTATGGCAACTTCGAAAACGAAGTGGACAAGGTGCTGCAAAGCTACTTCAATGCCTGCGCCATCCGCATGAGCTGTGTCGATCTGGCGCGGGCATTCATCTATCTGGCCAACCGCGGCGTGCCGCTGGGGGCCGGTGAGCCGCTGCTGCCGGCCCGCACCACCAAGCAGGTCAATGCCCTGCTCGCCACCTGTGGTCTCTACGACGAGGCCGGTGATTTTGCCTATCGGGTCGGTATGCCGGGCAAATCCGGTGTCGGAGGGGGTATCATGGCGCTGATCCCTGGTGAGCTCTGTGTGTGTGTCTGGTCGCCCGAGCTCAACAAGGCTGGCAACTCGCTGGCGGGCACGGCGGCACTGGAGCTGCTGGCCGAGCGTCTGGGCCGTTCCATTTTTTAACCTTGTTTACCATGAATCGAGAAAACATCATGAAAGCATATATTGGTCTGTTGCGGACCGGTCTGACGGCCCTGTTGCTCTGGTGCGCGCTGCCCGCCTTTGCAGCCGAACTGCCACCCCTCTCGCTGGCGGATGCCAAGGCCAAACAGGCCGTGATTCTGGATACCCGTGCCAGCCACTTCTATCAGGGCTGGCCGATGGAAGGGGAGAAGCAGGGTGGCCACGTTGCTGGCGCCGAAAATCTCTCGGCCGACTGGAAATACAGTGATGACGAATGGCCCAAGGCGCTGGAGATCAAGGGCTTGAAAGCCGATCGTCCGGTGGCGCTCTATGGCGAGCCGCGGGAAGTGGCCGAGGTGGCCCGTCTGCTGCGCAAGCAGGGCATCAAGCAGCTGTTCGAGCTGCAAGCGTGGAAAGCCGCGCCGCGCGAGTATCTGGCGCGCTGGCAGCAGCTGGTCTATCCGCGCTGGCTGGCGGACCTGCAGGAAGGCAAACCCGTGGTTGCCGCCCCCAAAGGGGAGTGGAAGCTGTTCGAAGTGGATTGGGGTTCACCCAAGGCCTATCTCATCAGTCACATACCCGGGGCTGGCTATATCGATACCAACCGCCTGGAAGAGGAGCCGTTGTGGAACAAGGTCTCTGACGAGGCGCTCAAGGCGCTGCTGCTGGAAAACGGCATCCGTCACGACACTACCGTCATCCTCTATGGTCGCAACACAATGGCGGCCGCCCGCGCGGCGCACCTGATGATGTATGCCGGCGTGGCCGATGTGCGCCTGCTGGATGGCGGCCTCGATGCCTGGTTCGTGCAGCACTTGCGCACCGAAACCGGCCTGCCCAACAAGTTCGAGCCGGTGAAAGAGTTTGGTGTGGCCATTCCGGCTCACCCCGAGTACTACACCACACTCGATCAGGCCAAGGCGTTGCTCAAGCAGCCCGACAGTGCCCTGGTCAGCGTGCGCACCTGGGACGAGTTTGTCGGCAATACCTCAGGTTACAGCTACATCAAGCCGAAAGGCGACATTCCGGGGGCCAAGTGGGGTCGTGGTGGCGTGGATGCCAACAGCATGAGCGACTTCCACAACCCGGACGGCACCATGAAACCGGCCCGCGAGATCCTCACCATGTGGGATGAGTGGAATATCGAGCCGACCCAGCAGGCCGCTTTCTACTGCGGTACCGGCTGGCGTGCCTCCGAGGCCTTCTTCTACGCCTGGTTGATGGACTGGACGCGGATCAGCGTCTACGACGGCGGCTGGTATGAGTGGAGCTCGGATCCCAAGAATCCGACTGTGACTGGCGAGCGTCAGCCCGCCAAGTCATGAACAGACAGTAACAAGAGGCCGGACAGATGTCCGGCCTTTTTCATATGTGCCGCTGGCATCAAGTTCAACGTCGACGCCAAGTCACTGATTTTTGATGCAGATCCCGTTCTATCAATCCACTCTGTGGGGGCGGTGAGGTTGCGCTAGGCTTCAGTCACCACCCTCGTGGTGAGGGTGAAGAGGGAGACGAGACAGGCGATGAAACAACTGATGATGATCCTGGTGTGTGCACTGGGACTCGTGGCGTGCAGCTCTCAATACATCATGAGTACCAAGGATGGGAAGATGATCACCACCGACAGCAAGCCCAAGCTGGATGAGAGCACCGGCATGTACCGCTATTACGATGCAGAAGGGCGGGAGGTGATGATCAAGCAGGATGATGTCACCCAAATCATGGAGCGTTGAGGCTCCACCAAACAACAAGGGCTGCCTGCGGGCAGCCCTTGTTGTTTCTCGTGTCAGTTGATCTCGGCCACCTGGCGGTTGACTTGACCGACAAACAGCTGATGGAAGCGGGAGTGGGAGTTGGCCAGCAGGCTGACTGGCGAGCCTTGTTCCACCACGGTTCCCGCTTCCATCACAACCACCTTGTCCACCGACAGCAGCGGCTCCAGATGGTGGGCGATGACCAGATAACTGGCCTCCGGCCGGTAGCGATAGAGCAGCTCCGCCATCTTGCGCATGCCGCCGTGATCGAGATCCGAGGTGGCCTCGTCCAGCACTATGAGTGGGCGACGTGACAGCAGTATGCGGGCGATCACCAGCAGCTGGGTCTCGCCAGCCGAGAGTTGCAGCTTGTCGAGGTCCTCGTCCAGCCGGCCAGCGCAGCGCTCGGCCAGACCGACCCGTGCCAGTGCCAGCTCCAGCGCCTCGTCATCCTGCTCGGTGAGCGGCGCCAGGTTGGCGCGCAAGGATCCGAAGAAGGTGAGGGGGGTCTGGGAGACGGTGTCGTAGAGATCCCGTACCGCCTCCGGTGCAAGCCGGGACAGCGGTTGATCGCCGTAGTAAATCTCTCCCTGTGAGGCCGGATACATGGCTTGCAGCACACCGAGCAGCGAGCTCTTGCCCGCACCGGTACGACCGCAGACCCCCACCTTCTCGCCGGGGGCCAACTCGAAATTCACCTTGTGCAGGGCCCACTGGCTCGCCTCCGGATAGCGCAATCCCAGGTTGTCGAAGCGCACCCCGGGATGGGGCGTCACCAGCGCTTCCCCATGCTGGCGCTCACTCTCGATTTCACTGTATTCGCGCACCCGCTCCACCGCATTCATCACCTGCTCCACTTCGGCGAAGGTGCGAATGAGGGAGTTGAGCATGGCCGAGGCGGTAAAGGCGTAGGTGATGGCGACGGCCCCCAGCAGCGAGCTGTTGCCAAAGGCTACCATCAGCGCCACGGCGCCTACCAGCACGGCGGAGAGCAGGGTCTGGTGCATGCCGAGCCAGCGGTTGATGGAAGTGGTGGTGTACCAGCTGCGCAGGTTGTTGTCATAGTGCAGCAGCACCTGATCCAGCGCGAAGCGCTCGGCTCCGGCCAGACGCAGGGCGGGGGCACCGCGAATGGTCTCGCTGATGCTGATGTAGAGCGGCGAGCGCAGCACGGATGCCTGACGCCGCAGCTTGAGCTGCACCGCCCGGTAGCGCCGTTGCAGCACATAGAGGGCCCAGCCCACCAGGGGAGCGATGAGCAGCAGCAGCGGCATGTTGACGCCGATCACCACCACCTGCAGCAGCACAGAAATGAGCATGCCGAACAGCCCCATCAGCATGGACAGCAGTATCTCCTGTGCCTCCCCGAGATCCCGGTCGAAGCGGTTGAGGATGCGCCCCTGCGGCACCTTGTCGAAGAAGGCCATGGGGGCGCGGCTGATGCGGCTCAGCATGCCGTCGAACAGGGTCCAGGCCAGCTTGAGCCCCAGCTTGTAGTTGATGACCCGCACCACCATGATACAGACCAGCGATCCTGCCCCCAGCAGCACATAGATGCCGAGCAGCGAACTCACCTCTGTGAGGCCGGCCTTGCCGCCGAGCCAGAGATCCGAGGCGATGCGCAGCCCCTCCTGCCCCAGGGTGAGCAGCAGGGCGATCAGGATGGCGCCCGGGGCGGCGAGACGCTGCCACATGAAGCCGAACAGGCCCCAGTCCACCTTGCCTTCCACCACCTTCTCTTCGCTGAACTGTTCAGCCTCCTGCGGTGCCACCATTGGGGCGGGAAGCGGGTGCTGGATGAGATCCGCCAGCTGGCGGGCATCGAGCTCAACCAGTCGGCCCTGCTCGATACGGATCACCCGATCGCAGTGGGCCAGCACGTCCGGATCATGGCTCACCAGCAGTCGGGTCGGGCCCGGCTTGAAGGCGAGCCCCTGCTCCAGCACCTGGGCCGAGACGATGGGGTCCAGTGCCGAGAGGGGGTTGTCCAGCAGCAGAATATCGGCCTGGGCATAGAGGGCACGGGCCAGGGCGACTCGCTGCTGCTGACCGCCGGAGAGGCGGGTACCCAGCTCCCCCACCAGGGTCTGATCGCCATGGCTGAGCAGGCCGAGGTCGGCGCCGAGGGCGCAGGCTCCCAGCACCCAGCGATAGCGTTCACCGTGCCAGGGCTGACCGAACAAGATGTTGTTGCGAATGGTGTCGTTCATCAGCCAGGGCTTGTGGCCCAGGTGGGCGACCCGGCCGTGACGGCGGATCTCCCCCTCGAAGCTGTCATCGAAGCCGGCGATGAGGTGCAGCAGGCAGCTCTTGCCCGCGCCGGTGGGGCCCGTGATCCCCACCAGTTCCCCCGGCTGTATGATGAGGCTGGCCCCTTGCAGTACCGGTTTTTGCTGGTGCAAGGCAGTGACCGCATCGACCCGCAGGCTGCCGACGGGCAGGCTGGCATCGGTGAGATCCCTGTGCTGCTCCGGGCTGTTGAGGAACTCGCACAGCCGGTTGAAGCCGGTGTTGAAGTTGATCAGGGTGCGGATGAGATAGGGCAGCCGCATCATGGGGATCCGCAGCACGGCGAACAGGGCTATGGTGGTGAACACCTGGGGCAGGGTCAGGCTCTGGCCCGATACCAGATAGGTGGTGAAGGTGGCCAGGGTCACCAGCAGTGGCGTGCTCAGCATCAGGCTGTCGTTGATGGCATCGAGCTTGAGCACCCGACCGAGTACCCCCAGCTCCTGCTGGCGCTTGGCGTTGGCCGCCCGGGTGAAGAAGGCGCCTAGCCCGTTCTGGCGCACCAGCCGCAGCTTCTTGATGTATTCCGCCAGTATGCCGTTGCGTTCGTCCTGCTGGCGCTTGAGCTGTTGCTCCTGCTGGTTCATCCGCCGCACCACCCGGGTGGAGATGAGCAGCAGCAGGGTGAGCACCGCAAAACCCACCAGGCCCGCGCTGCCCACTTGCCATACCAGCAGGGCTATGGTGCCGAGCAGTTGCAGTGCCATGGTGAGCGGCATGGCGGGGTCGGCCAGGATCCAGGTTATGTCCCACACATCCCGGTTGATGAGGTTCTGCACCCGACCGCCGGCCCTGTCGTCGAAGCTCTTTCCCCCCAGCTTCATCACCTTGGCCAGCAGGGCTTCGGCCAGTAGGCGGCGAATGGGGACGTGCATCTTGAGCGCCAGCTGCAACGAGTGCTCCGCCAGCATGCCGGCGGCGAGCACAGAGGCAAACAGGGCGAAAGCCAGCAGCAGTTTTTGCTCCGTGGGGGCGCCCGCACCGAGCTGGGTCATGCTGTGGTTGAGCAGCCAGGGGCTGGCCAGGGTCGCCAGCATGCCGAGCAGCTGCAACAGGGTGAGCAGGCCAATTCGCCCCTTGTAATGGCGCCAGATAAAGGCGGTGATGGGCCAGGGGCGTACCGGCCGGGTGGCGGTGAGCTGAAGGAAGGCATCGGCCCTGCCATCCCGTCTGTCTTCCGGCAGCAGGGGATAGAGATCGTCGAGGCCGACCTGGGGTTCGGTCAGCCCCTTGCGTTGCAGCGGGCCCGTCCAGTGATAGAAGAGGCGGCTCAGCCAGCCGGCCGAGATTTCCGGGTGATCCAATGGGTGTCCTTATTATTGTGCTGCTTCCAAAGGGTGGGGCGACTCATGGGTCGCCCTCGATATTATGTGTATCGCGACGGGCTCGTCGCCCGGCCGGGATCAGCGCTCCCGGTTCAGCCGGATGAGGCGGTCCAGTATCAGCTCGCCATCGACCCGCAGGCCGTTGTGTTCATATTCATTGGTGATCCAGGCGCGGCTGTTGCCGAGGCCCTTGAGGGTCTCGCGGCTGTAGTCGAACTCCACATACATGTCTTCGGCATAGACGGCGCAGGCAACGGGCACAGTGTTGCGGGCCAGCTGCGCCGGATCATAGAGGTGGCCCCAATCGGCCTTTTTGGCCAGCAGGTGGGCCGCTTCCTTGAGTGGTATCAGCTCACGGAACTGCTCGAACATCCAGGGGAAGATCATCTCGCCGGTGAAGGCGAAATCTTTGCCGGGTGCCCAGGCCAGGGCCGGATATTCGGCTCTGACCCGCTCGGCCGCCCAGTTGCTGGCGACCCCTTCGGAGTAGATGGACTCATGCAGTATGGCGAACACAGGGTTGGTGTTGAACGGCTGCATGGCTTGCAGCTGATAGAGGAAGGCGGGGTTGAGCCGCTCGCCGATGAAGGCATCTTCCAGCAGGTAGTAGAGCTCCTCGAAGGCACCGCTGGCGCCGAGATCCAGCCCCTGCTGCTGCAACTGCTCCACCGTCAGGCGCTGGCCGTTGGGCAGGCGCACCTCGTGGCTGTGCAGGTGGTTTGCCAGCCGGTTGGCGATGCCCTGGGCATGGGGGAAACGGGCGAAGAAGGCGCGGTTCTTGTCCGCCACCCGCTGATAGGTGGCGCGATAGACCTCATCTGCACTGCGACCTATGGGGGCCACGCCGCCTGTGAGGTAGACCTCGTGCAGACTGTCCGGGAACAGGGAGAGATAGGTAAGGCTGCAAAAGCCACCGAAGCTCTGGCCAAGCAGGCTCCAGGGGCGAGCAGGACTCAGGATGGCGCGAACATATTCCGCATCCCGCACTATGCTGTCGGCGCGAAACAGGCTGAGGTAGTCGGCCTGCTCCTGGGCGCTGCGCTGGGCCAGCGCATCGGCACTGATGGGGGTTGAGTGGCCGGTGCCACGCTGATCGAGCAGCAATACCCGAAACTCCTGCAGGGCCCGCTTGAGCCAGCCGCTATTGGCGGTCGGACGCGGGGCACCAAAACCGGGCCCCCCTTGCAGGAACAGCAGCCAGGGCAGCTCCTCGTGCAGCTTGTCCTGGCGGCAGAGGGTGCGACCAAACAGGATGAGCGTCTCCTCATCGTCCGGCTGCTGGTGATCAAGGGGCACGGTGAAGAAGTGTGGCTCGCAATGGATGCCGTCCAGCACGTAACGCAAGGGGCTGCTCATCTGACGTTCTCCCTGAACGAGGTGATTTTTTGGTGGGAGCCATATCATAACCATGGCCCCCGGCCCGGTCACGCCGGTTTTTGAAAGGGGTGGCAAGACGGGTAATTTCCCTCATGTTGCTCGCGATCCTGTGCCCGCAGTCAGCCCCCCGTCTTCTTGCTCATGAAATCTTCATCCTCTATGCCTATCGTTCCCCTTCTATCAAGGTGACATTCGGTGTCGGCATAGACAAAAAACCACCGCCACACCCTGTTTTTGTGACCTCCAGATGACCGTTTTCATGGTTGGGGGTGGGCAACTGATTGAAATGGATTTGGTTGTTTTTTGCTCTGTTCGGTAACCTTTTAGAAACAAATTGATTTAATATCTAAATTAAATTCACGCTTTTGATTATTGTTTATCTATTTGTTTTTTAATTGTTTTTTTGTTGATCTCTGCATTTTGTTTTTTGTTTCACTGATTTTTGTGTGGTTGATCCTTTCTGCTCTAATCTTTATGGTTATTGCTGGTTGAACAATCAATTAACAAAAACATGCCCATAGTCGGAGTCTCTGAAAAGCGTCGTCAGCAACTGATCCAGGCCACCATCTCTTCGGTGGACGAGTTCGGTTTGCAACACACCACCATCCATCGCATCAGCACCCTGGCCGGCATGTCTTCCGGCATCATCAGCCACTATTTTGGTGGCAAACAGGGACTGATTGAAGCGGCCATGCGAGACCTGCAAGCCGCGCTTGGTCAGGCGCTGCGGGAGCGGCTCGTACCCGGTATGTCGCCACAAGCACGACTGATGGCGGTAGTGGAGGCCAATTTCACCCCTTTGCAGTGTTCCCGGGCCGTGGCGCGCACCTGGCTTGCTTTCTGGTCTCAGGCCAGCCATGAACCGGGCTTGGCCCGCCTGCAGCGGATCAATCAGCGGCGATTGCTGAGCAATCTGGCCTACTCCTTTGGTTTGTGCCTGACCCGGCAAGAGGCACTGGCTGCCGCACAACAGAGCGCCGCCATGATAGATGGTTTCTGGCTACGCAGTGCTTTGAGCCCCAGCCCTGAACCCGATTTCAGCCGCGCTGAGCGGCTTTGCAAACTCTTTATCCAGCAACGACTGACCCCAGCGGAGTGAATTCATGTCTTTGAAGCGTTATCAGAATTTTGTCGACGGCCGTTATCTGGCCAATACCTCGGGCGAGTACTTCGAGGTGATCAATCCGGCTAGCGGGGCCGTCATCTACGAGGTCGAGGTGGCCGATGAGGCAGTGCAAACTGCGGCCATTGCGAGTGCCCAGAACGGTTTTGCGCTCTGGTCGGCCATGAGTGGGGTCGAGCGTGGCCGGATCCTGTTGCGGGCCGTGGCTCTGTTGCGTGAGCGTAACGATATCCTTGCCGCCATCGAGGTAGCCGACACCGGCAAGCCCTGGCAGGAAGCCTCTGTGGTGGACGTGGTGACTGGCGCCGACAGCATAGAGTTCTTCGCCGGCCTGGCTGCCGCCATCGAGGGCAATCAGCAGCAGCTGGGGGCTGATTTTTACTACAGCCGCCGCGAACCCCTCGGCGTCTGTGCCGGGATCGGCGCCTGGAACTACCCGCTGCAAATTGCCTGCTGGAAGGCGGCCCCCGCGCTGGCCTGCGGCAACAGCATGATCTTCAAACCCTCGGAAGAGACGCCCCTCGGTGCCCTCAAGCTGGCGGAGATCTTCATCGAGGCCGGCATGCCCGCCGGCGTCTTCAATGTGGTGCAGGGGGATGGCCGGGTCGGTGCCTGGCTGAGTCAGGCGCCCGAGGTGGCCAAGATCTCCTTCACCGGCGAGGTGGGCACCGGCAAGAAGGTGATGCGCGCCGCTGCTGAGACCCTCAAGGGGGTGACCATGGAGCTGGGAGGCAAGTCCCCCCTCATCATCTTCGACGATGCAGATCTGGAGGAGGCGGTCAGCGCTGCCATGGTGGCGAACTTCTATACCCAGGGCGAGGTGTGCACCAATGGCACCCGCGTCTATGTACAACAGGGGATCTACCCCGCCTTCATGGCGCGGCTGCTGGCCCGAACCCGGGACAATATCCGGATCGGCGATCCCATGGATCCCGCCACCAACTTCGGTGCCCTCATCTCTCGCGAGCATCAGCGCAAGGTGCTCGACTATATCCGCATCGGCCAGGAAGAGGGGGCCACCCTGCGCTGTGGCGGGGAGGCGCTGCGGCCGGCCATGGCGCCGGATGGCTTCTTCGTCGCCCCCACCATCTTCAGCGAATGCCGGGACGAGATGCGGATCTGCCGGGAAGAGATTTTCGGCCCCGTTATGTCCGTGCTCAGTTTCGAGCAGGAAGAGGAGGTGGTGCGGCGAGCCAATGACACTGCCCTGGGGCTGGCGGCCGGGGTCTTCACCCGGGACATTCGTCGCGCTCACCGGGTGGTGCACCAGCTGCAGGCCGGGATCTGCTGGATCAACAGCTATGGCGCCTCCCCGGCCGAGATGCCGGTGGGCGGCTTCAAGCAGTCCGGCATAGGGCGGGAGAACGGCCTGACAACCCTGCAACACTACACCCAGCTCAAGTCCGTCTATGTCGGCATGCAAGCGATCCAGAGTCCGTTTTAAGGAGGCACCATGACGCAATTCGATTACATCATAGTGGGGGCGGGCAGCGCCGGTTGCGTGCTGGCCAACCGCCTGAGCGAGGATGGTCAGCACAGGGTGCTGCTGCTGGAGACGGGGGGCAGCGACAAGAGCATCTTCATCCAGATGCCGACCGCCCTTTCCATCCCCATGAACACCAAAAAGTATGCCTGGCAGTTCGAGACCGAGCCCGAGCCCCATCTGGATGGGCGGCGCATGCACTGCCCAAGGGGCAAGGTACTGGGAGGATCCTCCTCCATCAATGGCATGGTCTATGTGCGCGGCCACGCCGGTGACTTTGACGAGTGGCAGCAGGCGGGGGCGCAGGGCTGGGACTATGCCCATTGCCTGCCCTACTTCAAGCGGGCCGAGCAGTGGGCCTTCGGTGGGGATGAGTATCGCGGCGCTGAGGGGCCGCTTGGGGTCAACAACGGCAACCAGATGCAAAACCCCCTCTATCAGGCTTTCGTCGATGCCGGTGTGGAAGCGGGCTACGACGGGACGGCGGATTACAACGGCCGCCAGCAGGAAGGGTTCGGCCCCATGCACATGACGGTCAAGCAAGGGGTTCGCAGCTCCAGTGCCAATGCCTATCTCAGACCCGCCATGGAGCGGGCCAACCTCACAGTGCTGACTGGTGCCCTGGTCCACAAGGTACTGCTCGAGGGCAAACAGGCGGTCGGGGTGCGCTTCGAACGCAAGGGCAAGATGGAGGAGGTAAGGGCCGGCAAGGAGGTGATCCTGAGTGCAGGCCCTATCGGCTCACCTCATCTGCTGCAACTCTCCGGCATCGGCGATCCCGATACCCTGAGGGCGGCAGGGATAGGGGTACTGCACCCTCTGCCCGGGGTGGGCGAAAACCTGCAGGACCATCTGGAGTTCTACTTCCAGTTTCGCTGTCAGCAACCCATCACCCTCAATGGCAAACTGGGTCTGTGGGACAAATTCCTCATCGGCAGCCGCTGGCTGTTGCGCAAGGACGGTCTGGGGGCGACCAATCACTTCGAGTCTTGTGGCTTCATCCGCTCCAAGGCGGGGGTGCCCTGGCCGGATCTGCAATACCATTTCCTGCCTGCCGCCATGCGTTATGACGGCAAGGAGGCGTTTGCGGGCCATGGCTTCCAGGTTCACATAGGCCACAACAAGCCCCGCAGTCGCGGCCAGGTGAAGGTGCGCTCGGCCGATCCCCGTCAGGCCCCCGCCATCCGCTTCAACTATCTCTCCCATCCGGATGATGTCGAAGGATTTCGCGCTTGCGTGCGACTGACCCGGGAGATCATCGGTCAACCGGCCCTGGATGCCTATCGGGGAGAGGAGATACAGCCAGGGGGGTCGGTACAAAGCGATGAGCAGATAGATGCCTTCGTGCGCAGTGCCGTGGAGAGCGCCTACCACCCTTCCTGCTCCTGCAAGATGGGGACGGACTCCCTGGCGGTGGTGGATCCCGAGACCCGGGTTCATGGCCTGCAGGGGCTGCGGGTGGTGGATTCTTCCATCTTCCCGACCATTCCCAATGGCAACCTCAATGCCCCCACCCTGATGGTGGCCGAGCGCGCCGCCGACCTGATCCTGGGCAAGGTGCCACTGACGGCGCACCCGGTCGAGGTGGGGCTGGCCGACCACTGGCAGGAGAAGCAGCGTCCGCGGGAGCCGGTGCGTTCCCTGGCTTGAGCCCGTTGGTTGAATAAAAAGAGATGCCACTACCCGGATGGCAGTTCGTCAGACCTTAGCTATCGCCCGATCGCACTTGATACCGGCGATAGCTAAGCCCTGATCCCGTGTCCATTTCCCCTCGCCACTGCGGGGTTGGGGGAGTCATGTCCGCAGGAAGCCGAACTGCCTCTTGAACACCACAATGCAATGACAAGGAGCACTTATGTTTAGTCACGAAAGGGATATCACAGGAGGTCAGTCATGACAGTCTGGCTCAGTGCAGGAATACTGTTTACCTTTGCCGCCATCGCCTTTGTGCTCTATCGCTGGGGCAATATTCGTTGTATCGGTACCACGCCGGTGCGCACCTTTACCTTCGTCGCCATCCTGTTCACCTCCGGCCTGGATGTGGGGCTCATCATGTTCCCGCTCACCGAGTTTGCCGGTTATGCCGATCTGCAGGCGAGCCCGGAATATGGCTTCACCAATCCGCTTGCCATTGAATTCGGTTACTGGGGATTTCTCATCTGGGGTTTCTACTTTCTGACCTGTTTCTATTTCTGCGTGATAGAACCCAGAGTGAAGTTCTTTGAGCTGGCGCCGGTGAAGTTCCTCAACAACCTGGTGATCATAGGCACCTGTGCCTTCACCGCCTATCTGCTGCTGAGCAACCTGCCCTGGTATCTGCCCCAGATCGGGGATGGCGAGAGCCTGGTGGCGAGTTTTTACCTGATAGTGCTGCTGGTGATTGCGCTCTCCATCTATTCGAGCACCAGCCTGAAGTTCGTCAGGATCCTGAGCCTGGGCACGACGACCTGCTTCATCGCCCTGATCGCCCTGATGTGGGGCGCCGCCTTTCTCACGCCGGCGGGATCTCTCGCTGATTTTGCCGCGACGCTGGCGCTGGTGGGAGGATACTTTGGTCACATGGAGCGCTTCGTGTTGCCCCTCAATGATTACCACGCCTTTTATCTCTATTGGTGGTTCTCCTGGAGCATCATGATAGGTCAGTTCACCGCCCGCTTCGTCGGCGGCCTGCGCACCTGGCAACTGCTGGGGGCCATGCTGGTGTTCCCCTCCCTGGCTATCGCCGTCTGGTTCGCCGTGCTCTACTACTACCACGAGCAGGGACTCTCGACCGCCGGCTTCTTCAACTGGGCCATGGTCGCCGTGGGGATCACCATGGTGATCAACTCCCTCGACTCCCTGATCCGCCTCTATACCGACAACCTGGGGTTGACGACCCAGCGGCTCGGCCAGTGGCGTTACTTCGGACTCAACTTGCTGATGCTGGCCGGCTTGACCCTGCTGTTCAAACTCGACTTCCTGCAGATCCAGTGGGTCGGTGCTCTGGTGATCGGCCTCTTCTTCGCCTGTTTCGGCTACATCATCAGGTACAAGCTGAAGGCGGTGAGCAGCATAGAGGGCGCGCCAAAGGAGAATCGCCTCGACTACGGCAAGATAGAGCTGGCCGGATAAGAGGGGGAGCCAGGGGTGCAGAGTCGCCGTGCTTCAAGCCCGAAGCTGCCGGTCAGTCACCCCCTTGTGAGCCAGGCGTAGGATCGCGCACACATCCGCGCGTCAGCATGCTGATGAAGCGGGACAGGGAGGGTCTCTTTGATGAATTTATTATCGAGGCAAAGGTTGACGATAAAGGGAGGCTGACACAAAGATGGCTCGCCTGCCGATGTGCGCAGGGATCAGTGCTGGAACAGGGTGAGGTGGACTCGGTGAAGCCATCGTGGATACGACGTCGGAAAAAAGAGAAAGGGGTAAACCCGGAAGGCGTGCTGCAAACAGGGCTCTTGCTGTTTAGTGCCGCCTGTGGGGCTACCCTGCTATTGGCAGCCTGCAACGGCAGCTGAAAGGCATAAAAAAAGCCCGCTCTATGAGCGGGCTCTTCAAATTTGGCTCCTCCTGCTGGACTTGAACCAGCGACATACGGATTAACAGTCCGCCGTTCTACCGACTGAACTAAGGAGGAATTATTGGTGCCCAGAGACGGAATCGAACCGCCGACACGGGGATTTTCAATCCCCTGCTCTACCGACTGAGCTATCTGGGCAACGGCGCGCATTAAACCCTTTATACGCAGATGTGTCAACCACAGGGGGCAGATTGAGGTACCGTTCGCTCGATAACCGAGCAATTCCCCCTCCTGTCACCGGTTTTTACCCTCAATTCTGCCTTGTTGTGCTGTTTTTCGTTGTGGGCAATGAAAAAGGGGGCCTGAGCCCCCAGGGTGCACTGGATGACTCAGTGACGGCTGACGATGATCCGTCCCGTGCTCATGTCGCGGGCCTGACCCGTGACGCTGATCTTGAGGCCATACTCGGGCAGCAGGCGACCCGCATCCGGGATCTCCTTGCTCTGGTAGCTGCGGGAATCCTTGAACACCCGCTTCGGGGTGACCCAGAAATCGCGCAGCAGGGAGCCGCTAGGGTGCTTGAGGTTGAGCGGTTGCTGGAAGCCCAGGCTGAAGGTGGCATCGTGGATCTGGTAGCGGGTGCCGGCGACGGCGCCGTCACTCCACTTCAGAGTGCGTTGGTCCGCATCAACGACGCCGAGGAAGCCCTCACCCGGGTGGGCGCCTACCCAGTTGTTGTCCTGGCTGTTGTCCACGTACCAGAGCAACATGCCCGGCTCGTAGCGCATCAGCTGGTCAGACACATTGATGTGGGCCAGCCCTTTGTCGACCCCCGCATGGTTGCGCCACTCGGCCAGATAGTAGTGATCCTTGGCCTCGTTGCCGTTGCTCTTCACAAACCCGGCCAGGGTGAAGGCTGAGTTGCCTTCGGCCCCGTCGCTCACCAGCGAATCTCCGTCGGCCAGGATCAGGATCTCATCCACGAACAGGCCGTTCTCGGCCACGCCGCCATCGCTCAGGTATTGCAGGGTGAGGGTTATCTTCTGACCGGCCCAGGGGCTCAAGTCAAATTCGGCATCGGTCCAGCCATTGGAGTTGCCCGTGATGCCGACGCCAAAGCCGATCCCGTTCGGATCGTCGCTGGTGGTCAGGTTGCCGGGGATCGGCTGACCGTTGACCAGCACCCGCCCATAGTCAAACCCCTCTTCAATCTGGTACCAGGCCTTGAACGCCAGACTGGCGCTCTGCTTGCCGGTCAAGTCCAGGGTCAGGTTCATGCGGTTGTCGAGGTTGTTGGCCTTGCCACCGTGGTATTCGTATTGGCCGGCATAAGGCGGATTGAGCGGGATCTGCTTGGCGGGCAGATTGATGCGTACCACGTCGTCGTTGCGGCCCTTGTCGTTGGCTTGATCCAGCATGTAGACGTTGCCGCGGGGGCTGAGGTCGGCTAGCTGCACATTGCTACCGTGCAACCAGTTGCCACCGAGGGAGGCCTGCAGGAACTCCTTGGCCCAGGCGGAGAAACCGGTCGGCTCTGTGCCGCCTATCACCCCGGCCCAGGAGCCGGATGACATGATGGACCAGGTGGCCACAGGTTCACCCTTGCCGGTGTACTTGGTGTCGTACTCGTCCGGCAGTCCCAGATCGTGGCCATATTCATGGGCACAGACCCCGGCCGCCGCATCGATGGGCTGGATGGTGTAGTCGTAGGCGGCAAACTGGCCGCCGAAGTTGCCGTTCGGGCTGCTGGTGCCGGGGATGGGGAAGGGGGCACCCAGGTTCCAGCGATGGGCCCAGATGGCATCCTCGCCAAGATCGCCACCACCCGCCTCTTCCCCCACGCTGGAGTGAAAGATCATCAGGTGGTCGATGAGACCGTCCGGCTCATTCCGGTTGCCGTTGCCGTTGAGATCGTAACGATCCTCCTGGTCAAACTGGGCCAGATCGATGGAGGGGTCATTGGCAACCTGGATCAACGCCTCCTTCACCAGGTCCCGAATGGTGTTGGGGGTGGCATTGGCGCCGTAGTAGGCGGCATTCTTGTCGGCGGTATACCAGCCCGCCACCTGCCCGCGCACGCTGTAGCTCTTGCCGGATTGCTGCTCGTAGAACTGGCGCATGGAGATGAAGGTTTCACCGTTCGGGCCCTTGTAGCCCTTGCTGGAGAACAGCAGGTCGTTGTAGTGCTCGGGTGTGTAGTCCGGGTAGTACATCTTGGTGAGATCCGGGGTGACGCTGTTCTTCGGGTAGTCGGGAAAGTCCACCAGGATGGCGAGGATCTTGTCCTTGCGCATCTTGCCGTTGTAGTGCTCCTTCTCGATGGACTTGAGCAGCAGGGTGGGCACCCGGTCGCCGGGACGTGCGGTGCCGTTCAGGCGGATCTTCTTGAGGATGGTCTCCCGCATCTTGCCCTCTTTCACCGCCAGGGTGCCGCTGTGGCCCTGGTAGGCTCGCGACTTCTCGCGATAAAAACGGGCGAGGGCGGCCTGCTCCATCTCGGGGGAGGCCAGGGTGGGGATGCGGCCGCTTTTCTTCAGCATATCCAGCACCTTCACCTCGTCGGCCAGGGGGGCATCGAACGGGCCATGTACCGGGGCGGCCATGGCGTGGTTTCCAATCATAAGGGTTGAGCCGATGATCAGGCTCATTATTGTTTTTTTAGGCATTCTATGTGCTCCTTCACATGATAAAAGGGAGCCTTGCTGGCTCCTCTTTCCGTACGGGCCCTGTTGCGCCCGCGTCCCTTGATACACCCCTTGAGTGACCCTTGTCACTGAGTGAGAACTGGTGGATAGTGCTGATTTTACAGTGCTTTTCGATGGGGTTGTGCGTATCGTCAGTCCAGATGTGAAGTTCCGTATGGGACATTTCACGAGAAGCGGCAGATTACACTTTATTAACCTTTTATGATGGCACCCCATTTGGGGTGGCCCCGGGCGAGCCGCTATCTTGGCTTGCGCATTGAGCCGGATGCACTCTGCGGGTATGCTTTGCCGCAACTATGCCGCGCCGGGTGAATGTGAGCCGAAGCAGGCACCCGATTGCCGACGGCATGTGACACTAACAAAGTAGTAGCTGGGGTTAATATGAGTCTTGATATGCAAGAGTGGCGTGCAGAGACCACCGCCATCGTCAACGAGTTGCTGGCCGATGGCAGCAACCCTGATCTGGAATATGACATTGAGCACCACTTCGCCTGTCAGGATTTCGATCAGCTGGAGAAAGCGGCCGTCGACCTGTTCAAGGCCGGTTTTGAAGTGACTGACGCGGAAGAGATGGAGCTGGATGACGGCGCCCCCATCTTCTGTTTCGATGCCACCATAGAGCGCAAGCTGGACATAGAGACCATAGTGGCTGACATCGAGAAAATGTTGCCGATCCTCAAAAAGTACGGCGTGGATTACGACGGCTGGGGCACTTACTTCCAGGAGTAAGGACAACCGCGGGTGTCGGCGCTATGCCGGACAACAAAAAGGCCACTTTCGAGTGGCCTTTGTTTTGTCTGCGGTCAGCTGCCGGGCAACTGATAGTTGCGGGCAAACTCGTCGGGTGGCAGCGGGCGGCTGAACAGGTAGCCTTGCAGCCGATCGCAACCGGCTTGTACCAGCCAGGCTTGCTGCTCGGGGGTTTCAACCCCTTCGGCTGTGATCCTGATCCCAAGCTCGTGGCCCAAGCCGATGACGGAGCGCACTATGGCGGTGGTGGCCTGGTTGGTGGCCAGCCCCTGGGTGAAGCTGCGGTCCAGCTTGAGGGTAGCCACCTGCAGCCTGGGCAGGTAGGCGAGCGAGCAGTAACCTGTGCCGAAGTCATCGATGGCGAGCTGGAACCCCGCCTCAATCAGATTGGCGAGGTTGCTCTCAATCTCGTCGGCGTTCTCCATCAGCACCCCTTCGGTGATCTCCAGCTCCAGTTGCCAGGGGGCGAGCCCGTGACGCTCTATGCAGGCGAAGATCTGCGGGCAGAGGTCGGGGTCACGAAATTGCAGCGGTGACAGATTGATTGAGAGCACCAGATCCGGCGCCGCACCCTGCCAGCGAGCCAGTTGGGCACAGCCTTGTTCCAGCATGCGCTGACCGAGCTGGCCGATGAGCCCCAGCTCCTCTGCCAGCGGGATGAATTCATCTGGCGAGATCATGCCGAGTTCGGGGTGGGGCCAGCGGCAGAGCAGTTCAGCCCCGTGCAACTGGTTGTTGCGGGTGCTGATGATGGGCTGATAGACGGCGGTGAGCTGCCCCGACTTGATGGCCAGCGGCAGCTGGGCCGCGATCAGCTGACGGCGTTTGAGTTTGGCGTCTAGCTCGGGATCGAACAGGGTACAGTGCTGCTGCTGACGCTTGCCCTGGGCCAGCGCGGCCTCGGCATGGCTCAATAGCCGTTCGGCATCGTTGGCCCTGCCGTGGGCGATGCCGAGGAACACAGGGATCTGGATCCTGTGTTCTTCGATCTGGTAGGGCACCATCAGCTCGTTTTGCAGGCGGCGACTCCAGTCTGCCAGCGGTTCGCTCAGCTCGGGCAGCAGCATGGCGAAGTCGTCGGCGGCGACCCGGCACACCAGTGACTGGGGCGGTGCCAGCTGTTGCAGACGACGAGCTACCTGGCTCAGCAGGCGATCGGCGACCCGGATGCCGAAGCGGTCATTGATCTCGCGAAAGTGTTGCAGGTCGACCAGCAGCAGGCTGGCCTTGCGGGCCCCGAGGTGGCGACTGGTCTGCAGAAAATGGGAGAGTTTGAGCAGGCCGGTCAGGCTGTCGTAGTGCTGCTCCTGCTGCAACTGGGCCTGGGTGGTCCGCAGTCCCGTGATGTCACGGCTCAAGGTCAGGATGCCGAGGGAGTTGCCCTCGTCGTCCGGCACATCGACCCGGGTTATCTCCAGGTGGCGGCCCTGACCGTTGGCATCCACCAGGCAGTATTCGCCCCGCCCCATGGGCAACTCGGTGGAGAGTCTGTGTGCGACACGCTGGCCGAGCGCCTCGCTCGCCGCCATGCCCATGAAGTCGAGAAAGGCCTGGTTGCAGTCGATGAGCAGTCCCTGATGGTCTTCCAGCCGGATGGGATCCGGGATGGCGTCAAGCAGCCGGCGCTGCAGCAGTTGCTGCTGGCGAAAGGTCTGCTCCAGCTCCTTGCGCTGGCCAATCTCGTTGACCATGCCAAACAGCGCCACCGGCTTGCCCTGCTCGTCATAGAGGGGGATCTTGTGGATCTCCATCCAACGGGTGCTGTCGCCACTGTTGCAGTGCAGCTGCTGATAGAGCAGAGGATTGCCCTCTGCCAGCAGGCGATCATCCTCTTCCCGAAAGATGTTGCCCCATGGCATCTCTATGTCCGTCTTGCCTATGAGCTCTTCTGTTTGCTGCAGACCGGCCTGCTCCACAAACGTGCGGTTGGCAAACAGGTAGCGCCCGTCCGTATCCCGACAGAAGATATTCATGGGCAACTGATCGATGATCTGCTGTAACAGCGTCAGGGTGAGCAAGGAATTCACGCAGGCACTCACGGGGGTAATTTCGAGCAAATCTATGATAGCAGACGGGTTTTGTAAAGCTTGGGTTAACGAGGATGCATTTCTGCCGATCTCTGCTGACAGTCTGTGTCGTCAACGCCATAATAGCCGCCGGTTGGCCGATGGCCGAATAATATGGATGAGAGAAGCAGCATGAAAAAGATATTGGGGATCGCCCTGGCCCTGCTGATGGTCGGGTGTGCCAGCGACAACAATGGTGGTGAGCAGTACCGCTATAACCCGCCGGTTGCCAAGGCGACCAACAACACCCAGGAGATGCAGATCCCGGTGGATCTGGTGTGGGCGCGCGCCGAGAAGTGGTTTGCCGATCACGGTCTCAACATCGAGAACAGCCAGCGTGGCTCGGGTCTGATGACGGCCAACGTCGAAAACGCCGCCGATGGTCTGGAGTGGCTGGATTGCGGCACCATGGGCTCCAAAGTGGCGCTGGGCAATCCCAATCTGCAGATCAATCTGATCATCACCCAGAGCGGCAACAACAGCGTGGCGACCGTCAACGTCAAGGGCAATACCCAGCTCTACTTCGTTGAGTCGTCCGGTGAGCGTGTTGCAGCCCCCTCCATCACGCCTGTCTGTGTCTCCCAGGGGAGTCTGGAACAGAGTCTGTTTGCCACTCTGGGCAACTGATCCGCCTCTGTCAGCCGCCTGCTTGTATGGTGGCCAGCATCAAACACCCCCTTGCTTGCAGCGGGGAGTTTGTTTTTGGGCGGCCAGCGTGCCCTGAATAGAGGGTATATGCCGCCGTCAGCGCATTTCAGGTTCTGACACCCGGGTGCCCCTGTGTTGCCGCCAGACATAAAGAAAAACGCCCCTAGCAGGAGCCAGGGGCGTTCGGAGCGTCAGCACGACTGGCTGGCGACTAGAGGGCGCTGTCACCGTGAAAGAGAGCCTGCTCGCCGGATTTGAGCACATAGCCTTTCCAGGGGAAGAGCTGGTAGGCTCCTCCCTGCCAGGACCAGTTGCCCTCATCCCCTTGTCGGGTCAGCAAGGTCTGCTCACCGTTTGGCAGGGTCAGTTCGGCCTTGCTCTGGTCGGCATTGAACAGCACGAAGGCGCTACCGGTCTCATCCGATTTGAGGGATTGCAGTCTCACCGCCTGCTCAAACAGGCGCACGCACTGGTTGGTCAGCGCTGACCATTGATAACCGGCGCTGGCACGACAGCCGTGGATATCCTGATCATTGCCGACCATATGCTGGGTCGGGGTACTGCAAGCCGCCAGCAGCAGGGAGGCGGCCATCAGAGTCAGAGTGCGCATGCTTACTCCTGCTTGTCTTCGAGCTTGCCTTCTAGATTGTCCCGTTCGATGACGATGTTGGAGAAACCCAGCTCCTTGAAGTAGTTCTCCTGGTAATCCTTCACGCTCTTCTTGTCGCGGCGGCAGACTTGGGCCAGCTGGGCCTCCATGGCGTGGAAGCTGGAGAGATCCAGCCCTTCGGCGGCGGCAATGGCATCGTAGATGCTGCGGAACTTGTCGTTCGCATAGCCGAGCTCTTTGGTCTGTTTTTTGTAGGTGTAGGTAATCTTAAACGCCATCTGGCCCTTCCTTCTTCAATTTGGCTTGCTTGCGCTGGACATAGAGGTAAAGGCTTTCGACCTTCTCCCGTGCCCAGGGGGTCTTGCGCAAGAACTTCAGGCTGGACTTGATACTGGGGTCGTCAGTGAAGCAGCGGATGTTTATCTGCTGTCCGAGCTCTGCCCAGCCATAGTGCTCGACCAGGGCGGTGACGATCGCCTCCAGGGTCAGCCCGTGCAGCGGGTTCTTTGCTTGCGAGGAGCCTGGCTGGTCGCTCATGCGTCGGCCGCCAGCTTGGCAAAGGGTTGACCCATGCGAGTGGTGACGCCATTGGCCAGATGGGGCTCAAAACCGGCCAGCATGCCAGGGCCAAACAGGCAGACCACTGTGCTACCGAGCTTGAACAGGCCCATCTCGGCCCCTTTTTGCAGTGTGATGGCCTCATCACCGCTGTAATCCCAACGCACCACTTCTTTCTGCCTGGTCGGCGCTATATTGCCGGCCCAGATGGTTTCGATACTGGCGACTATGGTGGCGCCGACCAGCACCAGCGCCATGGGGCCATGGGGGGTGCGGAAGGTGGCGACCACACGTTCGTTGCGAGCGAACAGGTTGGGCACATTCTCGGCGGTGAGCGGGTTGACGGAGAAGAGATCCCCCGGCACGAACACCATGCTTTCCAGCACGCCGTCCAGCGGCATATGGATGCGGTGGTAATCCTTGGGGGCCAGATAGATGGTGGCAAAGTCCCCACCCTTGAATGGCGCCACCAGATCCTCATAACCGCCCAGCAGCTCGCGGGCGCTGTAGTCGTGACCCTTGGCCTGGATGATGCGGCCCTGATGGATGGGGCCGAGCTGGCTGACGGTGCCGTCCACCGGCAGGGCCAGGGTCATGGCATCCTCGACCAGCGGACGGATCCCCGGCTTGAGCTCGCGGGTGAAGAAGGCGTTGAAGCTCGCGTAGTGGGCCGGATCTTCGTGCAGCGCTTCGCTCATGTCGACGCCGTACTGCTTGATAAAGGCCTCTATCACCCTGGTGGTGAGGTTGCCCGCTTCTGCGGCAGCCAGCTTGCCCACCAGACGGGAGAGGGCGTGCTTGGGCAAACAGTATTGACCGGCAATTTTCAGGTTGTCAGTGATGCTCATGATCTTGATCTGGTCTTTATGGAAAGAGGGTTGAATAGGTCACGTCCGGGCTTGTTGCCGACCGTGGCGGGCTTCCTGCATGGTTTCCAGGATGCGGTGATAGTTGTGGAAGCGATCGGCACTGATGTCACCACGGTCGACCGCCGCACGCAGGGCGCAGCCTGGGTCGTCCTTGTGGGTGCAGTCGCGGAATCGGCAACCACCCAGGTAGTCACGAAACTCGATGAAGCACCAGGTGATGCGATCGGCTTCCAGATGCCAGAGTGCGAACTCGCGGATCCCGGGGGAGTCGATGAGATCGCCGCCGCTCGGGAAGTGATAGAGTCGCGCCGTGGTAGTGGTGTGCGTACCTAGCCCCGAGTTTTCGGAGATCTCGCCGGTCAGCACATCCAGCCCCGGCATCAGGGCGTTGGTCAGGGATGATTTGCCCACCCCGGACTGGCCGACGAAAATGCTGATCTTGCCTTCGAACTGGGC
Source organism: Aeromonas sp. 2MA4 (assembly GCF_029237305.1). Lineage (NCBI taxonomy): Bacteria > Pseudomonadati > Pseudomonadota > Gammaproteobacteria > Aeromonadales > Aeromonadaceae > Aeromonas > Aeromonas sp. 2MA4. The sequence continues at coordinate 110,926 of NZ_JAACFY010000011.1, read as the reverse complement.
CTTGAGCTCGTCGAGGCCTTCGCCGCTCTCACAGCTCACCAGGATCACCTGGTAGCCCAGCTTGCGATAGGGGTCGAGTTGTCGTTCGACACGGATGCGGGCAGCCTCATCGAGCATGTCGACTTTGTTCAGCACTATGAGTGGCTGTATCTCCACATCCTCGGCGGCGACCAGATAGCGGTCGACAATGTTGGTGGAGAACTCGGGCATCACCGCCGAGACGATGATGATCTGGTCGATGTTGGCGGCGATGGGTTTGACCCCGTCGTAGAAATCCGGCCGGGTCAACACTGAGTGGCGCGGATGCACCGCCTCGATGACGCCCGCTGTCGCGGTATTGAGGCCGGGCCGCCAGACCACTTTGTCGCCGCACACCAGGCTGCTGATGCTGCTGCGACGCAGGTTGCTGCGGTGGATGGTGCCGTCAGTCGCTTCTACGTCAGCATGCTGACCGAAACGGCTGATCACCACTCCTTCAATGGCCGGGCCAAACAGGGTGTCATCCACGACAGTGGTGTGATCTTTTTGCAACCGCCGCTCGCGGTTGGCCTGGACGCGCCTTTGTTGACCCAGATTGAGTTTTGCTTTCTTTGCCACTCGATTCGCCAGTTTATGAACAGATTCAAAGCCAGTATGATACATGCAAATTGGCAAAATTCCGCCATTCCTCCCAATAGAGAGAATAATCATGACAGTCAGCGCGCAGAACCTAGTATGGATCGACATGGAGATGACGGGTCTGGACCCCGAAGAGAACGTGGTACTGGAGATCGCCACCATAGTCACCGACAAGGATCTGAACGTGCTGGCAGAAGGGCCTGTCATCGCCATCCACCAAAGCGATGAAGAGCTGGCCAAGATGGACGACTGGAACGTCAACACCCATACCAGGAGCGGACTGGTAGCCCGGGTCAAGGAGAGTCAGTACGACGAAACCAGGGCCGTGGCCGAGACCCTCGATTTCATTCGCCAGTGGGTACCGGAGCGCACCAGCCCGCTGTGCGGCAACAGCATAGGTCAGGATCGCCGCTTCATGGTCAAGCACATGAGCGAGCTGGAAGCCTTCTTCCATTACCGCAACGTTGACGTCAGCACCATCAAGGAGCTGGTACGTCGCTGGCAGCCAGAGCTGCTGGATCAGTTCACCAAGAGTGGCTCCCACATGGCGCTGGACGATATTCGTGAATCCATCGCCGAGCTGCGCTTCTATCGTAGTCACGTCTTCAAGATCTGATTGCCTGGCATGGGGTTGCCATCGATTGGTTGCTAAAATCGACAGTTCGGCCAGCTTTTGAGCGAACACGCGCAACCAGACGAAAAAGCCCTTGCAATTGGAAAGACTGCTCTTATAATTCGGCTCCCGTGCAGTAGCGCAAGCAACCAAATGCTGCACGATTTGTTTTGATGCCATTTTATGGTGTGTGCGGGAATAGCTCAGTTGGTAGAGCACGACCTTGCCAAGGTCGGGGTCGCGAGTTCGAGTCTCGTTTCCCGCTCCAAAATGTGATGATGAAACTGGTTCAATCCAGCCCGATGCGGGAATAGCTCAGTTGGTAGAGCACGACCTTGCCAAGGTCGGGGTCGCGAGTTCGAGTCTCGTTTCCCGCTCCAATCATCTTCACAGACCAGATAATGACAACGCTGTTGCGGGAATAGCTCAGTTGGTAGAGCACGACCTTGCCAAGGTCGGGGTCGCGAGTTCGAGTCTCGTTTCCCGCTCCAAAATGTGATGATGAAACTGGTTCAATCCAGCTCGATGCGGGAATAGCTCAGTTGGTAGAGCACGACCTTGCCAAGGTCGGGGTCGCGAGTTCGAGTCTCGTTTCCCGCTCCAATCATCTTCACCAGCGCAAAACGACCATTTATGTTGCGGGAATAGCTCAGTTGGTAGAGCACGACCTTGCCAAGGTCGGGGTCGCGAGTTCGAGTCTCGTTTCCCGCTCCAAACATTTGCAATGTGACATCCTGTTGCGGGAATAGCTCAGTTGGTAGAGCACGACCTTGCCAAGGTCGGGGTCGCGAGTTCGAGTCTCGTTTCCCGCTCCAACACATTTGCAAGTGACATCCTGTTGCGGGAATAGCTCAGTTGGTAGAGCACGACCTTGCCAAGGTCGGGGTCGCGAGTTCGAGTCTCGTTTCCCGCTCCAATATCTCTCTTCGAAGTACCCAAATCCAATAGATAAACATATTGATTACAATGCCCGGTTGGTAGAGCATGATCCGTGCTTGCCAAGGCTGGGGTCACGAGTTCGAGTCTCGTTATCCGCTCCAATTTCTCTTCGTAGTACCAGCATTCCTTTTAATCCTTCAAAAATGACTTTCGTATCGCGCTGCGATGCGTTTGTGTTCCTGCTTTTAAGCTTTACCCCTCTGTTTGCCAAGCTCGCTTAGCCTGATAGCAAGGCGCTGCCCTGATCCGGGGTGAGCTGATACCCAGTGGTCGTGATGGCCTGATGGTTGAGGGGCGACAAGAGGGAAATGGCGGGCAAGCGCAGTCACAACCCGGAGAGGGTCTGGTCACAAGCGCGCAATGAAGGATAGTGGAGTGGTAAACGGCAGGCAAAAAAATAGGAGGAGCAGGTCTCCTCCTACAGGCTCACTGGCGTGGCTTAGAGCAGAGTAACGTTCTCAGCCTGAGGACCTTTTTGGCCCTGAGTCACAGTGAACTGGACTTTTTGACCTTCAGCCAGGGTCTTGAAACCTGTGCTCTGGATGGAGGAGAAGTGAACGAAAACGTCCGGTCCCTGGGATTGCTCGATGAAGCCAAAACCCTTGGTTTCGTTAAACCATTTTACTTGGCCGGTGCGAATGTCAGACATGTGGTAAGTCCTATCTATAACGAAATGAAACTAAGCCTTGTTGGGCAGCATTTGCCTAGGAATCAGGGGTTGAAGCATGACTGACCACGTCAATTTGTCCCAGTAGCATGTAGAACAATCCCTGTCTAAAGCACAAACGATTGTACGTGAGAGCAGATCCTTGTCAATTTTGCGCTTTTCATTTTTTGAGCAAGCTAAAAATATTGTGAAGTCAGCGGCTTATTTCACGGTGCTGGATCAAAAAGCGGGAGGCTCATGGCCTCCCGTTTTGTCACTCCTTGAGGGCGAACCCTTGGCCCTGCCGGTCATACCGATAGATGGCCTGACCGTAGGAGCGGATCTCCACCCGCTGGATGCGGCGGTTGTCATCCACCAGAATGAACACCGACTTGCCCGATTGCAGCCGGGTCAAAGGGCGGTCCGGCCCTTCGATGGCAATCAGGCGACTGAGCTCGGCGCCTGGCAGCTCGAACTTGCGCCAGATGGAGTAGAGGGTTTCACCGGCTTGCACATCGTGCTGTAGCCAGCTGCCATCTACTTTCTCTTCGACCGGTTTGGCGGCCGAGGTGCCATTGCCAGTAGTCAGCGCTTCGGCTGGCACGGCCAGCGGCACGGCGAGCGAACCGGACGGGGCGGTTGTCGGCATGGTAGGCGCAGGCTCCCAGGCCATCAACAGCAGCCAGATGGGCACCAGCACCAGCAGGCCTATGGTGTGTTTGCGGGGCAGCGGGTTGGCCAGCTTGAATTTGCCCGCGCTGGCCTCCTGGCCGCGTTGGCCAAGGCCACGCATCCCTTGGCCGATGCGCTGGCGCAAGGGCAGGGTAGCGGCATTGATACGATGGAGCAGGGATCCTTGTGATTCGTCTTGTCGACGCTGCTGGGCTCGTCTGTTATGGCCACGTGGGCGACGGTCCGGGGTGGGCACGGCATTTACCTCTCACTACATTGCCTGCCATCAGGCAAATTCGTTGCCTATGGTAAACGGACTCGCCCCCGAGGGGGAGAGTCCGAGAGAGGAAAATTGTCAGCTGAGACGAAATTGTCCCAGTAATTGCTGCAAACGCTCGGCGGCCTGACGCAATGCCTGACTGGCTTTGGCCGTTTCGGTCGCATCCTGAGCGATGTCGTTGGCCAGTGCGTTGGTTTTTGACAGATTGCCGGACACCGTCTCGGAGACGGAGCTCTGCTCCTCGGCGGCGGAGGCGATCTGATAGGTCATGTCGTTGATGGTAGAGATGGCCTGATAGATGCTGGCGAGCGCCTCTTCCGCCAGATCCGCCTCGCCCACCGCCTGATGGGTCAGCTGCTGGCTCTGATTGATGGCGCTGACTGCATTGGCCGAGCTGAGACGGATCTTCTCGAGCAGCTCCTGGGTGTTCTGCACCGCCTGCTGGGTGTTGCCCGCCAGTTTGCGCACCTCGTCGGCCACCACCGCAAAACCTCGGCCCTGTTCGCCGGCCCGTGCAGCCTCTATGGCGGCATTGAGCGCCAGCAGGTTGGTCTGATCGGCAATGCCCTGGATCACAGTGAGTATGTTGGTGATCTGCTCGCTGTCGTGAGCCAGCCCCTCGACCACTTCGGCGCCTTTGCCTGCTTCGGCCGCCACCTTGTGCATTGACTGGATCACCTGCTGGAAGCGTACCTTGCCCTGATCCGCCGCGCCCTGGGCCTGCTTGGCCGAGTCGGCGGTGTTGTTGGCGTGGGTGGCCACTTCCTGGCTGACATAGGACATCTCCTGCACCGCAGTCAGCATCTGCTCCATCTCCGCCTGGTGATGCTGCAAGTTGGTGTCGGTCTGCCCTGCGATGCGATCGGTATCACCGGCGTGGCGGTTCACCTCGCTGGCGGTTTTCAGCACATCCCCCAGCAGCACCTGCAACTTGTCGATGAAGCGGTTGATGCCCTTGGCGAGATCCCCCAGCTCGTCGACGGAGCGGGTGGTGAGGCGCTTGGTGAGGTCCCCCTCGCCATCGGCAATGTCATCTACCAGGCTGACCATCTGGCGGATGGGGCCCGTGATACTGCGCGCTATCATCAGCATGGTGGCCAGTGCCAGCACCAGTACGACAAGGGCACCCACCAGTTGCTGGGTCATGGCAGCCCGACTCATGTCGCTTAGCTGGCTTTCCAGCTGATCGGCGCCCGCCAGTACCACCTTGTAGGGCAGGGTGACTATGATGGCCCAGTTGCGGCTCATGCCTGGTACCATGATGGGCACAGAGATACGAAATGATTCGTCCAGCTCCTGACGCTGCACTTCCGGTTTCAGATATTGCTGCCACTGGTTGCCAAGCAGCTTGTCGGCCCGGCTGCCAAGCAGGCTGGCGTCACCGCTGGTGCCTGTGATGACGCCTGCGGCGCTGACGATCAGGGTCTCGCCCTTGCCGTCATAGATGTTGCTGTTGAGGGACTGGGCCTGACGGCTGATGGAGTCCACAGCCAGATCCAGCGCGGCGATCCCCTTGAACTTGCCTGCCACCATGATGGGGGTGGTGATGGTGCTCACCAGCACCTGCTGGCCGTTGATGTCCACCTTGAAGGGGTCGATGAGGCAGGAACGCCCTTCCCGTTTCGGGCAGGAGTAGTAGTCGTTGGCCGGGTTGCCGAATTCATCCGGATCGGTCTTTTCGATGGACAGCAGCAGGTCTGTGCCTATCTGGTCCTTGTCACGATAGAAGTAGGGCACGAAGCGGCCCTGGCTGTCGCTACCCAGCGCGCTTTGACCGGCGAAGGTGGCGTCCTGGCCGTCGAAGCCGTTCGGCTCGAAGCCGGCGAAGGCGCCATACAATTGTGGTTCGAGCGCGAGCTGCGCCTTGAGTAGATCCGTGGCCTGTTGGCGATCCAGCGGTAGCTTGCCCTCTTGTTGCAAGGCGAGGGCACTGGCCATCTGCTGGGTATAGGAGAGCCCCTTTTGCAGCAACTGTGTGATGGTGGCGGCCTCGGCCCGAGCGTTGGCACTCACCTTTTGCCAGGCTTCTTGCTGCAGGGCGGCGCGACTGGAGCTGATGGTCAGCTGTTGGGTCTGTTGACCGGAATACTGGTTGAGCAGGATCAGTATGACCAGGGCTGCGGTCATGGCGATCCCGGCCATGACCAGAATTCGATTCTGGATAGAACGGAACTGCATCGTCTCTTCCTTGTGTCGTGAGAAATAGTGTGAGAGTTGTTTGGATATCGGCCGGAGGAGGCAGCTCTCCAACACTTCCCATAGCAAATCGGAAATGCCGCTTCGGTTTTGCGATCCCCCTCAAATATCAGGCTGCAGGCGGCCGGGCAGCAAATTTAACCCCCTACTTTAGCCCGCAACGGCCTCATGGTTTTCCCATCCGGGATTCTGAGTGCTAAAATGCGACGGTTTTTTCTAACGAATTGGCCCAAGGCCCTCTACACAAGGCTTAAAGATGAAAGTCAAAACCCGTTTTGCTCCCAGCCCGACCGGCTTTTTGCATGTCGGCGGTGCCCGTACCGCACTCTATTCCTGGTTGTTTGCAAAGAGCCAGGGCGGTGAGTTCGTGCTGCGTATTGAGGATACCGACCTGGAACGTTCCACTCAGGAGGCGATCGACGCCATCATTGAGGGCATGGAATGGCTGGAGCTGAACTGGGATGAGGGCCCCTACTACCAGACCAAGCGTTTCGACCGCTACAACGGCATCATCGACGAGATGCTGACCGATGGCCGTGCCTACAAGTGCTACTGCTCCCGTGAGCGCCTGGACGCGCTGCGCGAAGGTCAGATGGCCAACGGCGAGAAGCCCCGCTATGACGGCAAGTGCCGTGATGCGGCCCACGATCACCCGGCCGATGCGCCGCACGTTATTCGCTTCCGCAACCCGACCGAAGGCTCAGTGGTGTTCGATGACCACGTCCGTGGCCGCATCGAGTTCGCCAATACCGAGCTCGACGATCTCATCATCCGCCGCACCGATGGCGCGCCGACCTACAACTTCTGCGTGGTGGTCGATGACTGGGACATGGAGATCACCCACGTGGTGCGTGGCGAAGACCACATCAACAACACCCCGCGCCAGATCAACATCTACAAGGCGCTGAACGCGCCCGTGCCGGAGTTTGCCCACGTCTCCATGATCCTGGGCGACGACGGTGCCAAGCTCTCCAAGCGCCACGGCGCCGTCTCCGTGATGCAGTACCGTGATGACGGCTACCTGCCGGAAGCGCTGCTGAACTATCTGGTGCGTCTGGGCTGGTCCCACGGTGATCAGGAGATCTTCACCCTGGACGAGATGATCAAGCTGTTCAGCCTGGATGCCATCTCCAAATCCGCCTCCGCCTTCAACACCGACAAGCTGCTGTGGCTGAACAACCACTACATGCGCAGCCTGGATCCGGCCTATGTGGCCAAGCATCTGGCCTGGCACATGGCAAACCAGAAGATTGACACCAGCAAGGGCCCATCATTGCCAGAGGTTGTCACTCTGCTGGCCGAGCGCTGCAATACCCTGGTGGAGATGGCCGCCCAGAGCCGCTATCTGTTTGAAGAGTACGAAGCGATCGACGAAGCGGCTGCCAAGAAGCACCTGCGTGGCGTCGCTGCCGAGCCGCTGGCGCTGGCCAAGGCCAAGCTGACCGCTCTGGACACCTGGACCACCGAAGCGCTGCACGAGCTGATTGAAGCCACTGCCGCCGAGCTGGGTCAGGGCATGGGCAAGGTCGGCATGCCGCTGCGCGTGGCCGTGACCGGTCTGGGTCAGTCCCCTGGTATCGACGCCGTGATGGCGCTGGTGGGTAAAGAGCGTGTGCTGGCTCGCATCGACCGCGCGTTGGCGTATATCGAAGCGCGCATGGCCGCCGAGTAAGTTTGCCGTCGCACATTGCCGTCACCGGTCTGGGATAATCTCCCCTGGTATCGACGCCGTGATGGCGCTGGTGGGTAAAGAGCGCGTGCTGGCTCGCATCGATCGCGCGTTGGCGTATATCGAAGCGCGCATGGCCGCCGAGTAAGTCGCCTGCTGCCGCGGCTGGTGGCAGCCGGATAAATTGCCTTCCACTGACAATAAAGGGCTCCCGCAAGGGAGCCTGTGTTTTTCGCGGTTAACCAGATTTGTGACATAAAACAGCGAGATAGCGGCAAGGTTGCCGGTAAAAACAGCTAACTGCTTGAATTTTGACTAAACGCTCCAGCCGGTGTTATTTTTGGGTTGACAGCAAAGCGGGTGATGCCTATCATGCGCCTCCGTTGCCGGAGATAACTTCGTCAGCGCCGAGGTGAGTTGGGGTTATAGCTCAGCTGGGAGAGCGCTTGCATGGCATGCAAGAGGTCCGCGGTTCGATCCCGCGTAGCTCCACCAAATTCTCCTCGAAAAATCTGGAATCAAAGGGGTTATAGCTCAGCTGGGAGAGCGCTTGCATGGCATGCAAGAGGTCCGCGGTTCGATCCCGCGTAGCTCCACCAGGTTCCTGATTGAAGATGAATTACCCAGGGCAGTGCGGTGTGTATCACCCAGGCCGACCTTTGTGGGGTTATAGCTCAGCTGGGAGAGCGCTTGCATGGCATGCAAGAGGTCCGCGGTTCGATCCCGCGTAGCTCCACCACTATTTGCGACAGATGGCCGCCAGAACCATTTGTTGAGTACGAAATTCGGGGTTATAGCTCAGCTGGGAGAGCGCTTGCATGGCATGCAAGAGGTCCGCGGTTCGATCCCGCGTAGCTCCACCACCATTTGCGACAGATGGCCGCCAGAACCATTTGTTGAGTACAAAATTTGGGGTTATAGCTCAGCTGGGAGAGCGCTTGCATGGCATGCAAGAGGTCCGCGGTTCGATCCCGCGTAGCTCCACCACATTCTTGTGACAAGAAGCCAAAAGGCCACCGTTATCGCGGTGGCCTTTTTGTTTTGGCTCATGTTGTGTCCGGCCGTCTCCTGTTCGTAAAAAAGCCCGCATCGCAGCGGGCTTTGGCATGATGGCAAAGTCGCATCAGTTGCGGCGACGACGCCAGGCCAGGGGCAGCAGGGCCAGCAACAGGGCGCTCATGGCACCACCACCGCCGTTGCTCTCTTCCTTCAGCTTGAGGTTGACGATGATGGGATCATGATCGGAGGCGCTGAACGGATTGTCGGACTTGATCATGTCACCGGTGAAGCCACGGCCATATTCGAACAGGTTGCTCTCGAACGAATTGATGTGCCAGTCGGCGACCGCGATTACCTTGCTGGCCAGTGCCGGGTTGGCGAGGGCATAGTCCAGAGTACCGAGTTCGGCCTCGTAGCTGTAGGAGATAGCCTTCTCCTTGTTGAACCTGACATTCATGTCGATCAGGCCATAGCTCTTGCTCACTTCGCTGCCGGTCTGCTCATAGACTTGCTCGCCGAGGAAGGTCCGGGAGGCCGAGACTATCTTGCGCTGACCCTCGGTCGGCACATAGTCGGTCAGCACCCGGATCGCATCTTCCCTGGCGTAGGAGTTGAGGTCACCCACCAACATGACCATACCCGGCAGCGTGTTCACCGCGTCGCCCAGCACCTTGGCGGCACTGACCCGGAACTCGGTACACTTGCCCTGCAGATCGGCCGGCTCCTTGCCGTCCAGGTTCTCCAGGCAGCCGGATCCCTTGGATTTGAGGTGGTTGACCACCAGGGTCAGCGGCTCCTTGCTGCCCTCGACGGTGAAGCTCTGCACCAGGGAGTCACGCTGGGAGGCCTGTTTCTCGACTCCTTTCGCGTCCTGGTATTTCTGTACCGGCAGCGTGATGACGCTGGCACCCCCCTGCGGCGTCAGCTTGACGGGCCGGTAGATCATGGCCACCATGATGGCGTCGCCGCCGAAGAAGCGCTCGTCGCCAAGCAGCGCCTTGGGCAGGGCCACGAAGGCGTACTGTTTGTCAGCTTCCTTCTGTTGGGCGTTGAGGCTTTGCACCAGATCACTGATGGCGGAGTGACTGTCAAAGCCGTTGTTCTCCATCTCCATCAGGCCGAGCAGATCGGCATCCATCTCAGTGATGGCGTTGACTATCTTGGCACGCTGTTTCTGGAAGTCCTCCAGGTTTTTGGCGCCGCGGTTGCAGCCCTTGGCGCTGTCCGCATCCGCCTGATCCTTGCACAGCACATTGAGGGCCCCCCCCACGCTGGAGTGGCTGGTGAAGTAGTTGAGCACGTTGAAGCTGCCGATACGCAAGTCGGTGCCATCGGCACGGGCCGGTGCGCTTTGGCGATCGTTATCGCTGGTGCGCAGCAGATCGCCGGCGGTGATCACCTGATCCTGCGGCACTATCAACCGGTATTCGTTGTAGCTGTAGCCCACCAGCGCATCCAGATTGACCGGGACATCGCCGATGCGCAGATAACCCTGCTCCGGATCCCAGCCTGGCAGCCAGGGCAGTTTGCCATCGGCGGCCTTGAAGTCAGACTCGAGGAATACCCGGTTGCGGGCATTGGCCCTGGCCAGCGCCTTGGCTTCTTTACTGTCGGCGGCATGCAGCTGGGTCGGCTTCATCAGCGGTGCCTGGTGTGACAGCACCAGATTGTTGCGTTTGGCGGCGTAGTCATAGCTGAAGTTGCGGCTTACCTTGAGCGCGCTGTCGGCATCGAGGCGTACCCGCATCCCTTCGTGACGCTCCAGCGCCCGGGCCAGGGTCTCGTTTTCCAGTACCCGCAGCGGCACGGCGGCAGGCACAGAGCCCTGAGCGAGCACCTGCAGACGCGGGGCGCCGCTGTCAACGACCGGCTTGAGCTGGGTGTGGTTGTAGTACTCCTCGACCTTGGCCTCCAGACAGACTTCGGCACCCGGCTTGATGTCCGGGTACTTGCTGGCGAAGTTTTTGTCGTTGAGGTAGACGAAGATGCCATCCGATGTCTGGGGATTGTCATCCCCTTGCAGATCCTGCAGGTAGAAACCCTTGTTGAGACTCTCACCAAGTGCCGTGACCACCGCCTTGACCGTGACGCTCTGGGCGCTTTCGAACTTGCCATCGGGGATGAGGGGACTCTTGCCACCAATGCCCTGAATGACGGGGATGGGGGTGAGGGCACTGTCAGCCGTGCAGCTGAAGCTGGCGGCATGGACGGACGGGGACGCGAGCGCAAGCCCCACGGCCAGCGACAGCAGGGTACGTGTTCCTTTCATAACGATTCCTTTTTTATTTTTTGCCAGTGTTTCCATAGCCTTGGCACCTTGACCAAGGGCGCGCATTGTCACATTTCTGGCACGTCATACCAGTGAGCCAACGCACATTACCGGGATGCAAATGAGGGCAGTGCTGGTTTTTTTGACCTGACTAACGTTATGAAATTAATGACAAAATAATTAATTCACTGTTCTCGGGAAAGTGTGATCTGGCTTGCATCCACATATTTTTCTTCGAGAATGAAGATTGAGACTCTGCTGGTTGATTCCTATACTCGGCTTGTTCCTCACGGAACCCAGGTAAAGGGCAAACCGGTCGAAATGCCGGGACGCAATGCCTCCGGTCTCCAGATCAGTCGATCCAGATAGCGGGGCTTCCCAGGGTGAAGGTGGTGTTTGTGGCACGTCCATTGCCAGTTGTCTGCTCCCATCACGCCGGTTGCGCTTGTTCTTTGCCCTGGTGACCAATGCCAAGACAAAACAAGGAAGATAACAATATGCAACAGACCTTAAGGCCCAGCAGACTTGCCATGCTGGTGGCCCTGGCTGCCATGCCCGCTTGGGTACAAGCCGCTTATCCCGCCTATCAGGCCGGCACCGCTTACAAGGCTGGCGATGTGGTCAGCAACGCAGGCGCTCTCTACGAATGCAAAGAATTTCCCTACTCCGGCTGGTGCGGGGCATCCCCCTATCACTATGCCCCCGGTGTGGGTGCAGTCTGGGCTGATGCCTGGAAGCTGTTCAACGACGGCGGCACGACTCCGGGCCTTGGGCTGGCAATCAGTTCGCCCGCTCTTGGTAGCGTTTTCAACGAAGGTGTACCCGTGGCCCTGGCGGTCACCCTGAGCGGCAACAGCAGCGCCCTGGTCAAGGTCGAGTATCTGATCGATGGTCAGCAGGTGGCGGTGAGCAGCGGGGCCCCCTGGTCGGCCAGCTGGGTCGCTACCGGTGTCGGCCCCCATCAACTCAAATCTCGTGGGCTGGACAAGGATGGCACTGTGCTGAGCGAGGCGGATGCCAGCTTCAGCGTCAACGCCGTGGTCGCGCCAGAGGCGCCCGGGGTGAGCATCAGCAGCCCGGTCAGCGGCGCCAAGGTAACCCTGGGGCGCAGCGTGGCGGTCAGTGGCAATGTCACCGATGCCAACAATGACGTGGCCAGGGTCGAGCTCTATGTGGATGGCAAGAAAGTCGGTGAAGACGTCAGCGCCCCCTGGCAGGTGAGCTGGACGCCCCAGAGCAAGGGGGCTGCCGCCCTCAAACTGGTGGCTACCGACAAGGAAAACCTGGTGGGCGAGTCTGCCCAGGTCGATGTGCAGGTGGAAGAGGCGGCGCTGCCGCCCACAGGTGGCAACCTCTCTTGTGACATTCGCCAGATCTATCGCCCGGACGGTTACGAGTGCATGGGGGATGACCACGCCCGCCGGGTGATCGGTTACTTCACCTCCTGGCGCACTGGCAAGAATGGCTTGCCCGCCTACCTGGTGAACGACATCCCTTGGGACAAGCTCACCCACATCAACTACGCCTTCGCGGCTGTGGACGAGCAGAGTCACCAGATCAAGGTGGATGATGCGGCCACCAAGCTGACCTGGGATGGTGTGCCGGGCGCCGAGATGGATCCCGAATTCGCCTATCAGGGCCACTTCAACCTGATCTCCAAGTACAAGAAGCAGTATCCGGACGTGAAGACCCTTATCTCGGTCGGAGGCTGGGCCGATACCCGCGGCTTCTACACCGCCACCACCAAGGGCGACTGCTCGGTCAATACCGCCGGCATCAACGCCTTTGCCGATTCGGCGGTGAGCTTCATCCGCCAGTACGGTTTCGATGGGGTGGATGTGGACTACGAGTACCCCACCTCCATGAAGGATGCAGGCAACCCCAACGACTTCCCGCTCTCCAACCAGTGCCGTGCCAAGCTGTTTGCCAACTACGAGGTGCTGATGAAGACACTGCGGGCGCGGCTCGACAATGCCGGTACCGAGGATGGACGCAAGTACATGCTGACCATTGCCTCACCGGCGTCAGCCTACCTGCTGCGCGGCATGGAGAACTTCCAGGTCACCCAGTATCTGGATTACGTCAACCTGATGACCTATGACTTCCACGGTGCCTGGAACCACTTTGTCGGTCACAACGCGGCCCTGTTCGACAACAATGCCGATCCCGAACTCTCCCACTGGGGCGTATACAATCAGGCCCAGTTTGGCGGTATCGGTTACCTCAACGCCGCCTGGTCTGCCCACTACTTCCGTGGTGCGCTGGCGGCCGGCAAGATCAACGTGGGTGTGCCCTATTACACCCGCGGCTGGCAGGGGGTGAGCGGTGGCAGTCACGGTCTGGGTGGCAAGGCTGCCCTGCCGAGCCAGAACGAGTGTCAGCCGGGCACCGGTGGCAGTACGATTCCGTGCGGCAATGGTGCGGTCGGCATCGACAACATCTGGCATGATCTGGACAAGAACGGCAAGGAGATCGGCGGTGGCGCCGTGCCCATGTGGCATGCCAAGAACCTGGAGCATGCGGCCAGCCTGGGCATCACCACGCTGCCGAGTTACGGCACGGCCTGGGGTCTGGACCCCAACAATCCGGCCCACGTGATGCAGGGCAAGTATGTGCGTTACTACGATGACAAGGCCCATGCGCCTTGGCTCTGGAACGAGGAGAAGAAGGTGTTCCTCTCCACCGAAGATGAAGAGTCCATGGGTCACAAGCTGGACTACATCATCAAGCGCGGGTTGGGTGGCGTCATGTTCTGGGAGATGGCGGGCGACTACGCCTTCGATCCGGCCAAGAACGAGTACGGCATGGGCAGCACTCTGACGACGCTTGCCTACGAGAAGTTTGCCAAGGCAACTCCGTACAACAACAAGCAGAATGATCTGGCCGCGCCGAGTGCCCAGCTCGACATCCAGGTCAGCCTCTCCGGCTTCAAGGAAGGAGACTCCAACTACCCGATCAACCCGAAACTCAAGCTGGTTAACAAGTCGACCCAGACCATTCCGGGCGGCGCTCGCATCGAGTTTCTGATGCCGACATCCACCTCTGATACCATCACGGATCAGAGCGGTATGGGGCTGAAAGTGGTCGAGAGCGGTGGCAACGACAACTCGGAGGGCATTGCCAACGAGAAGGACTTCCACAAGGTCGCCATGAACCTGCCGAGCTGGCAGACACTGGCGCCGGGCGCTGAAGTTGAAGTCGCCATGACCTACTACCTGCCCGCCGCCGGTGTGCCGAGCGGCATGCGTATCATCAGCGGCAGCCAGACCATAGGTCTCAAGGTCGAGTTCCCGACCCTGCCAGAGGCCGAGCTCGGCACTGGTGGTGGCGAGAACCCGGGCGGCACCAGCTGCAGCAGCCAGAACGTCAATCCGGCGGCCTACAAGGCCTACCCGACCTGGCCGCAAGGGGATCACGCAGGTGGTGGCGATCGCATCACCCATAACAAGGTGGTGTGGCAGGCGAATTGGTGGACCAGCAGCGAGCCCAAGGCGACCGATGGCAGTTGGAAGCAGGTATGCAGTTACTGATGGCGCAACGGAGGCGCTGCCGACACCCTCACAGTTGAGGTAATGCCCGTATCCATGAATGACCCAATCCGGAGCCCAGGCTCCGGATTTTTTATGACGGCAGATATAAAGAGGAGGTCGCAGATATAAAAAAGACCGCTCCGAAGAGCGGCCAATTGCCACCAAGGCAAGCGGTGGGGCGAACCCCTTGTGGTATGAAACGGGGGCGGGGAGGGCGCCCGCACCCGTTTCGCGTCATTGAGCCTTGACCTCGACCCTGGAGTGAATGGCCTGAGCCGGTGCGCTTGGCGCTTACTGCGTGACTGCCTCTCCCTCTTGCTCCTTGAGGAAGCTGATCCAGGGGGCAGCGCGACCGCTGACGTTGCCATTCTGTGCAGCCTGGGTGAAGGCACTCAGTGCCTCCTTCGGCTTTTTCTGCTCAAAATAGGCGACCCCGGTCAGGAACTTGAGATCCGCCCGCTGTTCGCCACTGGCATTGGCTGCCGGTTTGGCGGCCAGGGCCACCAGATCCTGATAGCGTTTGCTCTGGATCATCATGCGCGCCATCTTGAGCTGCAGTTCGGCACTGGGGGCCATCTGGTAGGATTTGGCCAGGGTATCGATGGCCGGATCCAGCTCCTTGGCCTGATGCCAGTAGTTGGCCAGTGTCTTGTAGTTGGCGGCACTGCTCTCTATGCTCCCCTCCTTTATCGCCTTCTCCATCACGCGTGCCGCGCGGTGGGGAATGCCGGCGAAGGCCAGGTAGTTGGCGAGGCGCTGCAATTCGGCCGACTCGGTCAGCATGCCGAGGTTGTAGGCCGATTCGAGCGCCGCCAGCGCCTTGGCATCGTTGCCCGCCTGCATGTGCATGGCGGAGAGCTGGGTCCAGTACTTCTTCTTCTCCGGGAACTTGTCCACCAGAGCGGTCAGCACCTCTGTGGCCGGCTTGTACTGTTTCAGCTCGTAGTGCGCCGCCATCTTGAGCAGATACCAGGACTCCGGCGCCTTGCCCGCCGACAGCTTGATGGCCTGATCCACCGCAGGTATGGCCTCTCGATACTGCTTGAGCTGCACATGGGCGTTGGCCAGGGTAATGTAGGCGTGCGGGGTCGGTTTCTCATCCTTGCCCAGACTCGCAAACCACTGGTTCATGGTGCTGATGGAACCCTTGAAGTTCCCCTCCGCCATATAGAGCTGTGCCAGGTTGTAGCGCACCTGCTGTGCCACGGGTTGTGGCAGGCCGCCGGTGGCGATGGCCTCGGCGAAGTACTTGGTCGCCTGACCGTATTTTTCCTGCTGTGCGGCCACGAAGCCGAGGGTCTGCAGTATCACCCCCTTGTCGTAGACGCGCTCGCCGGCACCTGACAGCGCCTCCTGCAGCTTGGCATTGGCCTCGCCGTATTTCTTCTCTGTGATCAACTCCTGCGCCTTGTTGACCGCGCGATAGGCGCGATCCGACAGGGCTGGTTGCTCGGCGGCCCAGCTGGCGGTGCTGAGCAGCACCGCCATGGCAACCGGGGCGAGGATCAGGGTCTGTAACTTTTTCATCGCCACCTTCCTTAGTTGGTCGCAAACTCGATTTCTTGCTGCATGCGACTGGCTTGCGGCTTGCCGTCCACCATGGCCGGCTTGAAGGTCCATTTGGTGATGGTCTTGCGCGCGGCCTTGCCGAGGTCATAGCTGCGCGGCTCTTCCTTCACGATGCGGATATTGCTGACGGTGCCGCGTTCGGTCACGGTGAACTCCACCAGAACCTTGCCGGAGGCGAGCCCGGCCAGCGCCGCCTTGCGGGGCATCATGGGTTCGAAGGTCGCCAGTGGAATGGCACCGTTGTTGCCACCCATACCGCCACCACCGCCGCCCGTGCTGTAGGCACCGAGGGCGTTGCCGCCCCCTATGTTGACCGGCAGGTCGAGTTTGGGCATGTCCATGGGCGAGCTTTCCATCTTGGGCCTGTCCGTACTGGCCACTTCCATCTCGGGAGGGGGGGGCGGGCGTTTCGGCGGCGGCGGCTTGGGCAGCTCCCGTTGTTTCTCTTGCAGTGTCTCCTGCGGCTTGAGGCGGATGAAGTCGACCATGCTGACGTCTTCTTTTTCCTGCAGCTCGCGCCTGTCCTGGTTGACCAGCTTGTTCATGCCCCAAAAGAGGCCGAACACCACCAGGAAGGCGGCGGCAAAGGATATCAGGTATCTCATAGGTGACCCCTGGCATCAGCCGTCTTTGTTGGCGGCAATGGAGATGTTCTGTACTCCCGCCATGCGGATCTGATCCATCACCTGCACCACGACACCGGAGCGGGATTCAACATCGGCTTGAATGACTACGGCGCCTTCCGGGTTTTCCGCTCTCAGTCGTTCTATGTTGGCGCGAACTGCACCCACTTCGACCATGCGTTTGTCGACCCAGACCTGACCGTTTTCACGGACTGCGACCATGATGTTGCCTTTTTTCACTGTCTCGGCGGTATTGGCGCTCGGGCGGTTGATCTCAACCCCGGCTTCCTTGACGAACGAGGTGGTGACGATGAAGAAGATCAGCATGATGAACACTATGTCCAGCATGGGGGTCATATCGATCGCCGCCTCGTCTGCGCTGCTTGCGCTGTGACGCTTTCTCATAGCAAAAACTCCTTGCTTGTATCGGGCGGGGAGAGACTCCCCGCCAGCTATCTGTCCCTGACTTATCCGTGTTTCAGACTGTCTTCCAGCTTGTCGACAGCGAGTCGGCCCTTGTGCTCAAGGCGACTGGCGAAGAACAGGCCCGACAGGGAGGCGACCATGCCTGCCATGGTCGGAATGGTTGCCTTGGAGATACCGGATGCCATCGCTCTGGGGGAGCCGGTGCCAGTGATGGCCAGGGTGTCAAACACCTGCACCATGCCGACCACGGTTCCCAGCAGCCCCATCAGGGGACAGAGTGCGATCAACACCTTGATGACCGGCATCCCCTTGTCCACGGCCAGCGCCACCCGGGAGACCAGCTCACGCCGGATCTGCTTGGCAGACCAGGAGAGATGATCCTGGCGTGCCTGCCAGGTTTGGTGTGTCCCTTTCGCCTGCTGCGGGTAGACAGTCAGAAAATAGATCCAACGTTCCAGCAGCAGGGCCCACATCAGCAGAGTGAGGAAGAAGATGGCAACCAGCACATCTCCTCCCATTCCCAGGAAGCGGCGAATGGACTCCGCTTCTTCTATCAACCAGAACCACATGGGAGACTCCTTACGCTGCGGCTTTGGAGGCGTGCAGGCTTTCCTGATAACGGGCGACGAAACCGGCGCTCTGCTCTTCCAGGATCTGGATCAGGCGGCGGCTCTGGGTCTGTACCAGGGTATAGAGGAACAGCATGGGCACGGCGACGACCAGACCTTGCATTGTGGTGACCAGCGCCTCTGAAATACCCCCCGCCATCAGCTTGGGATCGCCGGTACCGAACAGGGTGATGGCCTGGAAGGTGGCAATCATGCCGACCACTGTACCCAGCAGGCCCAGCAGCGGCGCCACCGAGGCGATCAGCTTGATGATGCCGACCCCTTTCTCGAGCTTGGGCACGTTGCGCAGTATGATTTCATCCAGTTTGGATTCCAGATCCTCTATGTTGTCACCGCGGTGGGTCTCATAGGCCGTCAGCATGTCAGCCAGCGGGTTGCCCTTGATCACCTTGTCGGACTTGAGCTGCTTGCGCATGGCGCCGCCGATCAGGGAGAGACGAGCACCGCAGAACAGGGCGAGCAGCACGCCGATGGCACCCAGCGCCAGGATCACATAGCCTACTGCGCCACCCTGATCGATACGCTCGCCCAGTGTCGGTGATTGCACCAGCAGAGAGAGGATCACACCCCGTGACGGGTCAATATAGATGGGTTTTAGGCCATCGCCGCCCTGTTCAAAGTCAGCGATCGGTGAGGTGATCTTGCTGTCAGGTTGACGGGAGAGCTGCTCGAACTTGCCGGTTTCCGGCACAAAGTTCAGGTACTTGCCTTCCAGAACTGTGTTGAACTCACCGATCTGGGTGACTGTCTTGTCTGCCTGGTTGCCTTCGCCATACACAACCGTTGCCGGTATATGGCTCACCTTGCCACCATCAACCATGCGGCTGAGGGTCGCGGTCCAGAAGGCTTCCAGCTCTTCGCTGGAGGGCAACTCCTTGCTCTCTGCCAATTTGGTCAGCAGTTCGGATTGCTCCGGATGCAGGATCCGCATGGGCGATGCATGGAAAATGCCCTTGAACTCACCGGCAAACTGGCGCACTACCCCGAACATCTCACCCATGTTGCCAGAACGCTGGCGCAGGGTGTCGGTCAGTTCGGTCAGCTGCTTGTCATTGGCATCGAAGGTGGCCTTGAGCTGCTCGCCCTTGGCGGTTTCGGCGGCGAGCTCGGCCTTGGCCTTGGCCAGCAACGCAGTCTGCTGGTTCTTGTCGGCCAGGAAGCGGGCTTCCCGTTCCTTGTTGAGCTGGGATTCGCTCAGGCTGGAGGCCTTGACCTGGTTCAGCAGGGCGTTAAGGTCCACCGGTTTCTCGGCGGCGGTCACCGGCAGGGTGAACAGGGTAGCTCCCGCAATCAGGGAGGCAATGGCGAGTTTGATTCCTTTCATGATGCTTTCTCCGCAGTTTGTACCGGCATCTTGATCAGTGCGGGCGGTGCCTGCTTCTTGGCGATACGCAAGCCCTGTTCGACTGCACTGCGATACTCTTGTGGCAAGGCTTCCCACTGGCGGGTCTGCTTGTTCCAGACCCCTGTTTCCATGCCGTCCGGGGACTGGTAGAGCAGGGCGATGCGGCCCACCCGCAGGAATTCGTAGGTTTTCTCGCTGCCATCCTTGTCCAGACTGGCCTTGTAGGCCTCTATGGTGCGGCTGAAGCCCTCCTCTATCTGGTAGGCCTCCAGGATCTTGCGGTACTTCTCGGAGATGGTGACATCGGCCCGGTTCATCAGGTCGGTCAGGGCCGCCACGCGGTCCTCCCGCTCGACCTTCTGGAACGGCAGATCCAGCGATACAAACTGCTCGAGGGAGTCGATCATCTTGAGCATCAAGGGCACCACTTCGGTGCTGGTCTGATCGATCTGGGCAATCTGGCGCTGCATCGAGGCCAGCTCGCTGGCCTGGGAATCGACCATCTTGCCCACTTGTTCGTTGTAAGCGCGCAGGCTGTCCGCCTGGCGCAGGGCTGCCTTGTACTGGGCCAGGGCAGACTCGGCAGATTCGGCGTAGGTGTCGATCTTCTGCTGGGAAACTTTGGATGCATTGTCGGTGGCGGCTTGAGCGTCCACTGCCTGACCGGCAGAGGCGGCACTCAGATTGAAGCTGGTCAGCAAGGCAGCGGATACCAGGCTGCCGAGGAGCGCTTTCTTCATTTTAATAGTCCTTGTCTTCATAGGATTACCCTATCTCCGTAACTTCCTTGGACGTTGGGCAAAGCCGGCCCGACCGGGCCGGCTTGGGTCTTATATCAACGGGGTTGATCAGAACTTCTGGGTGTAGTCGAGGTAGTAGATGCGACCATCGATGCTGTACACGTCTTCGTCATAGGTGAAACCATCGCTTTCCAGTGACGGGGCCGCGTTGAACATGTTCTTCACGCCGACCTGGATCTTGCCATCCCAGGGGGCTTCCACGCCGACGTTCAGGTTCCAGGTAGTCTGGGACGCAATGTGACCCACTTCAGCACCGGTATCGGCGATGTAGTCCTGGCTCTGGGAGTCGATGTAGCTGGCGCTCAGGTAGGTATCCATGTTCCACCACTGGGGCACATTGACACCGACACCCGTGTTGAAGCGCAGCTGTGGCTTGCCGTTTTGCCCGATCTTGTCGATGACAGGGCCACCGGCATACAGACCTTCCTTGTACTCCAGGATATAGGTACCACCGAAGTCATAACGCACCGTCGCCATGTTCAGGTCGTACTTGTAGTCCGCCTTGAAGTCCAGGCCGCTGGTGTTCAGCTCGCCCAGGTTGACCATGGGAGCCGTGCCCTGTTTGATTTTGCCCTGGCTGTTACGCACTATGTTGCTGGAACTGCCGTTGTTCAGCTCGTCATAGATGATGGACTGAAGAGAGTTCAGCTGGATGACATCGGTGATCTTGATGGTGTAGTAGTCCAGTGACAGATTCAGGTCATCCAGCGGGCTGTAGGCCACACCGAAGTTCCAGGTATCGGCCGTCTCTTCCTTCAACTTCTCGTTGGCAGTACGGATGGTAGTGTATTGCTGATTCGGGCATGCCGCAGCCGAAATGCCGTTCGCTGCGCAATAGACATAATCCTTGGCCCAGTCGGCAGACTCGGAGTCGGCAGAATAGAGATCTTTCAAGCTGGGAGCGCGGAACGAACGGGACCAGGAGGTGCGCAGCATCAGGTTGTCCAGCGGCTGGTAGCGCAGACTGGTTTTGGGCGAGAAGGCGCTGCCAAAGTCGCTGTACTTGTCGTAACGGCCGGCGACGTTGAGCTCAATCTCATCCGTGATGGGTACCAGTGACTCGATATAAGCAGCCGTTACATCACGAGAGCCACCGGACGAGTTGCCCGCTGAGCCTATGATGTTGCCAGCTTCGGACTGGGCATCGTACTTGTCGGCGTAGACCCAGTCGTTGTACTCGGCGCCTGCGTACCAGCTGACCGGTCCGGCCGGCAGTTCACCCATGTCCCACTGGACACCGGCATACCACTGGTAGAAGTCCATGGTGGCGCGGCGACTGGTGTCGGCGGCCATGGAGGCAGTGGTGGAGGCATCAAACTCGCCACCGACGAACTTGCCATCTTCGACCGCCTTCTGGGCGGCGGATTTCAGTACATAACCGGTGCCGTTCTCCTTGTTGTCGGTCTTGGAGTACATGTAACCGGCGTTCCACTGCATGTCACCGACGCTCTCGGTGGCTAGGGTGCCTTCAAAACCCAGGTTCATGCTGCCAGTGGTGTCTGTAACCAGATTGTCACGGGTTCCGACGTTGCTGAAGCGATAGTAGGCATAGGCCGCCTCGCCCAGGCCCTGAGTGGCTGCGGCATCCAGGCCGTTGTCGGTGAAAAACTTGGCGTTTTTCGGGTTGGCAGGATCTATGGTGAACACCCCTGCCGCGGGTGCAAAGCGACCGAAACTCTCGACCCGGGAGCCGATGATCTGGGGCACGAAGTCGACGTTGTCGTTGATATGATAACGACCATTCAAATAGAGGGTGTCACGGCTGCGGGAGGCCGTAGTGGCAGCAACCTGACCGTAGTTGAAGTTGCAACCGCCTTCAAAATTGGTGAAGGGCTCCTTGCAGGTGCCGTTTGCATTGGTTGCACCCGCCAGCGGACCATATTTCCAGATGGGGTCGCCATTGCCATCCAGGCCAGTGATCCCTTCCACGTTGCGGCCATAGGCGCTGGGAGAGTCGTTGCCCTGTTTGGCGAGATAGTCGCGATCTCGGCTGTAAATGACGTCTTTCTTGTCGTGCTCGTAGACTGCCATCAGTGAGCCTTTCTCGCTGGCGACACCGGCGACGATGGAGCCACTCTTCTCATCCCCCCCTTCTTCAGTCGGGCTGCCAATACGGCCCTGGAAGGTCAAGCCCTCATAGCCCTCTTTGAGCACCACGTTGATGACACCGCCGATGGCATCGGAGCCATAGATGGCTGAGCCGCCATCCAGGTTCACTTCCACCCGTTCAACCGCCGCCATGGGGATGGTATTGAGATTGATGGCTGTGCCACCCATGGTGGGAGAGCCCGCTACCCGCTTGCCATTCAACAGTACCAGGGTGCGCTCCGAGCCAAGGCCGCGCAGGCCTACGCTGGCCTGGGATTGGAAAGAGCTGCCGGAGGAGGGGGATACACCACCGAAGGAGTTGTAGGAGGCTTGTTTCAGGTAGTCAGCCACTGTCTGCTGACCAGATTGCTCAATCTGGGCCTTGCTGACGGAGACAACCGGGGTGGCACCTTCCACATCGACGCGGGAGATACGTGAACCGGTCACCTTGATTTTTTGCAGCTTTTCGACGTTTTGGCCTTCTTCGGCCAAGACAGGGGTGGTCATAACTGCCGCGCTCGCCAAGGCAAACGCTACGGCAGCAGAGAGTCTGCTTTTCCTAAGCATCGCTTATATCCTTCCTGGTTGTTTTTTGTTTGCTTCCATACCGCCCTCGTTGGAGCGATGCGTAAGGCTTATCAATCTTTGGCTGGTGACGTCAATGGAGCAGGGGAAAAGCAGAGCGCCAAGTGCAAGCTGAGTGCAATAAGAGGAGTGTGTTATTTTTGTGGCGTTTTCTCAGTGAATAATTCTATGAATAACATTCAAAGCAATGTGAAAATTTTGTTAAATGCCTTTTGTGTCGCCTAACTAAAAAGTGATGAACTTATTATTAATGCTGATGTCTCTTTGTATCTTGTTTTGTGAAAATGAGAAAAAAAAGGAGGAAACACTATTTTAGTGGCGATAGATACCATTGGTAGTTACCCGTAGAACAATATAGAGGTGTTGTGTTGATATCGTTTTCAGTTCGGTGGGTTGGAAGCTAAAGCCATTTAAATTCATGTGGTTGGCTTTTCTTTAATAGCAGTTAAACAACTGTTTATTGTTTTTAAAATTTAATTGATAGCCAGCGTTTTGTTTTGATTTTTCTTTTTAAAATAAAAAACGTCATTTTCTTGCGGCTTTTACACCAAGTGGCCATTTCCATCGGTTTTACCCTTTCTTGTACTTGATTTTTGTTGCAGAGCTTTTACAGTGACCGAGCGGATTGTCTGCCAATAAACAGACTATCCAGTGAGTAATGCCAGGAAGGACAGGCAGGTCATCGGAATTGACTAGCCACACAAGAACAACAAGGACGAGGTTTCACCATGCTGTCGTATTTCTTACGTCGGATGCTTTTGATCATCCCGACGTTTCTCGGTATCACCCTGCTCGTCTTCTCCATCACCCGTTTCGTGCCGGGCGGCCCGGTCGAACGCATGCTGTTGCAGGCTCAGGTCTCACAGAATGAGACCGGGCGATCCAGTGGCAGCAAGGGGGCTCAGGCGCTCTCCGATGAACAGATCGAGGAGTTGAAGGCATTTTACGGGCTGGACAAGCCCATGCTGGTCGCTTATTGGGAGTGGCTGCAGAAGCTGGCTGTGCTGGATCTGGGGGAGTCGACCCGCTACTACGAGCCAGTATGGGATCTGATAAAGGACAAGCTTCCCGTGACGGCCTTTTTCGGGTTGGCGACCTTTCTGCTCAGCTATGCGGTGTCAATACCGCTCGGGGTTGCCAAAGCCCTCAGGCATAACAGCCGCTTTGACTCTTTAAGCTCAATGCTCATCTACATGGCCTATGCGCTGCCTGCCTATGTGGTGGGGATCTTCCTCATCACAGTGTTCGCCTTCCATCTGGAGTGGCTGCCCATGGGCGGTTTTCCGGGGGACGACTTTGAATCCATGGAGAGCAGCTGGGATCAGGTCCGCACCGTCTTTGCCCATGCCCTGCTGCCGCTCATCGCCTACGCCATCGGGGATTTCGCCATCCTGACCATGACCATGAAAAACAGCCTGATGGAGAATCTGTCGGCGGATTATGTGCGTACCGCCGTGGCCAAGGGGTTGCCGTTTCGCAAGGCGGTCACCGACCACGCCATGCGCAACAGTCTGATCCCGATTGCCAGTCATCTTGGCAGCGTGCTGACTGTTTTCTTCGGCGGCTCCTTCCTCATCGAGACCATCTTCAACATCGACGGCATAGGCCTGCTTGGCTACGAGGCGATCGTCGAGCGTGATTACCCCACCGTCATGGGCATTCTGGCCATCACCTCCATGTTGATGCTGGTGGGCAATATCGTTTCCGATATCTGTGTCGCTTTTGTTGACCCCCGCGTGCGGTTTGGAGAGTGAACATGAACCAGAACTCTCTTGTCATGCCGATGCTGATATCACGCCATGTCGTTTCCGATATCTGTGTGGCCCTTGTTGACCCCCGCGTGCGGTTTGGAGAATAACCATGAATCTCAACCCGGTTACGCTGAAAAAACTCAAGCGCTTCAAGTCGATCAAGCGCGGTTTCTACTCGTTTGTCATCTTCACTGCCCTGGTGGTGCTCTCCCTGCTGGCGGAGCTGCTGGTCAACAGCCGGGCACTGATGGTGAGCTATCAGGGTCAGCTCCACTTTCCCACTTACGGTGATGTGATCCCGGGCCAGCAGTTCGGGCTAGATTACGAGTACGAGACCAATTACCGCCAGCTCAAGGCCAAGTTCGCAGCACAAGGCAAAGGCGACTGGGTACTGCTGCCGCTGGTGCCCTGGAACCCCTATGAGCAGGATTTCAAGGAGGATGCCTATCCCCCTTACGCTCCCAGTGTGGCGGAGCGCCACTTCCTTGGCACCGACACCAGCGGTCGCGATGTGCTGGCGCGGCTGGTGTACGGTTTTCGCATCGCCATCGGCTTTGCCTTTATCGCTCTGGCGGCCAGTTACGCCATAGGGGTGACCATAGGCTGCATGATGGGGTTCCTCGGCGGGCGCTTTGATCTCATCCTGCAACGCTTCATCGAGATCTGGTCCCAGGTGCCGTTTCTCTACGTCATCATGATCCTGGTGTCGCTGGCCAAGCCCAACTTCGGCCTCTTTGTCGGCATCAACGTGCTGTTCGGCTGGATGGGGATCACCTGGTACATGCGCACCCTCACCTACAAGGAGCGAGCGCGAGACTATGTAATGGCGGCGCGGGCCCAGGGAGCCACCACCAAACGCATCATCTTCAACCACATACTGCCCAATACCCTGATGATGATCGTCACCCTGGCGCCGTTTGCCGTGGTGGGCAACATTTCCACCCTGACGGCGCTGGATTATCTGGGCTTTGGCCTGGCGCCGCCGACCCCAAGCTGGGGTGAATTGCTCTCCCAGGGCATCAACAATCTGGATGCCATCTGGATTGTGAGCTCAGTGGTGGCGGCGGTAAGTCTGGTGCTGATCATGGTCTCCTTTATCGGTGAGGCGATCCGCGAAGCGTTCGACCCGCGCAAATTTACCCGTTATCAGTGACGAAGTCGGCGCCACATCGCGTTGGTATACGCTGGCTACGAACAGTCATTAATGAAGGGCGGGCTGCCACCACAGGCGGACCCGGGAGCAAGGGATAAACCCGTTATCAATCAAGACCCCCAGTGCAGGGGCTAGACTTGGAAGTCAAACATGAACAATAAAATCAAATGGATAGGTGCTCTTTTTCTACTGGTGAACGGATCCTGGGGTTGGGCCGCCAGTCTGCCCGCAGATCTCAAGTGGGAGACCAATGATACTGACCCGACATTCGCGTCTCCCAAGGCGCTGCCCGGTGGTGCCATCACCATGTTTGTCGACAGCTTTCCCCTGACGTTTCGCACCGTGGGGCCGGACTCCAATGGTTCGTTCCGCTCCTATATTCTGGATAACCAGCTGCGACTCATCAGTTTTCACCCCAATACCGGCAATCCCATACCATCGCTGGCGACTCATTGGGCCATAGCACCAGACAGCCAGACCGTCTATTTCAAGCTGGATCCGCGTGCCAAGTGGTCCGATGGCAAGCCGGTTACCGCCGATGACTACACCTTCGGCTACGAGATGATGCGCTCCAAACACATCAAAGGGCCTTGGTTCAACAACTACTACACCACGGAAGTGGTGGCGGTAGACAAAATTGATGCCCACACCATTCTGGTCAAGGCGGGCAGCCGCAAGGCCAAGCTGGACCTGCTCAACACCACTGAGCTGTGGCCTCAGCCCAAGCATTACTACAAGCTCACGCCCAACTGGGTGAAACAGTACAACTGGGCCGTGGTCCCGACCACGGGTCCCTATGTGATGAGCGAGGTCAAGAAGGGCAAGTCCATCACCTTCAGCAAGCAGCAAGACTGGTGGGCCAAAGACGATCGTTTCAACCAGCACAGATTCAATATCGACACCATCAAGGTGCAGGTGATCCGGGATCACAACATAGCGTTTCGCCACTTTCTGAAGGGGGAGCTCGATACCTTCGAGATGATCCTGCCCAACTGGTGGCATGAAAAAGCGGTCACCCCAGAGTACAAAAAGGGGTACGTGCAAAAGGTGATGGCCATGACCGATACCAAGCAGGGGGGGCAGGGGGTACACCTGAATGTCAGTAACCCCAAACTGTCGGACGTGAATGTGCGCCTTGGCATTCAGCATGCCATGAACCTCGACAAGATGATCGAGACGGTACTGCGTGGCGATTATGACAGGGCGACCACTTTCGGCTCGGGTTTCGGTGACTTTACCGACATGTCACTGCCAAGCCGGGCTTATGATATCACCAAGGCACGGGAGTACTTCGCCAAGGGCGGCTATGGCCAGCAGGGGCCGGACGGCATCTTGCAAAACGACAAGGGCGAGCGGCTGACCCTGGCGCTCACCTATACCACCCAGGAGCATTCCAAGCGACTGACTGTGCTCAAAGAGGAAGCCAAGAAGGCGGGCCTGGATCTGGAGCTCAATCTGGTGGATGGCGCCACCGGCTTCAAGGTGATGCTGGAGAAGAAACACGAGGCAGCCTGGCTCGGTTGGGGCGGCGGTGGTCTCTATCCCCAGTATTGGGAATCCTTCCATTCGGCCAACGCCAACAAGCCCCAGACCAACAACTTGTTCAACGTGGCTGACAAGGAGCTCGACACTCTGATCGACGCTTACAACATAGAGTTCGACATGGCCAAGCGGGCCGGGATTTCCCGTCAGATCCAGCAGCGCATCTATGATCTCGCCATTTTCGTGCCCGGGGTGCAGCTCAACTATGTGCGGGCCAGCAGCTGGCGCCATGTGATGCTGCCCGAGGTGCCTGCCACCAGAAATACCCCGGATCTGCTCTACTGGCCCATGGATGGCTACCCCCACAGCAGCGGCGGCCTGCTCTGGCTCGATCCCAAGGTGAAGGAAGAGACCCTGAAAGCCAAGGAGGCAGGAGAGGCGCTGGCGCCCATCAACCTGCTCGACAAGACCTATGCACGTCATTGATATTCAGACCATTGCGAAGGGAGCTGCAGTTATGCCCAACACCCAAGCCTCGATTCTTGAGGTAAGCGATCTCGAGGTGGAGTTCGCCGTCGACGACGGCAAGATAAAAGTACTCGACGGGGTCAGCTTCAAGGTGGCCCCAGGTCAGACTCTGGGGATTGTCGGCGAGTCCGGCTGTGGCAAGAGTGTCACCTCCCTCGCCATCATGGGGCTGCTGCCCAAACCCCATGGCCAGGTAGTAGCCGGTTCCATCCGCTTTCAGGGGGAGGAGCTGCTCACTCTGGCACCGGATCAGATGTACAAGGTGCGCGGCAACCGCATCTCGATGATCTTTCAGGAGCCGATGACGGCGCTGAACCCTGTGCAGACGGTCGGTGATCAGCTGATGGAAGTGTTTCGCCTCCACAGGCCTGAGTACAGCAAGGTCCAGCGCAAGGAAGCGGCTATCGCCATGCTGCAAAAGGTGGGCATACCTGAGCCAACCCAGCGCTTTGCCGTCTACCCCCACAATCTGTCGGGTGGTATGCGTCAGCGGGTGATGATTGCCATGGCGCTCTCTTGCGAGCCGGACCTGCTCATCTGTGACGAGCCAACCACGGCGCTGGATGTGACCATCCAGGCCCAGATCCTGGAGCTGATGAAAGAGCTGCAGGCCCAGACGGGCATGGCCATCATTTTCATCACTCACGACCTTGGTGTGGTGGCGGAGCTGTGCGACGAGGTGGTGGTGATGTACGCCGGCCGGGCGGTGGAGCAGGCCGATGTCTTTGAGCTGTTTGACAGTCCGCGCCATCCCTATACTCATGGTCTGATGAGCTCAATCCCTCGGCTGGAAGATGTGCCCAAGAGCCTGCTAAAGACCATCAAGGGTCAGGTGCCCGCCCTGCACGAGATGCCGGCCGGGTGTCGTTTTTCCAATCGCTGCCCACACGCCACCGAGCTCTGTGTGATCGCCATTCCGGCGACCGAACAGCTCAATCCCCGCCATGGGGTTGCCTGTCACCATTGGAAGGAGCTGGCCGTATGAACACGCTTTTATCCGTGCGGGATTTGAAACAGCATTTTCGGCTGGGCGGTGGCTTTTTGCGCAAGCACTACACCGTTTATGCGGTGGATGGCATCAGTTTCGATCTGAAACAGGGGGAGACGCTTGGGCTGGTAGGGGAGTCAGGTTGTGGCAAGTCCACCCTGGGTCGTTCCCTGCTCAAGCTGTTCGAGCCGACTGCCGGCACCATCAGTTTCGAGGGACGGGATATCACCCAGCTCTCGCCCAGAGAGATGCGTTCCCTGCGCCAGGAGATGCAGATGGTGTTTCAGGATCCTGCAGAATCCCTCAATAGCCGCCATACGGTGGGCCAGATCCTGGAAGAGCCCTTCATCATCCACGGCAAGGGCGACAGCCAGCAGCGGCGAGAATGGGTATTGGCGCTGCTGGACAAGGTCGGTTTGCCGAAAAGTGCGGTGGATCGCTACCCGCACGAGTTCTCCGGCGGCCAGCGTCAGCGCATCGGCATCGCCCGCGCCATCGCCCTCAAGCCCAAGCTGCTGGTGTGCGACGAGGCCGTATCGGCCCTTGATGTGTCGGTGCAGTCCCAAATCGTCAATCTGTTGCTCAACCTGCAGCGGGAGATGAACCTCGCCATCATCTTCATCGCCCACGACCTGTCGGTGGTGAAACACATCTCGGATCGCATTGCCGTCATGTATTTAGGAAGGATTGTCGAGCTGGCGGATGCGCAAACCCTCTACCTGTCCCCTCACCATCCCTATACCCAGGCGCTGATCTCGGCCATTCCGGTACCGGATCCGCGACGTCGCAACCAGCGCATCCTGCTGACCGGCGATGTACCTTCTCCCATATCGCCGCCCAGCGGTTGCCACTTTCATCAACGCTGCCCCCATGCCACGGATCTGTGCCGCAATACGGCACCGAGCCTGCAGATTTGTGATGGGGATGCCCATGAGGTAGCTTGCCACACCCCCTTGCCGGTGGCTGAGGCGGTGCCGTTGGGAAAGGCGGTGTGATGTCGCTGCCGGCGTCACAGCTGGAAGGCAGGGAAGAGAAGCAATAAAAAAATGGGGCCTGTGGGCCCCATCTTCATGGTTGGAGTTCAGGTTTGGCCGTGGAACATCTGGCCAGGGCAGGACAGCGGCCCCGACAGGGGGTGGCTGTTGTACGGATTATAATGTGTGTAATTTTACTACTTTTAATGTACTTCCCTGATGCATCAGGCACCGTAACGGAAGTAGTACTCACGGGTTGACGGGGCGTAGGTGTCTTTCTCTACGGCGCCTTTTTTGCTGGTTGCACCCTTAAGGTGGAACAATACTGCCAGGTTCTCAAACATATATTCACCTCATCGCTCTGTTATCTAATTGTTTTTTTGTGACCTGAGTCACAATTCGATCCTATGGCCTTATGTGATATGGATCAACTTTTTGAGTGGTAAAGTTACATAAATCATGGAAAAGGTTTTCAAACCCAGTTCTGTTCATGGAGACGGTTTCAGAGACATGCATCGCCGGATGGCGGTATTGGGATGCTCAAGCAGATGAAGGGTGGGTGGATCAAAGAAGGGGGGGGGGAGATGTTCCGATCCAGCTCCTCGGGAGTGTGCTGGCACGGCAGGTGACGGTTGCAAAAAAATACCCCGCACTGGGCGGGGTATAACTCATAGGGGGCAGCGGGCTCAACCTATTCTGCGAAAGATCAGAGGCCGACTCCCGCTGATGAGCTTGCAGGTTTACTTGGCCGGGATCTGTTCCAGCACATGGACCAGCAGCTGCCAGAAGCGCTCGACAGCCGGGATATGTACCTTCTCGTCCGGTGAGTGGGCGCCACGAATGGTCGGACCGAAGGAGACCATGTCCCAGTCCGGGTAGGCGCTCTTGAACAGGCCGCACTCCAGGCCAGCGTGGATCACCATGACGTTGGGCATCTCGCCGAACAGGGTCTGGTAGCTGTTGCGTACTAGTGCCATGACGGGGGAGTCCACATCCGGCGCCCAGCCAGGATAAGCACCGGTAAATTCGCAGCTGGCACCGGCCAGATTGAACAGGGAGCGAGTCATCTGCTCGACGCTCTCGCGACCGGAGTCGATGAGGGAGCGGATCAGGCACTGCACATAGATCTCACCTTCGAGCGTCTTGATGACGCCCAGGTTGGTGGAGGTCTCGGTGACGCCCGGGATGGCATCGCTCATGCGGATAACGCCGTTCGGGCAGGCCATCAGGGCGTCCAGCAGACGGGCCTGCAGGGTCTCGCTCATCAGTCTGGCCGGCTTGTCTTGAGCCGTGAGCAGCACTGTCAGGTTGGCTTCGGTGGCGGTCAGTTCGCTCTGGTAGATACCGGCGTAGCGATCGACCAGGGCCTTGAATTCATTGACGTGAGCAGTGGGCACCAGCAGCTTGGCACGGGCTTCACGCGGAATGGCGTTGCGCAGGGTGCCGCCATGGATCTCGGCCAGACGCACGCCCAGTGGCTCGGCAGCCTTGAGCAGGCGTACCAGCAGCTTGTTGGCGTTGCCACGACCGCGGTGGATGTCAACGCCGGAATGACCGCCACGCAGCCCCTTCACCTGCAATTCAAACCCTTCACCTTCGGTAGTGGCTACCAGCTCCAGCGGGAAGCGAATATTGGCATCCACGCCACCGGCGCAACCCATGTAGACCTCACCATCCTCTTCCGAGTCGGTGTTGAGCAGAATTTCGCCTTCCAGCCAGCCCGCTTCCAGTCCGAATGCGCCCGTCATGCCGGTCTCTTCGTCCGTGGTCAGCAGCACTTCCAGCGGGCCATGCTTGAGGCCCTTGTCGGCCAGTACGGCCAAGCAGCCGGCCATGCCCATGCCGTTGTCGGCACCGAGGGTGGTACCGCGGGCCGTCACCCAGTCACCGTCTATATAGGCATCGATGGGATCTTGGGTGAAATCATGCCGGGTGTCGGCGTTGGCCTGGGGCACCATGTCGATATGGGCTTGCAGCACCACACCCTTGCGGTTCTCCATCCCGGGGGTGGCCGGCTTTTTGATGATGATGTTGCCCACAGCATCTTGCTTGACTGCCAGACCTTCCTCTTGGGCCCACTGCATTATCCAGGCGCTTAAGCGGGCTTCGTGCTTGGAAGGGTGGGGAATGGAGCAGATCTGCTCGAAGAAATGCCAAATCAGTTTGGGAGAGAGAGAACTAAGCTGTGCCACGTCGGGACTCCTTACCAGCAAGGAAAATGATTGGGCCCCATCAACGGGCCGGGGAAGAGGATAACGATAATACAGTCAATCACACAAAAATGTGAGCGAACAGCGCAAATTGCGGGCGACTTGTGCTGACAATCTGGCGCTTCACAGCGTGCAGCCGATGTGTGAGTGACCAGACCCAGCACAAAAGAAATTATGTGACGCACATCACAAAAACATTGTGTTTATGGCGCCGGCTGGTAAATTAGTGACCGTGGTTCGCCACCCGTCAGGATGACGAGGAGTGCCTCCAGGGAACCGAAGCAAAGCAAGTGCGCCTCCATGGAACCGAGTATCTGTTCAAGGATTTGAGCCCGCATTAAAGGTACGTAACTTGTTAAGCAATCAGGAGTTTTACTATGTCCGGCAGCAATTCAACCTATTGGTTTGCCCAATCACTTTATACCCAGGGTTATAGCTACCCGAATCCCTTCGCTTACCGCTAAGCCAGGGGTGCCCCACAGGGGCAACACGCAAGATGCAGCAGCAGGTGAGCGAGGAATCTATCCTCCCCCTGCTATTTTTTTATCTGCAATTGGCGCCAGCGTCTGGTTATGCAGCGCGTGTGGCAAGCCAAAGACGGATAGCGCGAGCGGGATGATGCAGTTTTTTCCTGCATTTCGCATACGTTTGCCAGTCAATTTATCCGCAAACGGTGCTATCATCCCGGCCCAACAGCCTGTCTGGGGTCTTTCCTCCAAACGACATGGCCGCCAGCTATGCCCATCCCGCTTTCATTGAATCCGTTTTTGCTGCCGAGGTTCCAGCCCTGAGGCAGCCAACGTGCAAGCCGAATTCGGGAGACAGAGGCGCCAGCATTGACTCAGCCGCGCGTGAACGCGAGGCGATTATTTTTTAAGTAATTGTTTTATATAACTCTTCGAGATCGATAACATGCCAAAAAAATTCTACGTCTCATGGGATAACCTGCAACGTGAAGCGCGCCGTCTGGCCCGTCGTCAACTGCCTGTCAGCCAGTGGAAAGGGATCATAGCGGTTAGCCGTGGTGGTCTGGTGCCCGCCGCGCTGATGGCTCGCGAACTTGGCATCCGTAATGTCGAAACCCTGTGCATCTCCAGCTATGACCACAACAACCAGCGTGATCTGGTGGTGGTGAAGGCTGCCACCACCGCAGGTGATGGTGAAGGCTGGTTGGTGGTGGACGATCTGGTGGATACCGGCGGCACAGCCAAGGCAATCCGCGATCTCTATCCCAAAGCCAAGTTCATCACCATCTTCGCCAAACCGATGGGTGAGCCGCTGGTGGATGATTTCGAGGTCGCCATTCCGCAAGACACCTGGATTGAGCAGCCATGGGATATGGCGCTGGAATTCGCCCATCCAATCTGCGACGAAGAGTAATCACCATACAGGGCTCCCATCCGGAGCCCTGTTTTTTTGTGGTGTAACTGGCTGCCTGGCGTGAAAAGTGGTTAAGATGGGACCACTGCCTGACAGTATGAGTAATTGCTTTGGACTTGAATGATGACCTTAATCTGACCGAAAAGCTTTTCACCCGGGTAAAGAAGGTGCTGGAGACGTCTGAAATCTCCAACAGCAGCCCGGTGGAAGAGCAAGATGCCAATCTGGACGAGACCTTTATCGACGGCTCCATGTCGTCACACTGGTATCGTCTGCTGCGCCGACCCACCTGGGCCTGGCAGGGGGCGGATCCGGTCGAAGTGGAACAGACCCTGGCCTGCATCGCCATGGGAAAGGGTGAGCGCACCCACGAGCGTTACCTGGATACCATCAAGGGATATGTGCCCGGAAACTGGATCTACGAGTGGAGTCTGCTGGCTGGCAGTTACTTCAAGCAGGGGCGGGCACTCGCGGAGCAAGGTGACTCGGCGACAGCCCTCAAAGATCTGCTCAAGGCGGTACGTTACTACTCCATCGCCAGCTATCCCCATCTCAAGAATGACGAGCTGGCCGATCAGGCTCAGCTGCTCTGCAACATGGCTTACCGCGAGGCGGGACGTCTGTTCAAGGTCCCCCTCAAAGAGATACAGGTGCCATTTCGTGGCAAGAGCATTCAGGGCTATCTGCATCTGCCGACCATCGACAAACCCGTGCCTCTGGTCATCGTCAGCGGTGGCATAGACTCCTTGCAGGTCGATTTCCTCAGCCTTTACCTCAAGTATCTGGAACCCAACGGCATCGGCATGTTGTCGCTGGATATGCCGGGCATCGGCTATGCCGAACACTGGCCGCTGGTGCAGGACACCAGTCGCCTGCATCAGGCAGTGTTGAACCATCTTTCCGAGGTTGCCTGGGTCGATCATCAGCGCATCGCCATGGTGGGCTTTCGTCTGGCGGGCAATGTGGCGGCACGGTTGGCCTTCATCGAACCTTTCAAACTCAGAACCGTCGTCTGCATCGGTGCCGGCGTCAATCAGGTGTTCACCAATCAGGAGATGTTTGCCCGCTGCCCGCGCATGATGCGCGACGGACTGGCGAACCGCCTTGGGGCCGATGCGGCTCAGTGGGAGTTGCTGCGCACCAAGTGCCAGGTATTTTCACTCAAGACGCAAGGATTACTGGGGACTCGCACTTCCGTGCCGATATTAAGTATCGGACACAAGAAGGATTTTATTTGCCCCGAGCAAGATGTACGGGCGTTGGCAGCCGCCAGCCACAATGGCAAGGCGGTGGTGTTCGACAAACAACCCTTGCTGGAGGTGTACGACGAGGCGTTGAAAGAGATGATCGACTGGCTTAAAAAACACCTATGCACATGATTTAGCGCTAAAAACATAACGTCACCCAGGTGATGTGGCTTGTTCAACAGGGAGGTTAACATGTCAGAAAGAGTGACCTACAAGCGACTGCTGAGGCAGTTTGCCGCGATCGGCCCCTATTTACGTGAGGACCTGTGTGAAGAGGGCCGTTACCGTTTCGACTGTCTTTCCGTCTGTGTCAGTGCCAAGCCGGCACCGGACAAGCGGGAGTTCTGGGGCTGGTGGCTGGTGCTGGAACAGCAGGATCGCAGCTTCAGTTATCACTATCAGGTCGGTTTCTACAATGCAGAAGGGGAGTGGATCAACAAACCGCTGCCCAAGAAGCACCAGGCAGAAGTCGAGCGAACCCTCAACCGCTTCTACAAGCTCATCAGTGACAAGCTCACCTTGCTGGAGTGCCAGCTGGCCCCTGCCGAGCAGGTGACCAACGAGCTGGCGGTCACCGCCGCCTGATGATCTTGTGCCCTGCGAGTTGTCCATTCACTCGCAGGGCCATCTTTTCCGCACTGCTTTCCTCCACTCACACACTCTCTCTTTAGTCCCTGTTGCAAGGCAACCATGTCTGGCCCCTTCCTTTATCCGAGTACAGCTCGCGGGCTTAATTGCCTTGCAGGGCAACAGGGCCGTGGGTATAAAGGGATTCCTAATTTTTCAGCCTTCTTGCTCCCATGGAAAACAGAACCATAGTCGTCAAACTGGGCACCAGCGTGCTCACAGGGGGATCCTCCCAGCTTAACCGTGCCCACATGGTGGAGCTGGTCAGACAGTGTGCCGCCTTGCATCGTCACGGCCATAGAGTCGTGGTGGTCACCTCGGGGGCCATTGCTGCCGGGCGTGAACATCTGGGCCACCCTCCGCTGGCGCCGACTCTGCCCAACAAACAGATGCTGGCGGCGGTAGGCCAGACCCAGCTCATCCGGGTATGGCAGGACTTGTTCAATCTCTATGGGCTGCATATCGGTCAGATGTTGCTGACCCGCGCCGATCTGGAGGACAGGGAGCGTTACCTCAACGCTCGCGATACGCTGCGTACCCTGCTCGATCATCGCATCATTCCCGTCATCAACGAGAACGACGCCGTGGCAACCGCCGAGATCAAGGTGGGAGACAACGACAACCTCTCGGCTCGTGCCGCCATCCTGGCTGATGCCGATCTGCTGATCCTGCTGACCGATCAGACGGGTTTGTTCACCGCCGATCCGCGCAGCAACCCTGATGCACAATTGATAGAAGAGGTGCAGACCATAGACGACACGCTGCGCAAGTTGGCGGGGGGCAGTGTCGGCGGGCTCGGCACTGGCGGCATGGCGACCAAGCTGCAGGCGGCCGACGTGGCGCGCCGTGCCGGGGTCAAGGTGGTGATCGCTACCGGCCAGATGCCTGAGGTGATCGGTCGTCTCGCCAGAGGTGAGCGTATCGGTACCCTGTTCCCGGCGCTCGCTTCCCCGCTGGAAGGACGCAAGAGCTGGATTTTGGCCGGTCCGCCCCCGCACGGTGAAGTCCAGGTCGATCAAGGCGCTGTTGCCGCCATGCAGGACAAAGGCTCCAGCCTGCTGCCCAAGGGCATAGTCTCCGTGAAGGGCGACTTCGTCCGGGGCGACGTGGTGCGCATTCTCGATCCCAAAGGCGTCGAGCTGGCGCGGGGCATCTGTCGCTATGATCACGTCGAGCTCAACAAGCTGCGCGGCGTGCATTCGGACAGCATCGAGCAGGTATTGGGTTACGGCTATGGGGCCGTGGCCATTCACAGAGATGATATGGTACTGCTCTAAGGCCGTTCGATAGAACGGGATAAATGGTCCATTCGCAGAGACGATATGGTACTGCTCCAGGGTGGTACCCAGAGTCGAGAGACAAAGGGATTAGGTTATGAGTCTGGAAAAAATGGGGCAGGCGGCCCGTGAAGCCGCCTATCAGCTGGCGACCATCAGTACGGCGCAGAAAAACCGTGCGCTGGCTGCCATTGCCGACGAGCTGGAAGCACGCAGCAGCCAGATCCTGGCTGCCAACGACAAGGATATTGCGGCAGGCCGTGAGGCAGGCCTCTCCGAAGCCATGCTGGATCGCTTGCTGCTCAACCCGGCACGCCTTGCCGGGATAGTGGCCGATGTGCGCAAGGTGATCACCCTGGATGATCCGGTCGGTGCCGAGATAGATTGCCGGGTGCTGGAAAACGGCCTGCGCCTCTCCCGCCGTCGGGTTCCCATCGGCGTCATCGGCGTCATTTACGAGGCGCGCCCCAATGTGACCATAGATATCGCCAGTCTCTGCCTCAAGACAGGCAATGCCAGCATACTGCGTGGCGGTCGCGAGACCTTCCACTCCAATCTGGAACTGGTGCGGGTGATCCAGGCCGCACTGGCTGCTTCCGGCTTGCCTGCCGAAGCGGTACAGTACATCGACAATCCGGATCGGGCGCTGGTGGGCGAGCTGCTGCGTCTCGATCGCTATGTGGACATGATCATCCCCCGTGGCGGCGCCGGGTTGCACAAGATGTGCAAGGAGAGCAGCTCCATCCCCGTCATCATCGGTGGTTTTGGCATCAGCCATGTCTTCGTGGACGAGAGTGCCGATCCGGTGCGCTCATTGGCGGTCATCGAAAATGCCAAGGTGCAGCGCCCCTCGGCCTGCAATGCCCTCGATACCCTGCTGGTGCATGAGAAAATTGCGGCGAGCTTCTTGCCGCAGCTGGTCCGCCTGATGAACGAGCGCCAGGTGACCCTGGTGGCCGCTCCCAACGCCATGTCACTGCTGGCTGGTGCCGACAACCTGTGCGAAGCAGGCCCGGAAGACTTCGATACCGAGTGGCTGGGGTTGACCCTGGGGATCAAGCTGGTGGCGGACGTGAACGAGGCGCTGGCCCACATGCGCGAGCACAATGCCGGTCACTCCGATGCCATCCTCACCAATGATCTCGCCAATGCGGAGCGTTTCGTGAACGGCGCCGGTTCGGCTGCTGTCTACGTCAATGCCTCCACCCGTTTCACCGACGGTGGCCAGTTTGGCCTGGGTGCCGAGGTGGCGGTGTCGACCCAGATGCTGCATGCCCGCGGCCCCATGGGGTTGACCGAGCTGACCAGCTACAAATGGGTAGGATTGGCGGACTATCTGATCCGCGCCTGATAGCACAGCCAGAACGCACTGCATGATGCCGACCATGGTCGGCATTTTTGTGCTTTTTTCTTGCGCCCCATCAGGGGCTTGCATATAACTATCCAGCAGGCTGTGGCGATATTTTGCACACTGCGCTACCAACAAAAACGGGAGCAGATTCAAGGATGAAGCAAACTGATTGGATAAAGCGATTTGGTGTGCTCTGGTTGAGCTTGCCGCTCCTGTTCGGAGCGATCTGTTTCAGTGCCAGCAGCCATGCCAGTTGGGATCAGGATCTCTATCGTCAGCTTGGGTTGGCAGGCAAGCTCGACAAGCAGGTGTTTCGCAAGGCCATCGACAGTTACCAGAGCGTGCACCACAAGCGCAAACCCATCCTCACCATCATCGATTACACCAAGCCCTCGACCCAGCGCCGACTGTTCGTGATCGACGTGAAACGCCACAAGTTGCTCTATCACACCTGGGTCAGCCATGGTCGCAATTCAGGTGAGCTGGCCGCTCGCCAGTTTTCCAATCAGCTGAATTCCAGGCAGAGTTCCCTCGGTGTTTATCGCACCGCCGAGACCTATCAGGGAAAGCACGGCTATTCACTGCGTCTCGATGGCCTGAGCCCGGGCAAGAACTGCAATGCCCGCAAGCGGGCAATTGTGGTGCACGGGGCCAGCTATGCCAGCCCGCAGCATCTGCGCAAATATGACAAACTGGGTCGCAGTTGGGGCTGCCCTGCGCTGCCCAAGGAGCTGTCCAGAGCCATCATAGACACCATCAAGGGTGGCAGCGTCATCTACGCCCACGGTTGAGCGCGTTTCTGAAAGAGATAAGGCCAGCAGAGTGCTGGCCTTAGTTCGTTGATTGGCGATGGAAGGGTTAGCGGACAACCAGCACAGGGCAGGGGGCGTGGCGCACCACTGACTCGGCGACACTGCCCACCAGCAGGTGGCTGAGGCCGGAACGGCCATGGCTGCCCATGACCACGAGATCAATCTTGTCCTCTTTTGCCTGAATGACGATTTCGTCGGCGGCGCGGCCGAAGCGTACTTCGAAGCTGGCGGGAATGGGCAGGGTGGCGACCAGCTCTTTCAACTGGGTCTTGGCCTGGCGTTCCATTTCGTGGGTGATCTCGATGGCGGTCATGTGCAGGATTTTGTAGCTGTCGAAACCATGCAATTGATCCACCACATGGATCAGCTTGAGCTCTGCCTGATGGCTCTGGGCCATGAACACCGCATAGTCGAGCACTGACTGGGACATCTGGGAAAAATCGACGGGGCAGAGCAGGGTTTTGATGGATGGCATATGAAGGCTCCCCTATGGTTAGGTTACTAATGAATCTTATTGTCAATAATACCCATTCAGAGGGCAATAACCCTCGACTCGCTCGCAAAACAGGGAAAAAGAGGTGATTCGGTTCGAGATCTCCATATCATGTGGTATGGCTTTGGTGTACTCATCGCGCAGGCTGATCCGCCCGATGAGCGCATCGCCACCGAGGAAATTGTGAATCATGGTTCGTCTGCTGCTTTCGTTGCTGTTTCTCTTGTTCTGCTTGCCTGGCAGGGCCGACCCTTTACATGTCTATTGCGATGACTGGCCCGGTTTCTGCCAGCCCGATGGGCGGGGCATCTATCTGGATATCGTCGGCGCCATCTATCAGCCCCATGGCTATGAGGTCGTCCCGCACATAGTGCCCTACAAGCGGGCGCTGGCGGTGGTGGCGCAGAAGGGGGGCGACATGGCGATGGGGGTCTATCGGGACGAGGTCAACGGCGTACGCCAGCCGGATTATCCCGCCTCTGCCGACGATCTGACTGTGCTGATGCTCAAGAAGTGGCAACCCCAGTGGCTGGGTGAAAACAGTCTGAAAGGGCAGGGGGTGCTGTGGCTACGGGGCTGGGCCTTCGACAAGTACATCCCGGTCTCAATGCGCTGGCACGAGATTGACAGCCACGACATGGCGTTGCAACTGCTGGCCAAGGAGCGCTACCGCTACTACCTGACCGCCGGTGTGCTCTATTCAGCCGACTCCATTCCCGCCAACATGAATCGTACCTTCCTGCGCTGGATCCCGACCTACCCCATCTTTGCCGATACCGAACGGGGGGCCCGCCTGCAGCAACTCTGGGAGCAGGGCATGGTGCGCCTGATCCGCAGCGGCACCCTGACCGAGATCTATCGCCGCTACCAGCTCCATGATTACTATCGCGGTTTTATCAAGGAGTTGGAGCAGCGGGTGCAGAAGTAACCCTGTTATGGCTGAGGTGCGTCTTGCCCGGCCCTCAGGCGCTTGGCCAGCCGGTCATAGAGGATCACATTGACCGAGGCGGCCAGGTTCATGCAGCCCTGGGTCGGGACATAGATCACCTCCTTCACCGCCGCGAAGCGGGCGGGATCCAGGGTGCCATCCTCGGGGCCGAAGATGTAGAAGGCACGCTCAGGGTGGACATAATCTGGCAACGAGGTGGCCCCCTCGATAAGATCCACCAGCACAGGGGTGCAGCCGGTCGGCACAAAGTCCAGCAGAGCTTCGACCCCGAGCAAAGGGATCTTGTCCACCATCTGCTTGGTATCGGTAGCAAAACGGCGTGCCAGCTCGAAGCGGTTGCCCGTGTAGTAGACCTCGTCCGCCCCGTAGCAACCGGCGGCACGCATCACGGCCCCCACGTTCTCCGGTGACTTGGGATTGACCAGTCCGATGCAGCAATACGGGGATGCGTCCTCTGTTGGTGACTGTGGATTGGTTTGTCCCTCACAGCCGTAATCCGACTCTTTCATCTCTCTCTCCTCTGTGGCGGCCGCATTATACCCCTGGCTCGTACTTTGCCCATGGAATGCGTGCCGATGCCAGCAGGAGGGCTCCTGCATCTTGTCTGGCGGGGCCCAACAAGGGGGCAGCTGCACCGTCCCGGCGCAACCTTGCCTGTGTGGTCGCAGTGGCACTGGGGCTGACATCTTGGCGCAGGGTTTGCAGTTATCTGTCATGACAAGATGATTTCGGCTTATCTGGACAAAGGCGTCCGTCCCCATCAGGGGCGGACGCCTTTTTTGTGGGCCACGGCAAGGAGGCGACCCGCGACTGAACGGGCTGCCTGGCGACAAGGAGCGAGGGAATGAACACCACCTGTGCCTATTGTGGAGTAGGGTGCGGCATCCGGCTGAGCCGTGAGGGCGCGAGCTGGCAGCTGAAGGGGGATGAACAGCATCCGGCCAACGCGGGGGCCCTCTGCGTCAAGGGGGCCAGTCTGCTGGAGAGTCTGGATTTCCCCGACCGCCTGCTCTATCCGCGCTGGCAGGGGCAGCGCATCGGCTGGGACCTGGCGCTCGATACCCTGGCCAGCCGTTTTACCGCCATATTGGCCGAATCCGGGCCTGCGGCCATTGGCATCTACCTCTCGGGGCAGCTCACTACCGAGGATTACTACGTCGCCAACAAGTTGATGAAGGGCTATCTGGGCAGTGCCAACGTGGATACCAACTCCCGACTCTGCATGTCATCGGCGGTGGTGGCTCATCAGCGCGCCTTCGGCGAGGATCTGGTGCCCGCCTGCTACGAGGATCTCGAGCTCGCGGATCTGGTGGTGATCACGGGGGCCAACACCGCCTGGACCCACCCTGTGCTGTTTCGCCGCCTGCAACAGGCTCGGGCGCGGCGGCCCGAGCTCAAGCTGGTGGTGCTGGATCCCCGTCGTACCATGACGGCGGAACAGGGGGATCTGCATCTGGCCCTCAAGCCCGGCAGTGATGTGGCACTGTGGAATGGCCTCTGTCGCTATCTGCTCGATCACGATGGCTGGGACAAGGATTACGTGGCACGCCATGTGAGCGGCTTTGCCGAGCTGGCTGCGGCGCTGGACAACCCGGCCTGGCAGCTGGAGGCGGTGGCTCGAAGCTGCGATCTGGCGCCAGGGGATCTGCTCGGCTTCTACCAGCTGTTTGCCCGCACCCCCAGGACAGTCACCCTCTTTTGTCAGGGGATCAACCAGTCCAATCAGGGGGTGGACAAGGCCAATGCCATCATCAACGCCCACCTGCTGTGCGGGCGCATCGGCAAGCCGGGGGCAGCCCCCTTCTCCATGACGGGGCAACCGAATGCCATGGGCGGGCGTGAGGTGGGCGGGCTGGCAACCCAGCTGGCGGCCCACATGGGCTTTGGCGAAGTCGAGCGCGACCGGGTGCAGCGCTTCTGGCAGAGCCCGACCATGGTGAGCGGGCCGGGTCACAAGGCAGTGGCCTTGTTCGAGGCGGTGGCGCGAGGGGAGATACGCGCGCTCTGGGTGCTCGGCACCAACCCGGCTGTCTCCCTGCCCGATGGCAACCGGGTGCGTGACGCATTGGCACGCTGCGAGCTGCTGGTGGTCTCCGAGGTGACGGCGGACACGGACACGGCACGGCTGGCCCACCTGCTGCTGCCCGCCGCCGCCTGGGGGGAGAAGAGCGGCACGGTCACCAACTCGGAGCGCACCATCAGCCGCCAGCGCGCCTTCCTGCCTCTGCCGGGGGAGGCCAGGCCCGATTGGTGGGCGCTGACCCAGCTG
This sequence comes from Aeromonas sp. 2MA4, assembly GCF_029237305.1. NCBI lineage: Bacteria > Pseudomonadati > Pseudomonadota > Gammaproteobacteria > Aeromonadales > Aeromonadaceae > Aeromonas > Aeromonas sp. 2MA4. The sequence continues at coordinate 68,939 of NZ_JAACFY010000011.1, read as the reverse complement.
GCTCGCCGGCTCGGCTTTGGCGAGGGCTTTGCCTATGAGGATGAGCACGACATCTTCAGCGAACACGCGGCCCTGTCGGGGTTTGAGAACGAGGGGGCCCGCCAGTTCGACATCTCGGGGCTGGCCCACCTCAGTCGGGCCGAGTTCGAGGCGCTGGAGCCCCTGAGCTGGCCGGTCAATGCCGCCTGGCCCAGTGGCCGCGCCCGCCTGTTCGAGGATGGGGTCTTCTCCACGCCGGATGGGCGGGCCCGTCTGCTGCCGTTGGCCCAGCACTTTCCCCCCGAACCTGTCGTCGTTGCTGCGCCGGCGGGGGCCATCCCCTCGCGGCTCCACTCGTTGTTGCTCGGCTCTTTGTTACTTAACACGGGCCGGCTGCGGGATCAGTGGCACACCATGACTCGCACCGGCCACGTACCCCGCCTGCAGGAAGCCGAACCCTGGCCCAAGCTGCGGGTTGGCGCCGCCTGCCTGCTGGCGCTCGGGCTGGCCGAGGGGGATCTGGTGCGATTGAGCAATGATCTCGGTGAAGCGCGACTACTCGTCGGGGTGGACGAGGGGTTGAGGGAAGGGGACGCTTTCCTGCCCATGCACTGGACCGACAGCCAGTGCAGCCAGGGGGCGGTCAACCGCCTCATCGCCGCCGTGGTGGATCCCCTCTCGGGTCAGCCCATGTTCAAGCAGGGGCGGGTGATGGTCGAGCCGCAGCCGACCCGCTGGCAAGGGCTCTGGCTGGGTCAGCAGCCCTGGGGGGAGGCGGTGGACTGGTGGGCCAGGCGCCCCCTGCCCGAAGGCAACTGCACCCTGCTGGCCTCCTGGTCGGAGGAGCCGCAGGCGCTGTGGCAGCGGCTGGGAGCGGCGGGCCGCTGGCTGCGGCTGCCGCTCAAACAGGGCTGGCTTGCGGTTGCGCTGGCGCAGGATCGCATCGACGGCCTGCTGCTGGTGGGGGAGCGGCGCCCTGACATCAAGGTCGATCTGCTGGCCAGCCTGCTCGGTACGCCCTTGCAGGCGGGGGCCCTGAGCCAGACCCTGAGCGCGGCCCTGGCCGGAGATAGTCGACTGGTCTGCTCCTGTCTGCGGGTGTCGGAGCAGCGCATCGTCGACGCCATCACCCGGCAGGGGGTGAGCGAGCTGGCGGGGCTGCAGGCCCTGCTCGGCTGCGGCAGCAACTGCGGCACCTGCCTGCCCGAGATCGACAAGCTGTTGATCACGCATGTTTTTATCGCCTCAGCCTGAGGCTTGGGCAACACAAGGAGTGTGAGATGAGCCAAATCAGTCTGGTAGGGGCCGGTCCCGGCCCGCTCGAATTGTTGACCCTGCGCGCCCTGCAACGGCTGGAGGCGGCGGAGGTGGTGATCTATGACCGCCTGGTGGGGAGCGAGATCCTGGCCCGCATTCCCAAGGGGGCGGCCCGTTTCGATGTGGGCAAGCGCTGCGGCGAGCCGAGTCCGAGCCAGGATCAGATCAACGCCCTGCTGTTGGCGCTGGCCCGCACCGGCAAGCGGGTGGTGCGGCTCAAGGGAGGGGATCCTCTGGTGTTTGGCCGGGGTGGGGAGGAGGCGCTGCACCTGGCCCGCCACGGTATCGCCGCCGAGCTGGTGCCCGGCATCACGGCGGCGCTGGGTTGCGCCGCCAGCTGCCTGATCCCCCTGACCCACAGGGGGCTGGCCCGCTCCCTGACCCTGGTGACGGGTCATCTGATGGAGGAGGGCGACTATCAGGGTTGGCAGGGGCTGACACGGGCCGGCCACACCCTGGTGTTTTACATGGGGCTGGAGCGGGCGGCCCGGATCCGGCAGGGATTGCTGGCGGCCGGTGCCTCGCCGGATCTGCCGGTGGCGCTGGTGGTGGCCGGTTGCAGCCCGCAGCAGCAGGTGCATGAGACCCGGCTGGCCATGCTGGCAGAGGCTGCCGTGACACTGGCCGGACAGAGTCCCGTGCTGATGATCATGGGGGAGGTGGTGAGCCTGCGCAGCGAGCTGAACGCCCTGCTGAACCAGGCGCTGGATCGGGTGGCCTGAGTACCTACCTCCACTACCTCCAGATAGATAAAAAGGGGGTAGATTCAAATAGTTGGCCTTCATGTTGCGTCATCTGTGGTGGACACGCAGCGACAGACAAGCTGCGACAGCCGTTGGCAAGGAGCGCCATGACTACTCTTCCCCCAGGGGGCCGTGCCGGCCCCCCTTCCCGCCTGATGATCCACGCCGATGAGCCGGGTCAGGCCAACCGTCTGGCCCTGCTGGTCAGCCACTACGGCCATCAGCCGCAGATCCTGGACAGTCGCCAACTGCTGAGCCCGAACGGGCAGGGGGATGCCCTGCTCATCAGCAGTCGCCAGTTTGGCGCCGAGGTGCGACTCGGTCTCTCTCTCTGGCCCGGGTTGCCACGCCTGCTGTTTTGCGAACGGATCGGCCCCGAGCCCCAGGTCACCTTGTTGCAGCAGGGGGTGCTGCTGGTGCCCCACCCGTGTGGCGAGCGGGAGCCGGTCGAGCAGTGGCTGCGGCTGGCCCGCAGCCAGCTGGCCATGGTGCAGGCGCTGGCGCAGACCGAGAGTGAACTGCGCCAACAGCTGGTGGATCGGCGGCTGGTCGAGCAGGCCAAGGGGCGACTGATGCGTCATCAGGGGCTGGACGAGGAGCAGGCCTACCGCCTGATGCGCAGCACTGCCATGAACCGGCACCTGAGCCTGGGGGAGCTGGCTCGCCAACTGCTGCTGGCCCTGCCTGCCTGAGCGCCCCTGTGGCCAACCGTTTTGGTGCAACTGCGCCTAATTGAGGCAAACGAGGGGAGAAACAGGGAGGAAAGAGGCGGGATAGGGCCAGTTTCTGTGGATTGGCCAATTTGGCACGGAAAGTGAATTAGTCAACATACAAGGAGTGATGGTGCCCATGGGCCCGTCACTCGCAACAGGGCAAAGAGGCCTCACCGATCCCGGATCGGTGAGGCTTTTTTTTGGTCGCAACCCTGCAACGGCGCAGGGGAGTGGCCGCCCATGACTGTGATGTGAGCGAGGAAGGCGAATGAACAAGAGACAAGGATGTGCGGGTCTGCTGCTGGCCCTGCTGTCACTGCCGACGCTGGCGGCAGTGGGGGCTCCCGAGCAGGAGGAGCTCAAACTGGGCTTCATCAAGCTGACCGACATGGCACCGCTGGCGGTGGCCTATGAGCGCGGTTATTTCGAGGATGAGGGGCTCTACGTCACTCTGGAGGCCCAGGCGAACTGGAAGGTGCTGCTGGATCGGGTGATTGACGGCGAGCTGGACGGTGCCCAGATGCTGGCGGGTCAGCCGCTGGCCGCCCAGGTCGGCATAGGCACTCAGGCCGAGCTGGTGACGGCGTTCGCCATGGATCTCAACGGCAACGCCATCACGGTCGCCAACCCTGTGTGGGCTGCCATGCAACCTCACCTGCCCAAGGCGGCGGCGGGTCAGGTGCCCGCTCCCGTGAGCGCCGCTGCGCTCAAACCCGTGGTGGCTCAATACCGGCAGGCGGGCAAGTCGTTCAACATGGGAATGGTGTTCCCCGTCTCCCCCCACAACTACGAGCTCAGATACTGGCTGGCGGCCGGCGGGCTGAACCCCGGCTTCTATGCCCCCGCCCTCGGCGACAGCTCGGGTCAGCGCCAGGCGGACGTACTGCTGTCGGTCACGCCGCCACCCCAGATGCCCGCCACCCTGGAGGCGGGCACCATAGCGGGCTACAGCGTGGGAGAACCCTGGAACCAGCAGGCGGTTGCCATGGGCATAGGGGTGCCCGTCATCACCGACTACGAGATCTGGCGCAACAACCCGGAGAAGGTGTTCGGCGTTACCCGCCAGTGGGCCGAGCGCCATCCCAATACCCACATACGGTTGGTGAAGGCGCTGCTGCGGGCGGCCTGGTGGCTTGATGCCGAGCAGAACGGCAACCGGCGCGAGGCGGCCAAGCTGCTGGCGCGGCCCGAGTACGTGGGGGCCGACGAGGAGGTGATCGCCAACTCCATGGTGGGCACCTTCGAGTACGGGAAAGGGGACAAGCGCAGCCTGCCGGATTTCAACGTCTTCTTCCGCCACCACGCCACCTATCCCTACTACTCGGATGCCATCTGGTATCTGACCCAGATGCGGCGCTGGGGCCAGATCCCGACGGCCAGGCCGGATGCCTGGTTCGAGCAGGTCGCCAAGGCCGTCTATCAACCCGAGGTCTACCGCCTGGCGGCTGAGGCGCTGATCGCCGAGGGCAAGTTCAAGGCGCAGGACTTCCCCGATTTTGCCAGCGAGCAGGGCTATCGCGGCCCGCAGGATGGTTTCATCGATGGCCTCATCTACGACGGCCGCCACCCCAACGCCTATCTGCAACAGTTTGCCATCGGCCTCAAGGGCGATGAGCGGGTGCAATGAACAAGGAGTTCCCGATGAAACGACACAAGTGGCCACTCATCAATTGGAAAACCATCAACTGGAAAGCCATGGTGCAGCCTCTGCTCGGCGTGCTGCTGTTCCTCGGCCTCTGGCAGTGGGGGGCGAGTCAGGTACAGACCAGTCTGGGCACCCTGCCGGGGCCGCTTGCGACCGCCAGCCAGCTCTGGTCGCTGGGGCAGGAGCATGTGCAGGAGCGGGAGAAGGCAAGCGCCTTCCTCGAGCGCCAGCAGCTGCGCAATGCCGAGCGGCTGGCGGCGGATCCGGCGGCCGAGGTGAGGCTGCGCCCCTATACCGGGCGCCCCACCTTCTTCGATCAGATTGCCACCAGCCTGCTCACTGTGCTGTGCGGCTTCGGGCTGGCCAGCCTGATCGCCATCCCGTGCGGCGTGCTGCTCGGCATGAATCAGGGACTCTACCGCGCCGCCAATCCGGTGATCCAGCTGCTCAAGCCGGTGTCGCCCCTGGCCTGGTTGCCGCTTATCACCCTGGTGGTGAGCGCGCTCTACACCAGTTCTGTGCCCTGGCTCGCCAAGTCTTTCGTCACCTCGGCGCTGACGGTGACCCTCTGCTCCCTCTGGCCGACCCTGATCAACACGGCGGTCGGGGTGGCGGGGCTGGACAGGGATCTGCACAACGTCAGCCGGGTGTTGCGGCTCTCTTTCCTGACCCATGTGCGCCGCATAGTGTTGCCCTCGGCCCTGCCCATGATCTTCACCGGGCTGCGATTGTCCCTCGGGGTGGCCTGGATGGTGCTGATCGCGGCCGAGATGCTGGCCCAGAACCCCGGGCTCGGCAAGTTCGTGTGGGACGAGTTCCAGAGCGGTGGCTCGGCCTCCCTGGCCCGTATCATGGTGGCCGTGGTCACCATAGGCCTCATCGGCTGCGGCCTGGACAGGGGCATGCTGGCCCTGCAGCAGTGGCTCTCCTGGGACAAGCGCCAGGTGCTGCGTTAATCACATTTCTATTCAGGCAGGAGAAGAGCCAATGAAGAGTTATCTGGAGATAAGCGACGTCGGCATCTCGTTCGAGACGGAGCAGGGCAGCTTCGAGGCCCTCAGCCGGGTCAACCTGCGCATCGAGAAGGGGGAGTTCGTCTCCCTCATAGGCCACTCCGGTTGCGGCAAGAGCACTGTGCTCAACCTGGTGGCCGGGCTGCTGGAGCCGACCCTTGGCGGCATCATCCTCGATGGCCGCGAGGTGGCGGGGCCAGGGCCCGAGCGGGCCATGGTGTTCCAGAACCACGCCCTGCTGCCCTGGCTCAGCGTCCAGCAGAACGTGGCACTGGCGGTGGGGCAGGTTGAGCCGAACCGGCGAGCGGTGGCGGAGCGGGTCGATTACTACCTCTCCCTGGTGCAGATGGATCACGCCAGCCAGAAGATGCCCCACGAGCTGTCGGGCGGCATGAAGCAGCGGGTCGGCATCGCCCGCGCCCTGTCGCTCTCCCCCAAGGTACTGCTGATGGACGAGCCGTTCGGCGCCCTGGATGCCCTGACCCGGGCCCATCTGCAGGATGCGCTGATGGCCATTCAGGCCGAGCTTGGCAATACCGTCATCATGATCACCCACGACGTGGACGAGGCTGTGCTGCTCTCCGATCGCATCGTCATGATGACCAACGGCCCCGCCGCCACGGTCGGAGAGATCCTGACCGTGGACTTGCCAAGGCCCAGAGACAGGGTCGCCCTGGCGGACGATGGTCACTATCACAAGCTGCGCCAGCAGGTGCTGCGCTTCCTCTATGAGAAGCAGCGCAAGGTGACCCCGCTCAAGGCGGCCGACCTGGTGCGCAGCAAGCTGCGCGCCTGAGCACTATCGGATTCAAGGAAGAGAGATATGGCTAACAAAGAGAAACTGCTGGTGGTGGGCAACGGTATGGATGATGAGATGGACCACCACTTGGTCGAATCGCCCGAGAGAGGTGAGAAACAACGTCTGCTGGTGATCGGCAACGGCATGGTGGGCCACCACTTTATCGAGCAGCTGGTGGCGGCTGGCGGCCTTAACCGGTTCGAGGTGACAGTATTCGGGGCCGAGCCGGACTCTGCCTACGACAGGGTGCATCTGTCCGAGGTGTTCGGCGGCAAGGCGCCCGAGGCGCTGCAACTGGCGGATCCCGCCTGGTATGAGGCGCAGGGCATCGAGCTGTGGCTGGGGGCTGAAGTGGAGGCGTTGGACAGAGCCGTTCGCACCTTGACGCTCGCCAACGGTGAGCAATTCCTTTACGACCGGCTGGTGCTGGCGACCGGCTCAGTGCCCTTCGTGCCGCCCATTTCCGGATTCCAGCGGGCGGGTTGCTTCGTCTATCGCACCCTGGGGGATCTCGCCGCCATCCGCGATGCCTGCGCCCAGGCCCGCAGCGGCGTGGTGATCGGCGGCGGTCTGCTGGGGCTGGAAGCGGCCAACGCCCTGCGCCTGCTCGGCCTCAAGACCCAGGTGGTGGAGTTTGCCCCGCGGCTGATGCCGGTGCAGCTCGATGACAACGGCGGCGCCGTGCTGCGGGACAAGATCCGGGCGCTCGGGGTCGAGGTGCTGGTGGAGAAGGCCACAGAGTGCATCGAGGATGGGGAACAGGCCCGTCACCGGCTGAAGTTCAAGGATGGCAGCCATCTGGAGGCGGACGTGATCCTGTTCTCGGCGGGTATCCGCCCCGCCGACGGTTTGGCCCGTCAATCCGGGCTGAGCGTTGGCGAGCGCGGCGGCATCTGCATCGACGAAGGTTGCCACAGCTCGGACCCCGCCATCCTCGCCATCGGTGAATGCGCGCTCTGGCAGGGGCGCATCTTCGGTCTGGTGGCCCCCGGCTACCAGATGGCCCGCGCCGCCGTGGCCAGCCTGTGCGGCGGCGAGACCCGTTTCGCCGGGGCCGACATGTCCACCAAGCTCAAGCTGATGGGGGTGGATGTGGGCTCCATCGGCGACGCCCACGCCAGCACAACCGGGGCTCAGGAACTGCTGTTGCTGGACAGGGTCAACGGCATCTACAAGAAGCTGGTGACCGACGGCGAAGGGAGCCGCCTGCTCGGCGCCATCCTGGTGGGGGATGGCAGCGATTATGAGCGGCTGCTGCAGTACTACCAGAACGGAGTGGCGCTGCCCCAGCCGCCCCTCTCCCTGCTGGTGGGGGAGACGGGCGCTGCCCCCGCGCCCCTGGTGTTGCCGGACAGCGCCATCCTCTGCTCCTGCCACAACGTCAGCAAGGGGGCCGTGGTGGCCGCCGTCAAGGCAGGCAACCACGAGCTGGCGGTGGTCAAGAGCTGCACCAAAGCGGGCACCGGCTGCGGCGGCTGCGGCAACCTGCTCAAGCAGGTGGTGGAGCAGACGCTGAGCGAAATCGGGGTCGAGGCGGACAAGGGGCTGTGCGAGCACTTCGCCCACAGCCGCCAGGAGCTCTATCACCTGGCCCGGGTCGGCGAGATCAAGAGCTTCGAGGCGCTGCGAGACAAGCACGGCAAGGGCCTTGGCTGCGACATCTGCAAGCCGACGGTCGCCTCCATACTGGCGTCGCTCTGGAACGAGCATGTGCTGGAGAAGCCCCACCGTGGCCTGCAGGATACCAACGATGCCTTCCTCGCCAACCTGCAAAAGGACGGTACCTACTCTGTGGTGCCGCGCATCCCCGGCGGTGAGATCACCCCGGATGGCCTCATTACCATAGGGGAGGTGGCACGCAAGTACGGGCTCTACACCAAGATCACCGGCGGCCAGCGCATCGACTTGTTCGGCGCCCGGCGCGATCAGCTGCCCGCCATCTGGGGCGAGCTGGTGGCGGCGGGCTTTGAGACAGGCCAGGCCTATGGCAAGTCGGTGCGCACCGTGAAGTCTTGCATCGGTTCCACCTGGTGTCGCTACGGGGTACAGGACTCCATGACCCTGACTCAGACCCTGGAAAACCGCTACAAGGGGCTGCGGGCGCCCCACAAGTTGAAGTTCGCAGTCTCCGGCTGCACCCGGGAGTGCGCCGAGGCCCAGAGCAAGGACATAGGCGTCATCGCCACCGAGCGGGGCTGGAACCTCTATGTGTGCGGCAACGGCGGTATGCGGCCGCGCCACGCCGACCTGTTTGCCACCGACCTCGATGAGCAGACCCTGATCCGCTACATAGACAGGCTGCTGATGTTCTACGTGCGCACCGGGGACAGGCTGCAGCGCACCTCGGTCTGGATGGAGAGCATGGAGGGGGGGCTCGACTACCTCAAGTCGGTGATCATGGACGACCGGCTCGGCATCGGCGCCGAGCTGGAGGCCATGATGGACGGCATAGTCGGCAGCTGGCAGTGCGAGTGGAAGAGCACACTGGCGGATCCGGACAAGCTGAAGTTGTTCGAGGCCTTCGTCAACCAGCCGGAGGGGAGTACGCCCCCCAGACGGGAGGAGCGGGGCCAATGGGTGCCGGCGATCAATATCAAGGAGGTGATATGAACGGGGCCAGTGGATTGCAAACCAGCCATCAGCATCAAGGAGGTGATATGAGCGATGCCAACGAGAATGCAGGGCAGGAGACGCTGGGTGAACGGCGACAAGGAGCAGAGATGCAGGGCGTCAGTGACACGCTATTGCAGAGTGAGCATGGTGAGTGGCGGCGGGTATGTGCGATCTCGGTTCTGCCGGAGCAGGCGGGGCGCAGCGCCTGGCTGGATGGTCGCTCCCTGGCGCTGTTTCGGCTCGGTGAGCGGGTCTATGCGCTTGATGATCTGGATCCCCTGGCCGGTGTGGCCGTGCTGGGGTGCGGCCTGGTGGGAGACGCCGGGGGCGAGCCCGTGGTCGCCTCCCCCCTCTACAAGCAGCGGTATGCCCTGATGGATGGCCGCTGTCTGGATGATCCATCCCTGAGCGTCGCCTGCTGGCCGGTGCGGCTGGATGGCGGCGAGGTCTGGGTGCAACTGGGCTGAGCGGGCTGCACATATCCCATGAAGGATCACCGGGCTTGCCCGGTGATTTTTTGTGGCTGACCCGACATTTCTTGCACGAGAAGATGGCGGGAAAACGTTTTTCATAAATAATAGACAAACGTTTGCAACTGGATGTTTGTCTATGACTGAGCGTGAACAAGAGATCCTCGCCCTGCTGCGCCAGGATCCCATGATTGCCCAGCAGGAGCTGGCGGATCGCCTCGGCATCAGCCGCTCGGCGCTGGCGAGCCATATCTCTAGCTTGATGCGGCAGGGCTATGTGCAGGGGCGGGGCTATGTGCTGCGGGAAGGCCCCTACGCCGTGGTGATCGGCGGCGCCAATATGGATATCTGCGGCTGCAGTCATGACAACCTGCGCATCGGCGATTCCAACCCCGGCAAGGTGCGCACCTCCGCCGGCGGTGTGGGGCGCAACATAGCCGAGAACCTGGCACGGCTTGGCACTGACACCCGGCTGCTGACCGCGGTGGGCAACGACCAGTACGGTCATCATCTGCTGGAAGTGAGCCAGCGCGCCGGGGTCGACGTGCGCCAGGTGCTGGTGCTGGAGGGGCAGGCTACCTCCTGTTACCTCAGCCTGCACGATGGCAGCGGCGAGATGAGCTGCGCCGTCAACGACATGGCGATCATCGACCAGCTCACACCGGCCCGGCTTACCCCGCTCACCGGTTTCCTTGGCGCGGCGCGGCTCTGGGTGCTCGACACCAACCTCGCCACCCACACCCTGGACTGGCTGTTCGAGCGCCAGGGTGAGCATATCATCTTCGTCGACACCGTCTCTGTGGCCAAGGTGGAGAAGATCCGCCCCTGGCTGCACCGGATCCACACCCTCAAGCCCAACCGCAGCGAGGCCGAGCAGCTGTGCGGCTTCACCATAGCCGGGCCCGATACCTGGCCCATGGCGGCAGCCTGGTTCCACCGCGCCGGGGTGCAGCGGCTGTTCCTGAGCCTCGGCGATCAGGGGATTTTCTATAGCGATGGGGAGTGCCAGGGCCATCTGCCCGTGCTCGGCAGCCCTGTCGTCAACGTGACCGGCGGTGGCGATGCCTTCATGGCAGGGCTGGCCCACGCCTGGTTGCAGGAGAGCGACATGACCGACACCACCCGCTTCGCCCTCGGCTGCGCCGCCCTCACCGTCAATTGTTCCGATACCGTCTTTTCCGGCCTATCCAAGGCCGCCGTTGAACGCATGCTGGAGGAGTACCCATGTTGAACGCTTACCTCGATATCCAACCTGAAGTCGCCGCTGCCCTGGCCGCCGGCAAGCCTGTCGTTGCCCTGGAGTCCACCATCATCTCCCACGGCATGCCCTATCCGCAGAACGTGGAGACGGCGCGCCAGGTAGAGCAAGTGGTGCGCGACAACGGCGCCGTGCCGGCCACCATCGCCATTCTGGATGGCCGCCTCAAGGTGGGTCTGGATGCAGGGGCGCTGGAGGCGCTGGGCCGGGCCGGTCACGACGCCACCAAGTGCAGCCGACGGGATATCCCCTTCGTGCTGGCGAACAAGGGGCTGGGCGCGACCACGGTCGCCTCTACCATGATCATCGCTGCCATGGCGGGTATCCGGGTGTTTGCCACCGGCGGTATCGGCGGCGTGCACCGCGGTGCCCAGGAAACCTTCGACATCTCGGCGGATCTGCAGGAGTTTGCCCAGACCCCGGTCGCCGTGGTGTGTGCTGGTGCCAAGTCGATCCTCGACATCGGCCTGACCCTGGAGTACCTGGAGACTCAGGGTGTGCCGGTCATCGGTTATCAGACCGAGGAGCTGCCCGCCTTCTACACCCGCGAGAGCGGCTTCAAGGTGGATTACCGCCTCGACACACCGGCGGCCATTGCCGAGGCGCTGCGTCTGAAGTGGGAGCTGGGGCTGGCCGGTGGTGCCGTGGTCACCAACCCGATCCCGACCCAGTTTGCCATGCCCAAGGCCGACATAGACGCCGCGATCAAACAGGCGTTGCAAGAGGCGGACGAGCAGGGAGTCAAGGGCAAGGCATCCACCCCCTTCCTGCTGGCGCGGGTGTGTGAGCTGACCGGCGGCAACTCGCTGGCGGCCAATATCCAGCTGGTGCTGAACAACGCCGCCCTGGGGGCGCGTATCGCCGCCAGTTTGTAATCACTAGCTGCAGACGAAAAAGAGGGCCCCTTGGCCCTCTTTTCTATTTCGGCTCTGTGATCGCCCGGGTGGATTATTGCAATACCAGCCGACCATGCAGCGGCTGCACGGGTCTGTTGTTGGGGTGGTGCATCACCGCCTTGAAGGCATCGATCTGGGCCTGACTCACCTGCACCGGCTGCTTCATTACCAGCCAGCGCACCCCTTCCGAGCAGGGCGGTGTGGTCAGCGAACCGCTGAAGCGGTAGTAGTCGCGATTGGCTGGCAGCAACTGCTCGGCCGAAAGCGGTGCCTTGAGGGTGTGGATCTCGCCCGTTTTCGCTGGCAACTGATCCCAGGCCCGGGTCAGCGCCGGATTGGCCTTGCCCGCTTCGAACATCACGGCCAGCACGGCGATCTCGCCCTTGGCATTGGTGTGCACCAGGTGCCCTTCCAGCGGATAGGATTTGCCCTTGATGAGGTTTTCACTGGGAGCATGGAAGTGGAACTGCTTGAGCTCGAAGCGCATGCCATCGAGCATCAAGGTACTGCCCGGGGCATAGCCGACTTGTACTGTATGGCCATTGTTGACCAGGGTTTTACCGCCCGCCAGATAGTGGAACTGCAGTGGAACCAGCTTGGCGTCTACCAGACCGTCGAGGTCTATCGGCGACTGGTTGCTGCCTGCACACTGGCCAAATTCCGGCGTCAGTTTGGCCCATTGTGCCGGCCCTGCTTCACCGTTGTACTCCCAGTGCGGGGTGGCAGCGAAGACGGCGGGGCATAGCAACAAAGAGCAGGCCAACAGAGACTTTCTCATCATACATCCTTATCTTGATTGAAAAGCACAGCCATCCGCTTCCTTAATAAGTGAAGGAACAGTGGATGGCATTATCTAAAATGCGGGATACAGAATGTTAGACAGTATTTTTATTATTAACAGCCGTATGACAGATCATATTGATGATGCATATAAAATGGATCTAATTAACAGGTGGCTGCAACTGCATATTGAATAATCGCTTTATTCAATGATAGCAATCTAATTAATCGGCTGTTGTTGAAGATGGATTTGTTCATAATTTACCCATCGAAATTCAGCTCTTTTTTGCCTCGCAAGTCCCCGCCACCAGTCTGTCAGAAATATAATAATTCATTGTTTTTATTGTGGTTTTTGTTGATCTCATTTGATCTTGAGCAAATAACATACAAGCGTTCCCGGTCAGGCTGAGGTTGCTGTTATGCACAGCCACAAGGGAGAGAGAAAAATGAATAAATATTATTTGTTGCTGGCGTTGGGCCTGCCGGGGATGGGGTGGGCAGCCGAACCGATCCAACCCGTCGAGGCAGCCAAGGTGGGATCGCCAGAGAAAGTCGAGTTGGGCAAGATGTTGTTCTTCGAGCCGAGGCTCTCCAAATCCGGCGCCATCTCTTGCAACTCCTGCCATAACCTGGCGACCGGCGGGGTGGACAATCAGGTCAGCTCCCTCGGCCACAAGTGGAAGGAGGGACCGATCAACTCCCCCACAGTGCTCAACTCCAGCCTCAACTTCGTGCAGTTCTGGGATGGCCGCGCCAAGGATCTGAAAGCGCAGGCGGCAGGCCCCATCGAAAATCCGCTGGAGATGGCCTTCACCCACAAGCTGGCGGTGGATACCCTGCATACCCTGCCCGAATATCGCAGCCGTTTCAGCGCCGTCTACGGCAAGGCGGACTTTGGCATCGATGAGGTGACAGACGCCATCGCCGCCTTCGAAGAGACCCTGGTCACCCCCAACGCGCCGTTCGATCGCTGGTTGAAGGGAGACGGCAAGGCGCTGACGGCGCAGCAGTTGAAGGGTTATCAGCTGTTCAAGGAGAAGGGCTGCACTGCCTGCCACAACGGGGTGGCCATCGGTGGCAACTCCTATCAGAAGATGGGGCTGGTCAAGCCGTTCAAGACCGACAACCCGGCCCAGGGCCGTGGCGGCGTGACGGGCGAGAAGCAGTTCATCGGCTGGTTCAAGGTGCCGACCCTGCGCAATATCGAGCTGACCTACCCCTATTTCCACGATGGTTCAGTCTGGGATCTGAAGGAGGCGGTGCAGATAATGGCGGACATCCAGCTGGGCCAGGCGTTGAGCGAGCAGGAGGCCAACGACATGACCGCCTACCTCAAGAGCCTGACCGGCGAGCAGCCCCGGATAGTGCTGCCGATCCTGCCGCCCTCCCGACCCGATACCCCCAGGCCTCAGGTCAAGAGCTGACCGGGTCGTGAGTCTGAATCCAGGCGGGGCTGATGCCCCGCTTTTTCATGGCCCTATCTCTCTGATAACACAGCCAAAGTACCGTATTCAGCATAATGACAAGGGGATGACAATCCCCCAGCTGGCGGCGGGGATTTCACCGATTTGCAGTCCTCTTCACAATTTCAACACGCTCACAATCTGTTCGATTGCCTAACTCATCCGACCTGGTGTCAAATCACTCCGCCCAATACAAGGAGTGGCATAATAATGAATAATATCAATAAATTAGTTCTGGCTATCGGATTCACTCTCACCACCTTCCCGGCCCTGGCGGCAGGCTTCCAGTGCAAGGATCACGTCAAGCTCGGGGTCCCGAGTCAATCCAGTCAGCTGTTGTGCCGGGACGGTTATGCCGCCGGATACAACTATGACACCAAGGTCGCAGACTGGGTCTCTTACCGTATGACGGCGGCCAGCGCCCAGGGTCAGGTGCCGCGCAAGGATGCCTTCGCCGAAGACAGGGAGGTGCCGGTGCAGTTCCGCGCTACTCTGGCGGACTACAAGGGGTCGGGCTACGACAGGGGTCATCAGGCGCCCGCGGCGGACATGCGCTCCACCGCCGCTACCATGAAGCAGAGCTTCCTGCTGACCAACATGACGCCGCAGTTACCGGCGCTCAATCAGGGGGCCTGGCGCATTCTGGAAGAGAAGACCCGCCAGTGGGCCATCGCCTATCAGGATGTTCAGGTGATCACGGGCCCCATCTTCACCAACTCCGATGCTGCCATTGGCAATGGTGTGACAGTGCCCCACGCCTACTACCGGGTGGTGATGGATGTGGCCAACCAGGAGGCGATCGCCTTCGTGCTGCCGCAACAGAACGTATCGGCCAGCCGGCTTGCGGATTACATAGTGACTGTGGATTCGGTGGAGGAGCAGACCGGACTGGATCTTTTCACCGAGCTGCCGGATGAACAGGAAGAGGCCATGGAATCACGGCTGATGGCTATGTGGGGCAACTGACTCGCGGCAACGACAACAGGGGCCTGGGCCCCTGTTGTCAGTCGTTCAGGTCGTCACCTATCTTCTTGACGGTGTCCCGGGTACCGTGACCAATTTCGCGGGTCACATCCCGGGTGGTGTGGCCAATCTCGCGGGTCACGTTGCGGGTGGTATGCCCCACGGTTCTGCCCGCCTCCTTGATGTCAGCACATCCGCTGGTCAAGGTGCCCAGGGTCAGGCCGAGTGCCAACAGTGCCATGCAGTTACGCATCATGCCGTGCTCCTTCAGGTTTCATCGTTATATCCGATCTGCGGCGGGCATTATGGCCCCGTGTGCAGCGGGCGGGCAACCAGCAGGGTATGGCCCGGGCCCGGGATCTCGTGCTCTTCCTCCACGTGGAAATGCGCCTCGCGCAGGCACTGGTACATCTGTTTGGAGTGATAGAAGCGGCTGTTGCCGTTGGCCAGACAGGTGAAATAGAGGGAGGTGGCGTTGAGACTGAAACTGGCGGCTTCGAAGGTCTGCCGGTCCCAGAACAGCTCCAGGATGCAGACCCGGGCATCGGGTTTCATGCAATGCCGGATCCGGTTCAGGATGGCGACTATCTGTTCGTGGCTGAAGCAGTCGAGGAATTGGCTCATCCACCAGATGTCTGCCTCGCCGGGCAAGGGGCCCGGTTGCAGCAGATCCACCCCATGACCCTGTACTCGCTCGCCGAGACCCGCCTCTTCAATATTCAGGCGGGCCAGTGCCAGCTGCTCGGGCAAGTCCAGAATGGTGACGCGCAGGGCGGGATCCCGCTTGGCACAAGCGATGGCCCACTTGCCGGTGTTGCCGCCGAGATCGTAAAGGTGGCTTGGTTCATAGCTGAACACCTTGTCCTGGGCCTGCTGGAACGCCCAGTCGGAGTAGAAGTGATCAAACGCAAACCAGCTGCTGCGGGCAGGCTCCGGCAGCTCGCTCAAGTGCGGGTAGAGGGTCTGCCAGGGGCCGAATTCCTGCAAGCCGGCCGGTGTGCCCTGACGGATGGCATCGAACAGGTGGGCGAGGGGCTGATAGCAGACGTGCTGGGTGAAGTCGAAATTGACCCGGCTCATGGCATCGTGCTGCAGATATTTGCCGACCCGGCCCAGCACATAGTGCTCGCCGGCCAGGTAGCAGAGTCCGCCGCTGAGCCCCATGTCCAGCAGAACGCTGACGGCATATTCGCTCAGCTCGCACGCACTGGCTATCTGTGCCAGCGGCGCACCCTGCTGGCCACGGGTCTCGAGAAAGGCGAGCACCCCGGTTTCACGCAGACACCAGCTGGCCTGGAACAACATGGGCCCGAAGGCGATCTTCTGGGCCGCACTGATGGCCTCCAGCGCGTTATAGGGGTCTGCCTGATAGTGGTTCACTGGATGGCTCCTGCCGGATCAGCGGCTGTTTGCGCGGGCGAGTTCGGTCTGGATGGCCTGATTCAGGCCCAGTACCCAGCGGTTATAACTGCGATGAATGTTGCCCTTGCCTTTATCATCCAGATTGACGCTGCTCACATAATTAATGGAATAGTCGTGAGCGCTATATGGAATATCGATCACAGCCTGATGTTGGCGCACATTGACTTGGCCGCGAATAAGTCCTGGCTTCTCTTTTTTCATTACCCAGCTTTTACTGATCCCCGCCGTGATAATGGCACTGGCTACCTGATCTTCAGTCAGAGTAAAGGCAACCGGGTTGGCGGCCATATTGCGAATGGGCTGGCTGGTAGAGCAGGCGGCCAGCAGGGCGCAGGCCAGCAACAGGGATACCTTGTTAATAACTTTCATAATATTCCTTGCGACGATATTAAATATTGAGGGCATGGCAATGAGACACCACAAATCATTTATTTTCAATCACTATGCCAATAGATAATCTGCGCCAGCTATTATTTTTGACGAATAATGGTATTATTCGCGCAGCATTAATGTGATGACTCCAATTGTTAATTTCCATGGAGCAGGCACTGCCCAGCGGGTGAGTGCTTTTTACCGTCTTCGCGCTCACGCCAAATGTTAAGGACAGGTTGCCTGAAATATGCTCTCTTTTTCGCTGCAAGCTAGTCAGGCACTGTCACCGGGTCTGGTCGACGAACGCGACTGGCAGGAGTGGGCGCAGTGGGGTCAATGGCCTGCGGCGGCACCATTTCCTGCCACTCCTCTGTTGCCCATGATGATGGCGCGTCGCCTGAGCCTGGGCTCCCGCTTGGCGGTGCAGGTCGGCTTGAGCCTGCTGGCCCGCCATCCCGTCGATTATGCCATCTTCGTCAGTCGACACGGCGAGCTGGCTCGTTCCGTGACCCTGTTGCAGGCGCTGGCGGCCAGACAGGCGCTCTCACCCACGGATTTTTCCATGTCAGTCCACAATACGGCCGCCGGCCTCTGTTCCATCCAGGGCCAGGCCGCCATTCCCATGACGTCGCTGGCGGCGGGGGAGGGCGGATTGATGGCGGGGTTTACCGAGGCGGTTGCGGCCTTGCACGCCGGTGCTCAACAGGTGCTGTTGGTGGCGTTCGAGGGGCCTGTGCCGGATTTTCATCACCCCTGGCTGCCAGACGAGGCGCCACCCCATGCACTGGGGCTGATATTGCAGGCCGGTGAGCAGTGGTGCTGCCAAGCTGCGAGTGGCGTGAGTCCGGGATCCGGGGCAACTTCGACTTTGCCTCAGTCGCTGGCCTTCTGGCGGGCCCTGCTGCGGGATGAATCGGCACTGACCCTTTGCAATGGCCGGCAGGAGTGGACATGGCAGCGGCGCTGAACCTGTGCTGGCGCCTGCTTGGCACGGCCCTTGGCTTCGCTCTGTTCGGGGTGGGCGGTCTGCTGCTCACCCTGTTCTGGTTTCCGTTGCTGGCGCTCTGCCTGCGCGGTGAGCGACGGCGTACCCTGGCCCAGCTGACCATACGCCACAGCTTTCGGCTGTTTCTTGGTGTGCTGCGCGGCTGGGGCGTGCTGGATTATCGGGTGAGCGGCATGCCCGTCGACTTGCGCGGCGCCCTGGTAGTGGCCAATCACCCCAGCCTGCTCGATTACGTCATGCTGGCGGCCGAGATGCCGGTGTGTGACTGCATCGTCAAGCAATCCCTCTGGCGCAACCCTTTCGTGGGCGGCGTGGTCAGGGCGGCAGATTACATTCCCAACGTAGAGGCGGAGCGCCTCCTGCCCCTGTGCATGGCGCGGATCCAGGCCGGCGGTCTGTTGCTGATCTTCCCTGAGGGCACCCGCACCACACCGGGGGAGCCCATCAAGTTGCAACGGGGCGCTGCCCAGTTGGCGGTGCGCAGCCAGGTGCCCCTGCAACCGGTGCGGATCCACTGCAACACCCGATTTCTCACCAAGCAGGACAAATGGTTCAAGATCCCGGAAAATAAGCCGACCTTCATCATAGAATTCCTGCCGCAAGTGGCGCCAGACGAGGTGGTCGCCACCGGACAGAGCAGTGCGCTGGCCGCGCGCCAGTTGACCCGTTTTCTCACCCGGACCCTGCAAACAGGGCCCCAATGACAGCGTATGGAACAGTTATGCAAGACCTGCACCTAGAGATCAAACAACTCATCATCGACAGTCTCAACCTCGAGGGACTGACCCCTGAAGATATAGACAGCCAGGCCCCGCTGTTCGGTGATGGCCTGGGACTGGACTCTATCGATGCGCTGGAGCTGGGCCTTGCCATCAAGGGCCGCTACGGCATTGTGCTCTCCGCCGAGGATGAGAATACCCGTCGTCACTTTGCCTCAGTCGCCGCCCTGGTCGCCCTGGTGCAGGCCCAGTCGAAAGGGGAGGCCTGAGCCATGACCCGTGACGACATCTTTGCCCAGATCAAAACCGCCCTCGTCGATCTGTTCGAAGTCGATGAAGAGGCCATCACTCCCGAGGCACGCCTCTATCAGGATCTCGAGCTCGACAGCATAGATGCCATCGATCTGGTGGTGCACCTGCAAAAGCTGACCGGCAAGAAGATAAAGCCGGAAGAGTTCAAGTCGGTGCGCAGCGTCAATGACGTTGTGGATGCGGTCGAGCGTCTGCTCGCCGGCGCCTGATGCGGATGCGTGCCAGATCATGACTCGCTGGCTCTCCTGGCTGGCCGGTGGTGCCCTCCTGCTCTACCCGCTGGCGGTGTACTGGGGGCTGACTCACACCAGCCAGACTCCGCTGCTGGTGGGTCTGCTGGTCATCTTCTCCTTGCGGCTGCTGCCGGGTCTGCTCAAGGGGCGGGTCCGGTTTGGTCCCCTGCCTGAGTGGCTCTGGCTGGGTCGCCTGCTGGCCTGCATCGGTCTGGGGCTGACCCTGCTGTCGGCGCTGTTCTCTGCCCGCCACTGGTTGCTCTATTACCCGCTGGCAGTGAGCCTGGCGCTGCTCTGCCTGTTTGGCTGGAGCCTGACCCGCCCCATGAGTCTGGTGGAGCGGCTGGCCCGCTTGCAGGATCCCCGTTTGCCGGATGTCGCCATCGGCTACACCCGGCGGGTGACCCAGATCTGGTGCGGCTTCTTCGTGGTCAATGGCGCCCTGGCGGCCTTCACCATCTGGTACGGCGATCTGGCGCTCTGGAGCCTCTACAACGGCCTCATCAGCTATGGGTTGATGGGCACTTTGATGGCGGGAGAGTATCTGGTACGCCGGCGACTGATGAAGAGGCTGGCCCCATGACCCTGCTGCAAACGCTCTGGCAGCGGGACGACGACCAGCTGGTGGCGTTCGGTCAAGGCGGCGAGGTGACCCTGGCCGAGCTGCGCCTTGGCAGCCAGCAACTGGCCCGGGCCATGGCACGCCATGCTCGCCCCGGGTCGTCGCGCGCGCGCTGGGCGCTCTGTTTCGATGACAGCCTGCTGTTTGCGCAAGCGTTGCTCGCCTGCGCCCTCGGCGGTCATCAAGCCATCTTGCCGGGCCATCAACGGGTGGCCGGGCTGCTGGCGCTGCGGGATCAGTTTGACGGCCTGCTCACTGATGGCGAGTTGCCAGTCGATGGGCTTGATGTGCCCCAGCTGCGGCTGCCGCTGGCCGATTGCCATGAAGAGCGGGATGCCGAGCGCGCCGACCTGACACCCGAACGTCTCGACCTGACCCTGTTCAGCTCGGGCTCCACCGGCGAGCCCAAGGCGATCCCCAAAGCCTGGCCCCAGCTGGAGGCCGAGCTGCGGGTGCAGATGGCGCTCTGGGGCCAGGCCCTGGCCGACACCCGGGTGCTGGCCAGCGTCAGTCACCAGCACATCTACGGCCTGCTGTTTCGCATCCTGCTGCCTCTGGCCCTCGGTCGTCCGTTCGATCGCCGCAGCATCGACTATCCGGAGCAGCTGGCGGTGCAAACCGCCCCCTGGGTGCTGATCGCTTCCCCCGCTTTTCTCAGCCGGCTCGATCCGGCCATTCCCGCCGCTGGCTGCCGCCTTATCGTCTCCTCCGGCGGTCCCCTGCAACCCGGGGATGCACATCAGGCTCGGGCCCTGCTCGGCCAGCTGCCGGTGGAAATTTTCGGCAGTAGCGAGACCGGCGGCATCGGCTGGCGCCAGCGCAATCAGGCGCAGACCCCCTGGACGACGCTGCCCGGGGTCGAGGTGCGGGTCGGCTCGGATCAGGGCTTGCTGCTGTGCTCCCCCTTCCTGGCAGAGGACGGCTGGCTGGCCTGCGCCGATCGCATCCTGATGACGGGGGCCGGATTCGAGCTGCTGGGACGCCAGGACAGGGTGATCAAGCTGGAGGAAAAGCGCATCTCCCTCGACGAGGTGGAGGCGCGCCTGCAAGCCCTGCCGGAGGTGGATTTGGCCGCCGTGCTGCCTCTGCATCAGGGCCAGCGTCAGATCCTCGGCGCCGTGCTGGTGCTGAGCGAGGTGGGGGCTGCCCGCTGGACCGAGCTGGGTCAGGGTCGCTTCCTGCTGGCCCTGCGCCAGCAACTGCGCCCCTGGCTCGAACCGGTCGCCCTGCCGCGCAGCCTGCGCCGGGTCGAGAGCATGCCCGTCAACGCCCAGGGAAAACGCCCCTGGCCACAACTCAAGGAGCTGTTCGATGAGCCTCTCTGCTGACACGCTGCCGATGAACTCGCTGCCGACAGTGCTGGACTGCGAGACGCTGGCCGATGGCGTGCGCCTGCACCTGCGGCTCGATCCGGAGCTGCCCTGGTTTGCGGGCCACTTTCCCGGGGCGCCCCTGCTGCCAGGGGTCACCCAGATCCACTGGGTCATGCACTATGCCACCAGCCGACTCAACCTGGAGTTGCCGTTTCACGGGCTGGATCAGCTCAAGTTCCAGCGCCCGCTGCGGCCGGGGGCCGAGTGCAGCCTGAGCCTGCAGTGGCAGCCACAAAAGGATCAGCTCGTTTTCAGCTACGCGCTGGGGGATGCGCTGGCGAGCAGCGGACGGGTGCGCTTCATCCCATGACACCCTGCATCCTGATCCCCTGTTACAACCATGCCGGCCCCCTGGCCGCCGTGCTGGATCGGCTGGCCGAATATGAGCTGCCCTGCCTGCTGATCGACGATGGCAGCGAACCCGTCGCCGCCGCCGTGCTGGATGGGCTGGCCGCCCGCCACCCCTGGGTCACCCTGCTGCGCCATTCGCACAACCAGGGCAAGGGCGGCGCCGTGATGACGGGGCTGCGCCACGCCCATGGCCTCGGTTTCAGCCACGCCCTGCAGGTGGATGCCGATGGCCAGCAAGATCTGGCAGACATTCCGGCCCTGCTGGCCGAGGCGCACCGGGATCCCGATGCGCTTATCTCGGGGCGCCCTGTCTACGACGATTCCGTGCCCAGAGGGCGCCTCTATGGCCGCTATATCACCCATGTCTGGGTCTGGATCGAGACGCTGTCGTTTGCCATCAAAGACAGCATGTGCGGCTTTCGGGTCTATCCGCTGGCGGCCAGCTGCGCGCTGCTCGAACAGGTGGCACTCGGCAGGCGGATGGATTTTGACACCGAGGTGATGGTGCGCCTGCACTGGGCCGGGGTGGCAGTGCGTTTCGTGCCGACCCGGGTCATCTATCCCGCCGATGGCAGCTCCCATTTCCAGCTCTGGCGCGACAACCGCGACATATCCTGGATGCACACCCGGCTGGTGTGCCGCCTGTTGTTGGATCTGCTGTTGCGCCTGGCGAGCGGGCCTCGCCGCCTCTGGTCATGGGCGACCCGGCTGTGGCGCGAGCGCCGGACCCACTGGTCGCGCACCCCGGAGCGCGGCTCATTGTTTGGCATGCAGATCATGCTGGCCAGCTATCGCCTGCTCGGGCGGCGGGGCTTCTCCCTGCTGCTCTACCCCGTCATCGGCTACTTCTGGCTGACCGGTCGCGCCCAGCGTCAGGCATCCCAAGCCTATCTGGCCCGGCTTGAGGCCTTTTCCCGGACTCAGGGCATACGGCTCCCCCCTGAGCCTAGATCGAGCTTTCGCCACTTCCTGCGCTTTGGTGAGTCTGCGCTCGACAAGCTGGCCGGCTGGCGCGGGGACATAGCCGAGGATCAGGTCGAGCTGGTGGGGAGGGATCACTACGAGGCGGCCATCAACAGCGGCAAGGGCTTGCTGCTGCTGGGCTCTCACCTCGGTGACCTCGAGCTGTGCCGGGCCCTTGGCAGTCGCAAGGGGGAGGTGCGCATCAATGCGCTGGTCTTCACCCGTCACGCTGCCCGTTTCAACGCCCTGCTCAAGCAGATCAACCCAGATTCACGGCTCAACCTCATTCAGGTGCAGGAGATGGGGGCCGATACCGCCATCCTGCTCAAAGAGAAGCTGGATCAGGGGGAATGGGTGGTGATCGTCGGCGATCGCACCTCTGTGACCCGGGAGAAGCGGGTGGTCTGGGCCGATTTCCTCGGTGCGCCGGCCCCCTTTCCCCTCGGTCCCTTTGCCCTGGCCAGTGTGCTGGGTTGTCCGGTTTACCTGATGTTCGGCCTCAAGGAGCAGGGGCGCTTTCGGGTGCATTTCGAGCCCTTTGCCGACAGCCTCAGTCTGCCGCGCCAGGGACGACAACAGATACTCGCGTCCCGGGTGCAGGCCTATGCCGATCGCCTGCAGCATCACTGCCTGCGCGCCCCGCTGGACTGGTTCAACTTTTTTGATTTCTGGCAGCTGACTGATGAACAAGAGTGAGATGAAGTGCGTCACCTTCGGTGCCGAGCCGTTGACCATCGAAGATGTGGTGGCGCTGGCAGAGCGTCGTGCCCGCCCGGCATTGAACCGGGATCCCGCCTTTATGGCCCGCATCCAGCGGGGCGCCGATTTTCTCGACCGACTGCTGGCCGAGGAGGGGGTCATCTACGGGGTGACCACAGGCTACGGGGATTCGGTGACCCGACCCGTGCCCGCCGAGCTGGTGCCCGAGCTGCCGCTGCACCTTACCCGCTTCCACGGCTGCGGGCTGGGGGAGGATCTTGACCTGGATGCCGGTCGCGCCGTGCTGGCGACCCGGCTCTGCTCCTTGGCGCAGGGAGTCTCCGGCGTCAGCCCGGGTTTGCTCGAGAGGCTCTGCTGGTTGCTGGAGCTGGATCTCATACCGCGCATTCCACAAGAGGGCTCCGTCGGTGCCAGCGGCGATCTGACGCCGCTATCCTATGTCGCCGCCGTGCTGGTGGGGGAGCGCGAGCTCCATCACGATGGCGCGCTGCGTCCCGCCGCCGAGGTCTATCGGGAGCTGGGGATCATCCCCCTGACCCTGAGACCCAAGGAGGGACTGGCGCTGATGAACGGTACCTCGGTAATGACGGCGCTGGCCTGTCTCGCCTACGCCCGCGCCGACTACCTGATGCAACTGGCTACCCGGATCACGGCGCTGGTGAGCGTCGCCATGGGGGGCAACGCCTTCCACTTCGACGAGCGGTTGTTTGCCGCCAAGCCCCACCCCGGCATGCGGGGGATAGCGGCCTGGCTGAGGTCGGATCTGGTGGCCGGCGAGCTGCCGCGCCACAGCGACCGGCTGCAGGACAGATACTCATTGCGCTGTGCCCCCCACGTCATAGGTGTGGTGGCCGACAGCCTGCCCTGGTGGCGCCAGCTCATCGAAAACGAGCTCAACAGCGCCAACGATAACCCGCTGATCGACGGGGAGGGGGAGCACGTGATGCACGGTGGCCACTTCTACGGCGGCCACATCGCCATGGCCATGGACAGCATGAAGACGGCCATCGCCAATCTGGCGGACTTGCTGGATCGCCAGCTGGCCCAGCTGGTGGACACCAAGTTCAACGGCGGCCTGCCGAGCAACCTCTCGGGGGCGCCGGCCGGGCGGCAGATGATCAACCACGGTTTCAAGGCGGTGCAGATCGGCGTCTCGGCCTGGACCGCGGAGGCGCTCAAGCAGACCATGCCCGCCAGCGTCTTCTCCCGCTCCACCGAGTGCCACAACCAGGACAAGGTGAGCATGGGCACCATAGCGGCGCGCGATGCCCTGCGGGTGTTGACCCTGACCGAGCAGGTTGGGGCCGCCTGCCTGCTGGCGGCGGTGCAGGGGGTCGAGCTGCGCTTGGCCCAGCCCACGCCCTTCACCCGCCCGCTCAGCCCGGCCTTGGCCCATATGGTGCAGCAGGTGCGGGCCGAGTTTGCGCCTCTGCTGGAAGACAGGGCGCTGGAGCAGGAGCTCAGGGCGCTGATCGCCCGCATTCGCCTGCGTCACTACCCCCTCTATCAGGAATCTTCGTTATGAGCCGTACCCGGATTGCGCCTGAACCCTGGCAGATCAGCACTGAAGTGGAAGTGACCATACCGTTTCACGATGTGGACATGATGGCTGCATTGGTCTGGCAGGGGCACTCCCTATGAGACAACCCATGCAGAATGAACCCTGGCAGATCAGCGCCGAAGTGGAAGTGACCATACCGTTTCACGACGTGGACATGATGGCGGTCGCCTGGCACGGTCACTACTTTCGCTACGTAGAGCTGGCCCGCTGCGCCCTGCTCGACCTTATCGATTACAACTACCCGCAGATGGAGGCCTCCGGCTACCTCTGGCCCATCATAGATACCCGGATGAAGTACCTGGCACCGCTGCGCTTCGGACAGAGGGTGCGGGTGCGCGCCACCCTGACCGAGTACCAGAACCGGTTGAAGATCGACTACCTGCTGAGCGATGCCGCGAGCGGCACCCGCACCAGCAAGGGCTACAGCATCCAGGTGGCGGTGAGCAAGGAGAGCGGCGAGATGTGCCTGGCCTCGCCCCAGGTGCTGCTGGACAAGCTGGGGGTGAGCCAGTGAAGCCTCTTCTGAACCGCGTGATGGTCGGGCTGACCCTGCTGCTGGCGTTGCCGCTGCAGGCGGCTCCACTAAGCCGTGACCAGGTGCAGCAGTTGCTGACCCTGAGTCCGGTCAGACAGGCCCATTTCGAGCAGGAGAAGCAGGTGGCGGGGCTGAGCCAGCCGCTCAAGGCCTCCGGCGAGCTGCTGCTGGTGCGCGACCTGGGTCTCTGGTGGCAGCAGCAGAAGCCTTTTGCCCTGACTCTGACCCTGACGCCGCAACGCATGGTGCAGCAGATGGCGGGTCAGCCCGCCACCGTCATCGACAGTCCCCAGTTGCTTGAATTCAGCCAGATGCTGCTGGCGCTGTTCGGCTCGGACGAGGTGACCCTGAGCCGCTACTTCAAGATCGATTTTCAGAGCACGGAGGCGGGCTGGCAGCTGCTGCTGGTGCCGACCCTGACGCCGCTGGACAAGGTGTTCGCCAGTCTCACCCTGAGCGGGCAAGGGCAGCTGGATGAGCTGGTCATTGCCGACAAGCAGGGTGACAGCACCCGCATCCGTTTCAGCGCCTGGCAGGAGCGAACCCTGCCACTGACCCCTGAGGAGCAGGCCCGCTTTGCTGCCCACTAGCCCCGCATTGTACCTTGCCACTGCCCTTGGTTTGGCAGGGAGAATCGACCTTGCTGCAATCTGAAACCATCTGGCGCCGGCTTGGCACTATCTGGATCGGCGTCTGCCTGCTGCTGGTGGCCGTGCTGGTCTGGCAGCTGCCTCACAGCCGCATCAACACCAGCCTGATGGATCTGCTGCCCCACGAATCCCGCAGCGATCTGGATCCAGCGTTGCAGCAGGGCTTGCTGCAACAGCTCGATCGCCAGCTGGTCTGGATGCTGAGCCTGCCTGCCGGACAGAACGGGCAGGCGGCGGCCGAGCTGTGGGTAAAAGAGCTCGACCAGATAGCGGCCTTCTCCCATATCAAGGGCTATCAGCCCGAACTGGCCCCCGCCTGGCAGGGCTATCTGCACCGTCTCGCCTGGCAGCGGCTGGATGAAGCGGGCCGGGCCCGGCTGGCGGCTGGCGCCGAGGGCTGGAGCCAGTGGGTGCTTGGCCAAATCTACTCGCCCTTTGGCGGCGTTTCCCGCACCGAGTGGCAGAGTGATCCGCTGTTGCTGACCCGGGCCGGAGTGCTGGCAGAGGCCCGCGGCCCCATGCAACTCAAGGAGGGCTGGCTGGTCAGCCGGGACAAGGCGGGTCGCGACTGGTTCATGGTGCGGGCCGAGCTGGATCTCTCCGCCTTCGATATCCAGCGCAATAAGGGGTTGCTGAGGGTGCTCGACAACGCCGAGCTCCGGCTGGCCGAAGCCTATCCCGGTGCCGAGCTGCTGCGCCGGGGCACCCTTTTCTACAGCCAGCACGCCAGCAACCTGGCCCAGCAGGACATTTCCACCATAGGGCTTGGCTCGATGATCGGAGTCATTCTGCTTATCTGGGGCGTATTTCGCTCGACCCGGGCGCTGCTGCTCTCCCAGCTGCCCATCTGCGTGGGACTGATGTGGGGGTTGGGCACTGTGCTCATCCTGTTTGGCGAGATCCATCTCTTCACCCTGGTGATCAGCAGCAGCCTCATCGGCATCGCCATCGACTACGCCATCCATTTCCTGTGCGAGCGACGGCTGCACGGCGGCGACGAGACGCCGCATCAGACCCGACTACGGCTGCTGCCGAGCCTCTCGCTGGCGGTGTTGACCACCCTGATCGGCTATGGCCTGCTCTGGTTTGCCCCCTTCCCCGGGCTGCAACAGCTGGCGGTGTGCGCACTGGCGGGCCTGTTCAGCGCCTTCATCACTGTGCTCTGCCTGTTCCCGCGCTGGTCGGGCCCCCTGCCGACCCGACCCTTGCGCAGTCAGCCACTGCTGATGGCCTGGCTCAGAGCCTGGCAGCAGCGTCGCCTGGTGCGCATCGGCCTGCCGCTGCTCTGCCTGCTGCTGGCGACCCTTGGCATCAGCCAACTGCAGGTGGATGACGACATACGCCGGCTGCAACCCTTGCCGGTGGAACTGCAGGCGCAGGAGAACCAGATCAAGGCCCTGACCGGTCAGCAGGGGGGCATGCAGGGTTTTCTGGTGACGGGTACGGATGCCGAGCAGGCGCTGCAACGGCTGGAGCGACTGGATGATCAGCTGACCGAGCTTAAAAATAGCGGCGCATTGCGGGACTTTGTCTCCCTCAGTCGCTGGCTGCCCTCGCTGGCGCGCCAGCAGCAGGATGCGGCCGCCATTCGGGCCCTGTTGCCCCGGGTGGTGACCCGATTGCAAGAGGCCGGGGTGCCAATACCAGCAGGGGGGCAAGGGCCCGCCCGTCAGCCTGACTGGTTGACCCCGGCAGCCTGGCTGGCCAGCCCGGTCAGCGAGGGGAGCCGTCTGTTGTGGCACTCGCTGGAGGATGGCCGCGTCGCCATCTGGGTACCGCTGGTCGGGGTGCAGGACGAGGTTGCTCTGACGGCGCTGGCAGCTGCCGAGCAGGGTATCTACTGGCAGGATCAGCGCAGCGAGTGGAGCCAGTTGTTTGCCCACTACCGGATCAAGCTGGCCGAACTGCTGCTGCTGGCCATCGGCCTGGTGGCCCTGCTGCTCTGGCGGCGGATGGGGGCAGCCAGGGCGTCCCGGGTGCTGCTGGTCAACCTGATTGCGCTCGCCATGGGGCTGGCGCTGCTCGCCGCCTGCGGCCAGCCGCTCACCCTGTTTGGTGTGCTGGCGCTTAGCCTCATCTTCGGCATCGGCATCGACTACGGTCTCTTCTTTGCCCACTGTGGCAACCAGCTGGCGCGGCAGAGTTCCACCCTGCTCGCCATCCTGCTGGCGAACCTCACCACCCAGCTGGCGTTCGGCTTGCTGGCGCTGAGTCACACCCCCGCCATAGCGGGCTTTGGTCTGGTGTTGAGCGGCGGTATCTTTACTGCCTTCCTGTTGTCGCCTCTGGTGCTGGACCGCGTGCAACCGGATGGCGCGGTGCGGGAGCCCAAGTTGCCAGGGCAGGATAGCCGGGAGCCAACATGACAATAAGATCACTGTTTGTATTACTCATCTTTTTGCTGGGGGGCTGCAGCAGCCAGCCTGCCCCCACCGCCTATCTCGACAAGGGGACCGTCATGGCGCTGCCGGCCCCTGTGCTTGCCACCCCCTTCTATCGCCAGCAGTTGCTGACGGCCACAGTGGGTGAGGGTGCCCATCAGCTGATGACTGTGCTGGAGGCCGATGGCCGCCAGTTGACCCTGGTCGGCCTGACCCCGACCGGGATCCGGCTGTTTCGGGTGCGTTACGACCAGCAGGGCATAGCGACTCAGCAGCTGAGCCCGCTGCTCGCCACCGGCATGCCGCCCGTGACCCAGGTGCTGGCGGACGTCATGCTCTGCTACTGGCCGCTGGCCAGCTGGCAGTCGCAGCTGCCGCCGGGCTGGACGCTGCGGGACCAGGGGCTGACGCGCCGGCTGCGCTCTCCCGATGGCGCCCTGGTCACCGAGATCGGGTACCAGGACAAGGGCGGCGTACGGGAGCCGGTCAGCCTGCAACAGCATGTGTTTCACTACCGTTTGCAGCTGGAGACCCTGTCCCAATGAGTTGTTATATCGCGGCTTACGGCCTCATTTCGGCATTGGGGGAGGGCAGGGATGCCAGCGCCGAGGCCCTGCTGGCCTGGCAGGCAGAGAGGAGCACGCCGCTCACCCGCCACAACCAGACCTTGCTGGATGGTCGCCTGACCCCTGTGGGGCGGGTCGAGGGCGCTCTGCCCGAGATACCGGCGGCGTTGGCCCCTTATGCCTCGCGCAACAATCGCCTGCTGCTGGCGGCGCTGGCGCAGATCCGCCCGGCCCTGGACAAGGCGTTGGCGGAGTTTGGCCCTGCGCGGGTAGGCCTGGTGCTCGGCACCAGCACAGCCGGGATCGGCGAGGCCGAGCTGGCGGTCGCCGCCGCCCAGCGGGGGGAGGCAATTCCCCCGGCCTTTGACTATCGCCAGCAGGAGCTGGGCTCCCCGTCCGAATTTCTGGCCCGTTATCTCGACATCTTTGGGCCTGCCTACACCCTCTCCACCGCCTGCTCTTCCAGCGCCCGCGCCTTCATCAGCGGTCAGCGGATGCTGGCGGCCGGACTGGTGGATGCGGTGATCGTCGGTGGCGCCGACAGCCTGTGTGGCTTGACTATCAACGGTTTTGACAGCCTGGAGTCCTTGAGTGGCACCCTCTGCCAGCCATTCGACAACGGTCGACAGGGCATCAACATAGGCGAGGGGGCCGCGCTGTTTTTGCTGAGCAAACAACCCGCGTCGCTGGCCTTGCTGGGGGGGGGCGAGTCGTCCGATGCCTGGCATATCTCGGCCCCTCATCCGGACGGCGTGGGGGCCGAGGTGGCCATGCAGATGGCGCTGGCTCAGGCCGGTATAGCGCCTGACCAGGTGGGTTACATCAACCTGCACGGCACGGCCACCCGCCTCAATGACGCCATGGAGAGCCAGGCCGTGCATCGCCTGTTCGGGGACAAGGTGCCCTGCAGCTCCACCAAGCCGCTCACCGGCCATACCCTGGGCGCTGCCGGTGCCATTGAAGCTGCGCTCGCCTGCCTGCTGCTGGAGCGGGCCCTGCCGCTACCTACCCAGCGGGTGACGACGACGGACCCAGCGCTGGCACCCATCCGGCTGGTGAGTGGCGCCACTCGGCTGGCGGCACCCCGGGTCCTCTCCAACTCCTTTGCCTTCGGTGGCAACAACGTCAGCCTGCTGTTCGGGAGATCACCCTCATGAATGAGCGCATACCGCTGCCCGCCATCGAGGCCCTGTTGCCCCATCAGGCCCCCATGCTGCTGCTTGACCACATCTGCACCGTGGATGCGAGCCAGGTGCGCTGCGAGACCCGGGTCGGCCCCCGACACGCCTTGTTGCTCGATGGCGAGGGCAATTTGCCCGCCTGGGCAGGCATAGAGCTGATGGCCCAGACCATAGCCGCCTGGGCCGGCATGCAGGGGCGGTTGCGCGGCGAGCCGGTGCGCATCGGCATGCTGCTCGGCACCCGCAAATATCGCTGCCAGCCCGCCCGCTTTGCGGCGGGGGCCCTGCTCACCATAGAGGCCAGCTGCCTGTTGCAAGACGGCGGCATGGCCAGTTTCGAATGCCGGATCCTGCAAGATGGGAAGGAGTGTGCTACTGCGCGCCTCTCGACCTATCAGCCCGCACCCGGTGAATCATCCGATTTGTTAGCGTAAGGAAGCTTCATGATCTCTACCGTATTGGTCACGGGCGCCAGCAAGGGGATAGGCCGCGCCATCGCCCTCAAGCTGGCTGCCGACGGTTTTTTCGTCGTCGTGCACTATCACGGCGACCGCGCAGGTGCCGAGGCCACCCTGGCGAGCCTGCAAGCCGCAGGTGGACAGGGGCGCCTGATCCAGTTCGACATCGCCGATCGTCAGGGCTGCCGCGAGCTGCTGGAAGCCGACATGGCCGAGCATGGCGCCTATTACGGCGTGGTCTGCAACGCCGGCATCATACGTGACGCCGCCTTCCCCGCCCTCACGGACGAGGATTGGGACGGGGTGTTGCACACCAATCTGGATGGTTTCTACAACCTGCTCAAGCCCTGCGTCATGCCGATGATTGGCCTGCGCCGGGGCGGCCGCATAGTGACCATCTCCTCGGTTTCCGGCCTGATGGGCAACCGTGGCCAGGTCAACTACAGTGCCGCCAAAGCCGGCATCATGGGGGCCACCAAGGCGCTGGCGCTGGAGCTGGCCAAGCGCAAGATCACGGTAAACTGCGTGGCACCTGGCCTCATCGATACCGGTATGGTCGATGCCGAGGTGAAAGAGGAGGCAATGAAGCTGATCCCGCTCAAGCGGATGGGGCAGGCCGACGAGGTGGCGGGGCTGGTCTCCTACCTGATGTCGGATATCGCTGCCTACGTGACCCGGCAGGTTATCTCCATCAACGGGGGCATGGTATGACACTGATGCAATGGCTCTCCTGCCCGATGTCGACTCCAACTGGTGCTGTCTCTGTGGCTCGCCAGATCATCTCTGTGAATGGCGGTATGGTATGAAGCGGGTAGTAGTAACCGGCATGGCCGGGGTGACGGCGTTCGGCCAGGACTGGCCAAGTGTGCGGGCAAAGTTGCAGGCGGGGCGCAATGCGGTGGTGACCATGCCAGAGTGGGCCATCTACGAGGGGCTCAACACCCGGCTGGCGGCGCCCATTACCGACTTTGTGCTGCCTGCCCACTATCCACGCAAGAAGACCCGGGCCATGGGGCGAGTCTCCCAGCTGGCGACCGTGGCCACCGAGCTGGCGCTGGCGCGGGCTGGGCTTATCGACCACCCTGTGCTGACCGGCGGTCGCACCGGCATCGCCTATGGCTCCTCCACTGGCAGCACGGATCCCATCCGCGCCTTCGGGGTCATGCTCAACGACAAGAGCACCTCCAGCATCACGGCCACCACCTATGTGCAGATGATGCCGCACACGGCGGCGGTCAATACCGGCCTCTTCTTCGGCCTGCGCGGGCGGGTGATCCCCACCTCCAGCGCCTGCACCTCCGGCAGCCAGGGGATTGGCTACGCCTACGAGTCCATCAAGCACGGCTATCAGACCCTGATGGTGGCCGGCGGGGCGGAGGAGCTCTGCCCGTCTGAAGCCGTGGTGTTCGATACCCTGTTTGCCACCAGCCAGATGAACGACAACCCAGAGCTGGCGCCGCGGCCGTTCGATCGGCAGCGGGACGGGCTGGTGATAGGCGAGGGGGCGGGCACCCTGGTGCTGGAGGAGCTGGAACATGCGCAGGCGCGTGGAGCCACCATCATCGCCGAGCTGGTGGGGTTTGCCACCAACTGCGACGCTGCCCATGTGACCCAGCCCCAGCAGGAGACCATGCAGCTCTGCATGGAGATGGCGCTGGCCCAGGCAGGGCTGCTACCGGCCGACATCGGCTACATCAGCGCCCACGGCACGGCCACCGAGCGGGGCGACATTGCCGAGAGCCACGCCACCGCCGCCATCTTTGGCGACAAGACGCCTATCTCGTCGCTCAAGAGCTTCTTCGGTCATACCCTGGGGGCCTGCGGTGCCGTTGAGGCATGGCTGTCGCTGGAGATGATGCAGGAGGGCTGGTTTGCCCCCACCATCAATCTGACCGAGCCGGATCCGGCCTGTGCCCCGCTGGATCATGTGGTGGGCAACGGTCGCGCGTTGGCGGTGGACTATCTGATGTCCAACAACTTCGCCTTCGGCGGCATCAACACCTCCCTCATCTTCAAACGCTGGTCCTGAAGCCATGCGCCTTGCCTGCGGGCAGGGCGCCTGTACAGCCTGGGTTTGGTCTTGATGAATTAAGATGCCTCCCATTTTTAGGGAGGCATAATGTCTGTTCCATCTGCTGTTTTCTCTGTTCAACCCCACCTGCGCCGCGGCTTCAATGCGCTCTTGCTGTCCACCCTTTTATTGGCGCTGCCTGCGCCGGCCATGGCCGATGATGAATTTCGGCTGGGCAAGACTCTCTTGCTGGGAGTGGGCGACCATGCCGCCATTATTCCTATCATCGTCTGCCGACCTGCCAAGTCCATCATGGTCAAGGCAGGACGGGAATTGACCCTTGACCGGGTCAAGGTGTTTTATGGCAACGACAGCAGCAAGACCCTCACTTTTGACAAGGATCTGAAAGCGGATCAGGAGTCGGACTGGAAATCCCTCGGCAGCCGCCTATGCATCAAGCGGATCGAGGTCTATGGCAATTCGGAGGGGAGCAAGGCCGGGGTCAAGGTATACGGCCGCAAATAAGAGATGGACGGGGGTTCACATCCCCCGTCCATTTACCTATTTCTTGGGGCGAAACGGCTTGATCACTGCTTCATCGCACTCGAGGTAGGGCCCATCCATGAGGTCGATGCAGTAGGGGATGGCGGGGAAGACCGCATCCAGGCACTCACGGATGGACTTGGGCTTGCCCGGCAGGTTGACGATGAGCGAACTGCCGCGCAGGCCGGCGGTCTGGCGCGACAAAATGGCGGTTGGCACGAACTTGAGGGACTCGGCCCGCATCAGCTCGCCAAAGCCCGGCATCATGCGATCGCACACCGCCTCCGTGGCCTCCGGGGTCACATCCCGTTTGGCCGGGCCGGTACCGCCCGTGGTGACAATGAGGCAGCACTGCTCCTCGTCTGCCAGCCGGATCAGGGTTGCTTCAATCTGATCCTGTTCATCCGGGATCACCTGATAGGCGGGTTCCCATTCAGAGGTCAGATACGCGCCCAGCGTCTCTATGATGGCCTTGCCGGAGAGGTCTTCGTAGATGCCTGCACTGGCGCGATCGCTGACGGTGACGATGCCGATTTTTGCCTTGCTCATGGTCTGCTCTTGGTTGCGCTGAATAAGTGGCAAATAAAATAACATAATCAGTGAGATATGTTAAACGAGGCCAGGTATCGGCGAGTGTGGTGCTCAACATTGAGTGCCGAATGAAAAGCAATATTGCAGGTTCCCTTTCAATAAGACATAAGGCTAGGGTGTCGTCGCCATAAAAATGTATAAACAGGTCCAGTGAAAATATTCAGGAATAATCGGTTGATCCATAACGAATAAGCCAGTGGCAGCTTGCCGCTGCCGTCATTTTTTGGCGCAATCGGGTTCGAAAGAAGACTGTATGGATTGAACCAGGCGGGTAATCGTCTTATATAACTTCTTATACGGTTGGTTGAATTATGAGCTGATCGTTGTTGTTTGAGTATCACCATGCAGCGGCTGGCCGCGGGAGGGCATATGGAGTTGCCTGATTTTGATACCTTGAGACGGTTGGCTGTGGCTGAGCCCGAGCGGCTCGACGAGTTGCTGCGCCAGCAGATAGAGGGCTTGATCGACCGGGTCAGCCCAGAGCAGCAACAGCGGCTGCGCGGCCTGCAGTTTCGCATCGACTGCCAGCGGAAATTGGCCAAGAACAACATGGACAGCTGTATTCGTATTGCGGCCATGATGCACGACTCCTTTTATTCCATGCGCAGCGAGATGATCCAGCTCAATGCCAATCTCTATGCCGATCAGGCGCCCGTCTATAGGGAAAATAATGTTGTTTCTTTCTTTGATTATTACCACAAGAAGAAATAACGCCCTTCATTAATAATTCAGCTAAATATTATTTTAGATATTATATTCGTTACCAGGTGAGGCTCGCTTGGTGACGTTAATTTATCTGGAGTTATTTGTAATCCATTTGATGTATTTTAGTGGCGTAAGCTGTTTTATTAAAAATTGATTATTGCCGTGATCGGTGTGGATGAATGGCGCCGACAGTTAGGCTAATATGGCGATACTTTAAATTTGCTACGACTCGAAGGGATTATGAGAAGTATCACACCAAGGCGGGTGCTGTCGCGGGAGCAACAGACAGAGATCACCCGCATCATCGTCAAGGCGGGTCAGATGCTGGCCCAGTTCGGGGCGGAGAGCCGCATCATAGAGCAGACCACGGTCCGGCTGGGCATGGCGCTTGGGCTGGAGAGCGTCGAGATGGCCATCTCCTCCAGTGCCATAGTGCTCACCAGCCTCTATCAGGGCAGTTGTGTCACCACTACCCGCCGGGTGCGGGAACACGGTATCAACATGCAGGTGGTGTGCGAAATCCAGCGTATCTGCATCATGGCGGAAAAGGAGCTGATAGGGGCACGAGAGGTGCGTCTGCGGCTCGATGGCATAGTGCCGTTTCATTACCACCCCTGGCTGGTGGTCCCCATGGTGGGGCTCTCCTGCGGCGCCTTCAGCCTGTTGTTTGGAGGTGACTGGCCCATCTTCATGGTGACCTGTCTCTCCGCTGCCGTAGCGATGCGGGTGCGCCAGCTGATCGCCCGTCATCACCACAGCCCGCTCATCAACTTTGCCGTGACCGGTTTTATCGCCACCTTGCTCTCTTCCAGCGCCACCTTCTTCAACTGGGGCGCCCAGCCCTATCTCGCCATGGCAGCCAGCGTGCTCTTGCTGGTGCCGGGTTTCCCGCTCATCAATGCTGTTTCCGACATGGTGAAGGGTTACTTCAACATGGGGCTTGCGCGCTGGGGTACGGCAACCCTGCTTACCATCAGTGCCGCCATTGGCATCATTCTGGCCATGTCGGTCACTGGTATCTGGGGGTGGAAGGTATGAAGGACTTTGACTCTGTATTGGCCAGCAGGAACGGACTTGACCTGCTGACCATCAGCGCGCGGATCAACATCGGCATCATTCTGGTCATGTCGGTGACCGGTATCTGGGGGTGGAAGGTATGAAGGACTTTTACTCTGTATTGGCCAGCAGGAACGGACTTGACCTGCTGACCATCAGCGCGCGGATCAACCTCGGCATCATTCTGGCCATGTCGGTGACCGGTATCTGGGGGGGGAAGGTATGATGGATCTGCTCTGGCTACTGGCCAAGGATGCCTTCTGGTCTTCCATTCCGGCGGTAGGGTTTGCCATGTTGTTCAACGTGCCGCCGCGCATGTTGAAGTACTGCGCCATGGGCGGTGCCCTGGCCCACAGCTTGCGTACCCTGCTCATCCATTACGGCATGCCCATCGAGTGGGCGACCCTGGCGGCGGCGACCACGGTCGGCTTTGTCTGTGTCTACTGGTCCCGTCGCCTGCTGGCGCCACGGCCCGTGTTCAGCGTCGCCTCCATCATTCCCATGATCCCCGGCAGCTATGCGTTCAAGACCATGATCGCCGTGGTGGAGCTCAATATCTCGGGGGTGACCATGGAGCTTATCCAGAGCGCGGTGGAGAACGGCCTCAAGGCACTGTTTATCGTGGGGGCTCTCAGTTTCGGTTTGGCGATCCCCTCCCTGGTCGTGTACCGTAACCGGCCCATTATTTGACAGACGCAGTGAGAGGCTGACCCCATGAAGATTTCCATGATTGCCGCCATGGCGCACGATCGCGTGATAGGCCTGGATAACCAGATGCCCTGGCACCTGCCGGCGGATCTGGCCCACTTCAAGCGGGTGACCCTGGGCAAGCCTGTGTTGATGGGGCGCAAGACCTTTGAATCCATTGGTCGGCCGCTGCCAGGGCGGCGCAATCTGGTGATCAGCCGCAATCCCGATTACCAGGCCGACGGTGTGGAGGTAGTCGATTCTGTCGAGGCCGCGTTGGCGCTGCTGGCAAGCGCCGGGAATGTGGACGAGCTGATGGTGATCGGCGGTGGTCATCTCTATGGCCAGCTGCTGCCACGGGCCGACAGCCTCTATCTGACCAGAATCGATTTGGCGGTGGCCGGGGATACCCGCTTCCCCGCCTTCGAGGAGGACGAGTGGCATTGCGTTGAGCGCGAACCCCATGAGCCCGACGAGAAGAATCCTCATCCCTACTGCTTCGAAACCTGGCAGCGGCGCTGATAGCTCTGGATCACCGTTGAAAATGAAAGGCCCCCTGTGCTGCACAAGGGGCCTTTTTCCTTGCTGCAACTGGGCAGCCCGAGAGACATCCCATCTATCAGGGCTGCACTTGGCTCTTCCTCCTCTTTCTGTCTCTTTTCTCCCCAATCAAATCATTAGGGTTGTAATGATTTTGCAGGTTTTTCCTGCGAGGGGATCACTGCATCCGAGAATCGCACCATAACAGCCCGACTCCATTGGATTTTGCCCTAACAAGGGCGATTAATATATTAGTTATCTAATCAAAAAAGTATGCTGGTATGGGTCATGCTTGTCGATTTGTGGGTTTTTATTGTCAAAAATAAATGATTAAAATCAATATCTTATGTTTTCATTTTTTTATGTGGACTCTTATGGTTCTTTCGTTTTTGGTGTAAGTTGCTTAGTGTAGTAAGTAATTGGTTAGCGTTCGGCGGGTTAATTATCAAGATGCCGACAATAAAAATAGGACAGTATGACAGTCAAACTCGAAGTCAAATCACTCTATAAAATCTTCGGAGAACAGCCGGAGAAAGTCTTCAAATTGCTGGAGA
This sequence comes from Aeromonas sp. 2MA4, assembly GCF_029237305.1. NCBI lineage: Bacteria > Pseudomonadati > Pseudomonadota > Gammaproteobacteria > Aeromonadales > Aeromonadaceae > Aeromonas > Aeromonas sp. 2MA4. Next base: position 32,175 of record NZ_JAACFY010000011.1, on the reverse strand, counting down.
AAGGGCACGACCGCGCCAGCATTTTGAAAAAGACGGGTCAAACCCTGGGTGTGCATGGGGTGGATCTCGCCATCCACGAGGGAGAAATCTTTGTGGTAATGGGCTTGTCCGGTTCGGGCAAATCTACCCTGGTGCGTCTCTTCAACCGTCTTATCGAGCCGACCCGTGGTCAGGTGTTGATCGACGGTGAGGACATCGCCGCCATCTCGGACAGCGAGCTGCGTCAGGTAAGGCGCAAGAAGATCAGTATGGTGTTCCAATCTTTTGCCCTCATGCCTCATCTGAGCGTGCTGGAAAATGCCGCCTTTGGTCTGGAGCTGGCCGGTGTGCCGCTTCTCGAACGCCAGGAAAGTGCCCGCCAGGCACTCAATCAGGTGGGTCTGGGCCAGTGGGTGGACTCCTTCCCCGATGCCCTCTCCGGTGGCATGAAGCAAAGGGTTGGTCTGGCCCGCGCACTGGCCAATGACCCCGACATACTGTTGATGGATGAGGCTTTCTCCGCGCTGGATCCGCTGATCCGCACCGAGATGCAGGATGAACTGCTCAAGCTGCAGGCCAGCCATCAGCGCACCATCGTCTTTATCTCCCACGATCTGGATGAAGCGATGCGCATCGGTGATCGCATCGCCATCATGCAGGACGGTCAGGTGATCCAGATCGGGACACCCGACGAGATCCTGAGCCAACCGGCCAACGATTATGTGCGTGCCTTCTTTCGCGGCGTGGATCTGGCCAATGTGTTCAGTGCCCGCGATATCGTCAGCCGCAAGCAGATGCCGCTTATCAAGAAGCACACCACGGATGGCCCGGCTAATGCCCTGCGTCAACTCAAGGAGCAGGATCGCGAATTTGGTTATGTGGTGGATCGCAGTCGTCATTTTGTCGGCGTGGTATCCCTCGCGTCTCTTGCGCGCACAGTGGCCAGCAAGGGGAGTCTTGAACAGGCCTTACTGGATGAAGTGACGCCGTTATTAGCGGATACCCCGCTGCATGAGTTGATCAGTCTGGTGGCGGCTGCACCTTGTCAGGTGCCGGTCATTGAGGAGGATGGAACCTATCTGGGTCTTATCTCAAAGGCGAATCTACTCAACACCCTGGACAGGAGTACACCGGCATGAAGCAACTAATTTCTCTCTGTCTGGCGGCCCTGCTGCTGGCAAGCAATCCGGCCTGGGCTGAAGAGGTAACCGCCAATGCTCAGGATAGTGTGGTCAGCAGCGAGGTAACGGATGCAGCAGCAGATCCTTGGGGCAGTACAACCGAGACTGCGGTAGCCAGCAATGACTGGCAGACCGAGATCGTCTCGAAGGCGGAAGAGCCCGCTTTTGACCCTTTGGATCCTTTCCAGCATGCCTGGGTACCACTCGACCGTTGGGTTGAACAGGGTATTGGCGCGTTGGTGAGCAACTTCCGCCCCCTGTTCCAGATCATCCGGGCTCCGGTCGAAGTGACGCTAAATGCGCTGACCAGCGCGCTGCAGAGTATTCCTTCTTCCATCATGGTTGGTCTCTTGACTCTGGTGGCCTGGCAACTGGTCAGTGGGCGAATGGCGTTGGGAACACTGGTCTCGCTGATTGGTATAGGTCTCATTGGTGCCTGGTCTGATGCCATGGTGACCCTGTCGCTGGTACTGACCTCGCTCTTCTTCTGCATTTTGATCGGGCTGCCGGTGGGCATTTTGCTGGCTCGTAGCGAAAAGGCAACAGCCTGGACCCGGCCGCTGCTGGATGCCATGCAAACTACCCCGGCTTTCGTCTACCTCATTCCCATCGTTATGTTGTTCGGTATTGGTAATGTGCCCGGGGTCGTCGTCACCATTATTTTCGCGCTGCCGCCGATGATCAGGTTGACCATTTTGGGTATTCGTCAGGTACCTGAGGACCTTGTTGAAGCAGGTCACTCATTTGGTGCCAGTCCCTCCCAACTGTTGTTCAAGGTGCAACTGCCGCTTGCCATGCCCACCATCATGGCCGGGGTCAATCAGTCGCTGATGCTCTCCCTCTCCATGGTGGTCATTGCGTCCATGATAGCCGTGGGTGGCCTGGGGCAGATGGTATTGCGCGGTATCGGTCGTCTCGACATGGGGATGGCTTCGGTGGGGGGGCTTGGCATAGTCCTGCTTGCCATAGTACTGGATCGTATGACTCAGGCGATGGGTCAGTCCAATTCCGGGCATGTCGGCCGCTGGTATCAGCATGGCCCGATTGCCTTGCTGCTCGCACCGTTCGGGCAGCGCAACAAGACTCACACTAAAGGAGAAAATGTATGAAAACCATCACCAAGGGATTGACGCTGGGTACTCTGTTGCTGAGCACGGCCGCCATGGCCGGCGTGACAGTTCAACCCATCCAGAGCACTGTGCCGGAGGAGGCGTTTCAGACCCTGCTGGTGAGCAAGCTGCTGGGTGAGCTGGGCTATGACGTCAAATCTGCCAAAGAGGCGGATTACAATGTGGGTTATGCCTCGGTCGCCAGCGGCGATGCGACCTTTCTCACGTTCAACTGGAATCCGCTCCACAAAGACAAGTATGAGAAGGCCGGGGATGATGCCAAGTTCTACCGGAAGGGAACTTATGTAACCGGCGCGGCCCAGGGCTATCTCATCGACAAGGTCACTGCCGACAAATACGGCATCACCAACATAGCCCAGTTGAAGGATCCCAAGCTCGCTGCGCTGTTTGACAGTGATGGTGATGGCAAGGCTGACCTGGCTGGTTGCAACCCGGGCTGGGGCTGCGAGATGGTGATCAATCATCAGCTCAAGACTTACGGTCTGGATCAGACTGTGACTCATCAACAGGGGAATTACTCGGCCATCATTGCCGACACCATCACTCGTTACAAGGAACACAAACCGGTGTTTTACTACACCTGGACGCCTTACTGGGTAAGCGGCGAGCTGGTGCCGGGCAAGGATGTGGTATGGCTGGAAGTGCCTTATACCGCTTTGCCAGAGGGGCGTAAGGGTGACACCAAGTTAGCGAATGGCAAAAACTATGGTTTTGAGATGAATACCATGCACATAGTTGCCAACAAGGCGTTCGCCGAGGAAAACCCTGCTGCCGCCAAGCTGTTTGCTGAAATGAAGCTGCCCATCAATGACATCAACGTGCAAAACGGTTTGATGAAGCAGGGGCAGAACAAGCCGGCAGATATTGAGCGTCATGCTAATGCCTGGATCAAGGGACACGAAGCCCTGGTCAACGACTGGTTGACTCAGGCTCGCGCCGCCAAGTAAGCGGATAATCAGGGCGCAAGAAGGTGCCACGCTATCAGGGCGCGCCTTCACGCGCTGAATATCACCCATAAAAGCGCCCAGCAGTTGCCGGGCGCTTTTTTATTGTCAGAACCCTGAAGAGGGATCAGATACCTGAGCCGTCGTGCTCGCCGCTCTCTTCGTGCAGGCCGCACTCGCGCTTGAGGCCGAAGAAGCGGGTCTGCTCCTCGCTCATGCCCGGCTCCCACTTGGTGGTGGTGTGCACGTCGCCGACCGAGAGGTAGCCTTGCTCCCACAGTGGGTGGTAGGGCAGGTCGAACTCCTTGAAGTAGTAGAAGACGTCCTTGTTGCTCCAGTCGATGACAGGCAGGAACTTGAAGCGCCCGCGCTGGATTGCCAGCACTGGCAGCTTGCCACGGCTGCCCGCCTGCTCGCGGCGCAGGCCGGAAAACCAGGTCTGGGCCCCCAGCTCGCTCAGGGCGCGGTCCATGGGCTCCACCTTGTTGAGCTGGTTGTAGCGGGTGATCCCCTCCACCCCCTGCTCCCACAGCAGGCCGAAACGCGCCTCCTGCCAGGCTGGTGACAGTTCTGCCCTGTATATCTTCAGATTGAGCGCCAGCCGTTCGGTCAGCTCATCGATAAAGCGGTAGGTCTCGGGGAAGAGATAGCCGGTATCGGTGAGTACCACGGGTACGTCGTTGCGCTCACTGCTCACCAGGTGCAGCATCAGCGCGGCCTGGATGCCGAAGCTGGATGACAGCACATGTTCCCCCGGCAGGTTCGCCAGCGCCCAGCGCACCCGCTCGGGGGCGCTCATGGTGTCCAGCTCCCGGTTGAGGGGGGCCAGCGCCTCGGTCTGCTCTTCACGGCCGAGGGTCAGCAGGGCTTGCAGGTCAAGACGGCCATTTTCAGTGACATCAAGCGGCATAGAAGTCCCTCGCGGAATCGATAACGGGGGCCACCACACCAGTGCGGATCACGAAGTCACCGAAGCACTCCGCCGCAGTGCGTTCGGCAGCCCAGCGGCCGATCAGTCGATCCAGCTCGGCCAGGATCTGCGGCTCAGTGATGTTCTCCTGATAGAGGCGCGGGATGCGTGTCCCTTCCAGATTGCCACCCAGGTGCAGGTTGTAGCGGCCCGGTGCCTTGCCCACCAGACCCACTTCCGCCAGCATGGCGCGGCCGCAGCCATTGGGGCAGCCGGTGACCCGGAAGATGATGGCGTCATCCGCCAGCCCGTGTTTGGTGAGCAAGCCTTCGATGTCGGTGACAAACGCCGGCAGCATACGCTCGGCCTCGGCCATCGCCAGCGGGCAGGTGGGCAGGGCCACGCAGGCCATGGATTGCTTGCGCTGCTCGCTCACGCCGTCATCCAGCAGGCCGTATTGACGCGCCAGGGCTTCAATGCGCGCCTTCTCGCCAGCAGGGACGCCGGCGATGATGAGGTTCTGGTTGGCGGTCAGGCGGAAATCCCCCTGGTGGATCTTGGCGATTTCCAGCATGCCGGTCTTGAGCGGCTTATTGGGTAAGTCCAGCAAACGGCCATTCTCGATAAAGAGGGTCAGGTGGTGCTTGCCATCGATCCCTTCGACCCAGCCGAAGCGATCGCCACGGCTGGTGAATTCATAGGGGCGACTCTCGGCGAAGGGGATACCTGCGCGGTTCTCCACCTCGGCCTTGAAGGCCTCGACTCCAACACGTTCGAGTGTGTACTTGGTCTTGGCGTTCTTGCGGTTGACCCGGTTGCCCCAGTCACGCTGGGTGCTGACCACGGCGGCCGCCACCTCCAATACGTGGGAGAGGGGAATAAAGCCAAAATCACTCGCCTTGCGCGGGTAGGTGCTGGTGTCGCCGTGAGTCATGGCGAGCCCCCCGCCCACCAGCACGTTGAAGCCCACCAGCTTGCCGCCTTCGGCAATCGCCACGAAGTTGAGATCGTTGGCGTGGATATCCACGTCGTTGTGGGGCGGGATCACCACTGTGGTCTTGAATTTGCGCGGCAGGTAGTTGGAACCCAGGATCGGCTCCTCGTCCCCACCCAGCTTCTCGCCATCCAGCCAGATCTCGACATAGGCTCGGGTCTTGGGCAGCAGGTGCTCGGAGATTTTTGTGGCCCACTCGTAGGCTTCCTGATGCAGCTCGGACTCCACCGGATTGCTGGTGCAGAGCACGTTGCGGTTAACGTCGCCTGCGGTGGCGATGGAATCTATGCCGGTGCTGTTGAGGGTCTGGTGCATCAGCTTGATGTCGCGCTTCAATACTCCGTGGAACTGGAAGGTCTGACGGGTGGTCAGGCGGATGCTGCCATACAGGCTGTGCTCCTCGGCGAACTTGTCGATCACCTGCCATTGGGCCGGGGTGATGATGCCGCCCGGCAGACGGGCGCGCAGCATGACGTTGTGCAGGGGCTCCAGCTTCTGGGCAGTACGCTCCGGGCGTATGTCTCTGTCATCCTGCTGATACATGCCGTGGAAGCGGATCAGCTGGAAGTTGTCGCCGTTGAAGCCGCCGGTGAGCGGGTCTTGCAGATCCTGCTCTATGGTGCCGCGCAGAAAGTTGCTCTCGCGCTTGAGGCGCTCGTTGTCGGCCAGCGGTCCTTCGACCGGTCCCGGAATCACTTGTTTGCTCATCAATAGACATCCCTTTGATAACGTTTGGCACGACGCAATTCGCTCAAATACTCTTCTGCTTCCTCACGGCTCTTGTGACCGTGTTCTGCAATCACATCCAGCAGGGCTTCCTGCACATCTTTCGCCATGTGGTTGGCATCGCCGCACACATAGAAGTGAGCACCTGCTTCCAGCCACTGGTAGAGCTCAAGACCCGCTTCACGCAGTCTGTCCTGCACATAAATCTTGTTGGCCTGATCCCGGCTGAAGGCCAGCGAGATCTTCGACAGCAGGCCCGATTTCACATAGCGCTGCCACTCCAGCTGATAGAGAAAGTCCTGGGTGAAGTGGGGATTGCCGAAGAAGAGCCAGTTCTTGCCCTCGGCCCCTTGAGTCTCGCGCTCCTGCATAAAGGCGCGGAACGGGGCTATGCCGGTGCCCGGTCCCACCATGATGACGGGGGTATCGGGATTGGCCGGCAGGCGGAAGTTGTCGTTGTGCTCCACAAACACCCGTACCTCGGCATCTTCGGCCAGCCTGTCCGCCAGATAGGAGGAGGCGGCGCCACTGCGCACAGTGCCATCTTCTTGCGGGTAGCGCACCACGCCAACGGTGAGATGCACCTCCTCTTCCACTTCGCTCTGGGCGGAGGCGATGGAGTAGAGGCGAGGGGTGAGGGGGCGCAGCAGGCCAGTCAACTGCTCCGGGCTGAGTTCGGTCGGGAAGCGTTTGAGCACATCCACCACCTGGGCACAGGCGACCAGGGCATTGACCTGGGCCTTGTCACCGGCCAGGTCTTTGAGCGCTGCGTTATCCGAGATCTCTGCCAACCCCGTGATAAAGCCGCCGTGCAACCGGGTCAGTTCCAGATTGCGGGTGAGCACCTCGCGCAGGCTGCCGTGGGCGGTGGCTTCGTCACCACTGCGTCCGGCCAGGGCCAGTACTTCCCCCACCAGGTCGGCGTCGTTGTCGAACCAGACCCCGAGGGCATCCCCAGGCTGATAGGTCAGCCCTGACTCTTCGAGGCTGATCTCGATATGGCGGATATCCTTGGTGGAATCGCGGCCGGTGATCTTCTGATTCACCGACAGGCGGGCCGGGAAGGGATTAGCCTTGTCGTACTGACTGTGACCGACAGCCGCTTGTACCGCCCCCGCCACGCTACTGGTGGCAACCCCGGCAGAAAGCGTGGCAGCAATGGCATTGACCGCCTGCTCACCCCAGGCCTTGGCTGCTTCCTGATAGTCCACATCCAGGCTGGCAAGCTCATGAATGCGATCGGCGCCCGCCTTGGTCAGCAGGCTGTCAAAGTCCTGACCTGTCTGGCAGAAAAATTCGTATGAGCTGTCACCCAGCCCCAGCACGGCGAACTTGAGCCCCTCGAGTTTGCCAACCTTGCCCTTCTTGAGCTGCTCGAACAGATCGACCGCGCTCTCCGGTGGTTCACCCTCCCCGTAAGTGCTCACTACCACCAGCAGGTGGGTCTCTTTCTTTAGCTGTTTGGGTTTGTAATCTGCCATGGAGGTGAGGGTCACCGGCAAGCCGCGGGCTTGGGCTTGCGCCTGGATGGCACTGGCCACGCCTTTGGCATTGCCGGTCTGGGATCCGTAGAGAATGGTCAGGCTGCCGCCGGGTGCTGTCACTGCACCCGTTGCCGCCACTGGCTGGCTGGCGGATTGGGAGAGACCGTAGAGATAGCCGCTCACCCAGACCAGTTGTTGGGTATTGAGGGTTGATAATGCCTGGTTCAGCTGACGTTGTTGTTCATCAGAGAGGGGGGCCAGATTGGTCAGGGAGTCCTTCAATTGCATCACACGCGTCTTCCATGGTCTGATTTTTGGTCAGGTTAAGGGGTGTGATGGATAACAACAAAGAATAAAAATGTCTTTTTTATTCTATTAATGCATTAAAACCCCAAGGGATCCTGTCTTGAGCCTGCTCGGGCTGCGCCCTGTTTCATGGTATAAACGGCGAAGAATGAGCCCCGTCGTGACGTCACAGGAAAAACGAATGCCGACTATCAGACTGTTTCATGTCAATGCCTTCAGCCAGCAGCCCTTTGGCGGCAACCCGGCCGTAGTGGTGCTGGGGCCGGCCCAGCCAGATGCGCGACTGCAGGCCATGGCGGCCGAGTTCAACCTGTCGGAGACCGCCTTTCTCACACCGGCAGGGGCGGCGTGCTATCAGCTACGCTGGTTTACCCCTCAGGTCGAGGTGGATCTCTGTGGTCACGGCCAAGTTCCTGCTGGAGCTTGAAAGCGAAGAGGAGGTGAGGGGGCTAGTACCGGATTTTCATGCCCTGCGTGCCCTGCCTGGGCGGGGGCTGATGGTGACGGCCCCGTCCAGCCGTGCGGGCGATGACTTCGTCTCCCGCTATTTCGCTCCCTGGGTCGGGGTGGATGAGGATCCCGTCACCGGTTCCAACCACTGCGCTCTGGTGCCCTTCTGGGCCGAGGGACTGGGCAAGGGAGAGCTGCGGGCTCGCCAGATCTCGGCGCGCTGTGGGGAGCTTAAGCTTGTCCTGCAGGGGGATCGCGTGTTGATGTCGGGTCAGGCGTTGACCCTCTGGCAGGGGGAGTGGCTGCTGCCATCCACCCTGTAAGGTACAAGCGTGTGCCCCTCTATGGTCGCCATAATGTTCGCCATAAAAAACGCCCCGCAGTTGCGGGGCGTTTCGTTGCCATCGAGTCACAGGCCTGGCCTGCACTCTGAGCTTATTTCTGTTGCGGGCGCAGGGCCGGGAACAGGATGACGTCACGGATAGTGTGGCTGTTGGTGAACAGCATCACCAGACGGTCGATACCAATGCCCTGACCGGCAGTGGGCGGCAGGCCGTGTTCCAGCGCGGTCACGAAGTCGGCGTCGTAGAACATGGCTTCGTCGTCACCGGCTTCTTTCTGGTTCACCTGATCCTGGAAGCGCTTGGCCTGGTCTTCCGCATCGTTCAGCTCGGAGAAGCCGTTGGCCAGCTCGCGGCCACCGATGAAGAATTCGAAGCGGTCTGTCACGTCCGGGTTCACGTCGTTGCGGCGCGCCAGCGGAGAAACGGCGGCCGGGTACTCGGTGATAAAGGTGGGTTGCAGCAGCATGTGCTCTACCGTCTCTTCGAAGATGGCGGTGATCACGTGGCCCAGCTCCCAGCCCTTCATCAGCTCGATGTGCAGACGCTTGGCAACCGCCTTGGCGCTCTCCAGGGTAGCCAGATCCGCCGGGGTCACATCCGGGTTGAACTTCAGGATGGAGTCCACCATGGTGAGGCGCTGGAACGGCTGACCGAAATCGATGGTCAGACCCTCTTCGCCCTCTTTGGCGTAACGGATCTTGGTGTCACCCAGAATGTCCTGGGCCAGGGTGCGCAGCAGCTCCTCGGTCAGGTCCATCAGATCGATGTAGTCGGCATAGGCCATGTAGAACTCGATCATGGTGAACTCGGGGTTGTGACGCACCGAGATACCTTCGTTACGGAAGTTGCGGTTGATCTCGTACACGCGCTCGAAACCACCGACCACCAGACGCTTCAGGTAAAGCTCGGGGGCGATACGCAGGTACATGTCGATGTCCAGCGCATTGTGGTGAGTGACGAACGGACGCGCGGAGGCACCACCCGGGATGACCTGCATCATGGGGGTTTCCACTTCCATGAAGCGCTTGTCGTTGAAGAACTTGCGGATGCCGGCAACCACTTTGGTGCGGATCATGAAGGTCTTGCGGGACTCTTCGTTGGCGATCAGATCCAGGTAACGCTGGCGGCAGCGTGCTTCCTGGTCGGTCAGGCCCTTGTGCTTCTCGGGCAGCGGACGCAGTGCCTTGGTCAGCAGGCGGATGGTGGAGACGTGTACCGAGAGTTCGCCTGTGTTGGTACGGAACAGGGTCCCTTCCACGCCGACTATGTCACCCAGATCCCACTTCTTGAACTGCTCGTTGTAGAAGCCTTCCGGCAGATCGTCACGGGTCACGTAGATCTGGATCTTGCCAGCCATGTCCTGCAGGGTGGCGAAAGACGCCTTGCCCATGATCCGGCGGGTCATGATGCGACCGGCAATCTTCACCTGTTTACCCAAGGCCACCAGCTCTTCGGCGCTCTTGTCGCCAAATTCGGCATGCAGATCGCCAGAGAGGCTGTCACGACGGAAGTCGTTGGGGAAGGGGTTGCCCTGGGCGCGCAAGGCGGCCAGCTTGGAACGACGCTCCGTCATCTCGTTGTTCAGTTCGAGAGTGTGGTCGACTTCCGGAGTTGTGGTTTGTTCAGACATGGTGATTCCTGCTGTTCTGTTTTTACAGGCCTGATTTCAGGCTAGCTTCGATAAACTTGTCCAGGTCGCCGTCGAGTACCGCTTGGGTATTGCGGGTTTCGACGCCAGTGCGCAGATCCTTGATGCGTGCATCATCCAGCACATAGGAACGGATCTGGCTGCCCCAGCCGATATCGGACTTGGTCTCTTCGAGGGCTTGCTTCTCAGCGTTCTGCTTCTGAATTTCCAGCTCGTAGAGCTTGGCTTTCAGCTGCTTCATACACTGATCTTTGTTTTTGTGCTGGGAACGATCGTTCTGGCACTGTACCACGACACCGGTCGGGATGTGGGTGATACGTACCGCGGACTCGGTCCGGTTGACGTGCTGACCACCGGCGCCGGAAGCGCGGTAGACGTCGATCCGCAGGTCGGCCGGGTTGATCTCGATGTCGATGTCATCATCGATCTCGGGATAGACGAATACGGAACAGAATGAGGTGTGGCGACGGCCACCCGAGTCGAACGGTGACTTGCGAACCAGACGGTGGACGCCGGTTTCGGTACGCAACCAGCCGAAGGCATACTCGCCGGTGAACTTGACGGTGGCGGACTTGATGCCGGCCACGTCGCCGTCAGAGAGCTCGATAAGTTCCGGCTTGTAACCGTGGGCATCGCCCCAGCGCAGGTACATGCGCAGCACCATGTTGGCCCAATCCTGGGCTTCGGTACCACCTGAGCCGGACTGGATGTCGATGTAGCAATCGGAGCCGTCGTGCTGACCGGAGAACATGCGACGGAATTCCAGATCCACCAGCTTGGTTTCAAGTACATCGGCTTCGGCCACGGCTTCGTTGAAGGTATCTTCGTCTTCCCCTTCCACCGCCAGGCTCACCAGCATCTCGACGTCTTCGGCACCCTGGGTCAGGGTGTCAATGGTGCCGACCACGTTCTCCAGGGAGACGCGCTCCTTGCCCAGCGCCTGTGCGCGCTCGGGCTCATTCCATACGTCCGGCTGTTCCAGCTCGGCGTTGACCTCTTCTAGACGCTCTTTCTTGGCGTCATAGTCAAAGGTACCCCCTAAGAAGCTCTGTCCTCTCAGACAGCTCCTTAAGTTTGTTTAATACAGGATTGACTTCAAACATCGTGAAAACTCTCGGGGTCGATGTGATTTAAAAACGGGATATTCTAGCCAATTGTGGAAGGAATAAACAGGGTCGCCTCTTCTTGTGCGCATCCGGTAGTCAATTTCTGGTGCAGTTTTCCCCAACTCGGTGGAAAATATCGTCCGCAGACTCATTTGCAGGTTCAGTTTTCGCCTGCCGGGTCGCTAATAACTACGCAGTGCTGTGCACTCTTTTGGGAAATCCGGTTCCTGACCTCATAAGAAGAAATCATGATGAAAAACCTATCACTCAAGCAGAAGATACTCTTGTCGGTGGTGATCGCCTTGTCATTGGTGATCCTGCTGCTCTCCTGGCAGAGCTATACCAGCCAGAAGTCCCTGTTGCTGCAAGGCAGTCAGGAACAGGTGCAACGATTGGGCAGCCAGCAGGCAGCCAGCGTCAGTGACTGGCTCTCTGCCCGTCGCGACGTGATCCAGGCCCTTGGTAACAAGGCCAGTGCAGACCCCCTCAATGCCCTGCAACAGGCGCAAGTGTCGGGTCGCTTCCAGCTCACCTACTTCGGTGAGGGCAATGGCAAGATGAACGACTCGGATCCTTCCATCAACCGTAGCGGTTATGATCCGCGCTCCCGTGGCTGGTATCAGGAAGCCATGAGCAAGGGCGGCCTCATTGTGACCAAGCCCTATCTGGACGTCGCCTACAACATCATGGTGGTGACGCTGGCCCAACCCGCTCAGGGCGGCGTGGTCGGTGGTGACCTCTCCATCGCATCCCTGGTAGAAGACATCACCAAGATGAAGCTGCCCGCCGACGGTTTTGCCATCATGATGCACAAGGATGGTACCGTCATCGCGTACAAGGACGCGGCCAAGGCGATGAAGCCGGCCACCGAGATCGACAACGATCTGACCAATGCCCTCATCGATCAGAGCAAGGCTGGCAATACCCTGATCCCTGCCTACTTTGACAGCGAAGGCCGTGACAAGCTGCTGATGGCAGTAGACATCCCGGATACCGACTGGGAATTGGTGCTGGTGCTGGACAAGGCTACCCTGGAGGCGCCGCTCTCCTCCTTGCTGATGACCCAGCTTGGTCTGGCCCTGCTGGTGCTGGTGGGCAGCATTCTCGCCATCTCCTGGCTGGTCAGCCTGTTGCTCGGCCCGCTCACCAAAGTCTCCCAGGCCCTGGCCCGCATCGCCGACGGTAACGGTGATTTGACCCAGCGCATCAAGATCGACGCCAACGACGAAGTGGGCCAGCTGGCCAACAGCTTCAACCGTTTCGTCGGCAGTCAGCATCAGCTGATCGCCAACATCCGCAAGCTGGCCAACGAGCTGAACGCCGATGCCGAGCGCAGTCTGGTGACCAACCAGGCCTCGGTGGACGAGCTGCAGCGCCAGCAACAGGAAGTGACCATGGTTGCCACTGCCGTCACCGAGATGGCGAGCGCCACCATGGAGATCGCCGGCAACGCCGAGAACACGGCCGCTGCTGCCCAGCAATCCGCCCAGAGCAGTGAACAGGGCAAGATGCTGGTGAACCAGACCCGCCAGTCCATCAACGGTCTGGCCGAAGAGGTGGGGCAGGCGACCGCAGTGATCGGCGAGTTGAGCCGTCACGCCCAGGCCATTTCCGGCATCCTCTCCACCATTCAGGGCATTGCCGAGCAGACCAACCTGCTGGCGTTGAACGCGGCCATCGAAGCGGCTCGTGCCGGTGAACAGGGTCGTGGTTTCGCCGTGGTGGCGGACGAAGTAAGGGTGCTGTCCCGTCGTACCCAGGATTCCACCCAGGAGATCCAGTCCACTATCGAGACGCTGCAACAGACCACTGCCCGTGCGGTCAGCCTGATGCAGACCAGCCAGGGCCTGGCCGACAACAGCGTGAAAGACGCCGATGCCGCCGCTGCCGCGCTGGAAGAGATCACCCAGGCCGTCTCGCTTATCTCCGACATGGCGGGTCAGATCGCCACCGCCGCCGAGGAGCAGACCCAGGTGACTGGCGAGATCACCCAGAACACCACCGCCATCAAGGATGTGAGTGACGAGATCACTGCCGCCGCCATGCGCGATCTGGATCAGGCCCATCGCCTCAAGGGTCGTGCTACCGACCTGAACCAGCAGGTGTCGACCTTTATCCTGTAAGACTCAGGGTTGCAGCCTGTCCGGACTGAAATGAAAAAGCCCCGCACTCGGCCGAGTGCGGGGCTTTTATTTTGTGGTTGTCCCGTCCTGAATATGGTTTACACCTTTCCCCCACATAAACGGAGAGCCCGATGGGACAAGGTGTGAAACGGACACAGCGTGATTACTCGCTGACTTTTAAACTGGCGCTGGTCGAGCAGATTGAAAAAGGCGAGCTCACCTACAAACAGGCTCAGGCGCGTTATGGCGTTCAGGGCCGCTCCACCGTTCTGGTATGGTTGCGTAAACATGGTCGGCAAGATTGGAGCCAGGGGGCTTCTGTGCGCGCCGGCAGGAGCATCACCATGCCTGACCCCGACAACCAGACGCCCGAACAGCGTATCAAAGAGCTCGAGCAGCAGTTGGCGCTGATGAGCCAGAAGGCCCAGTTCTTTGAGGCCGTCGTCGATGTACTGAAGCATGACTACGGTGTCTCCATCGTAAAAAAGCGACCCGGCAAGTCCTCTCGCAGCGGCAAGTCGAGAGGCTGACCATCGTCAGGGCTTGCCTGTTTCTGGGAATAAGCCGTCAGGCTTACTACAAGCGCAATCGGGTTGCCGACGTGCGCCATGCTCAGGGGCTGCAGGTGGTGCGCTTCGTGCGTCAGGTACGGCTGCGACAACCGCGGGTCGGCACCCGCAAGCTGCATTATCTGCTCCAGGGTCAGGATGATGTGTGGCTCAAGGTCGGGCGGGACAGGCTGTTTCGGATATTGGCCGAGCACCGCCTGCTGGTGCCGCCCAGGCGGGCGTATCACAAGACCACCCACAGTTTTCACCGTTTCTACCGTCATCCCAACTTGCTCAAGGCGGGGCCGGAGCAGATCACACCGGTGGCCCCGGAGCAAGTCTGGGTCGCCGACATCACCTATCTGCCAGCCAGGAGTGGGCCGCTGTACCTGAGCCTGGTGACGGATGCTTACTCACGCAAGATAGTGGGCCATCACGTGCACGAAGGGATGCACGCAGAGTCGGTGGCGATGGCGTTCAAGAAAGCACTGAAGCAACGGCGTGGCGGCGAGGGGCTTATCCATCACTCGGACCGCGGCGTGCAGTATTGCTCGGGCTTGTATCAGTCATTGCATGAACGGTACGGGGTGAGATGTTCGATGACCGATGGGTATGACTGCTACCAGAATGCGTTGGCGGAGCGGGTGAACGGGATTTTGAAAGGAGAGTTGTTGTTGCAAAGCCCACAGGACCTGGCGCAAGCGCGGGAGATGGTGCGTGAGGCGGTGGATATCTACAACGTGGAGCGACCGCATCATGCGTTGAAATACAGAACCCCCGATGCAGTACATCGGGGGTTCTGAGTGGAGAAATGCTAGCCGAAAATGTGTAAACCTATTTCAGGACTAGACAGGTTGTGGCGTGCTTACAGGAAAGGCATGGCCATAAACAACTTGATCACCATGGCGTTGATGATGTCGATGAAGAAGGCACCCACCATGGGCACCACCAGAAACGCCAGGTGGGACGGGCCGAAGCGCTGGGTAATGGCCTGCATGTTGGCAATGGCGGTCGGGGTGGCCCCCAGGCCGAAGCCGCAGTGGCCTGCCGCCAGCACGGCCGCGTCATAGTTGCTGCCCATGACCCTGAAGGTGACGAAGATGGCGTAGAGTGCCATCGCCAGCGTCTGGGCGACCAGCAAAATGAAGATGGGCAGAGCCAGACTCGCCAGATCCCACAGCTTCAGGCTCATCAGCGCCATGGCCAGGAACAGCGACAGGCTGACGTTGCCGAGCAAAGAGACTTCCCGATCGCTCACTTCGTGCCAGTTCAGCAGGGTCAGCAGGTTGCGCAGCAGCACGCCGACAAACAGCACGCAGACGAAGACCGGCAGCTCGAAGGCGCCGCCCTTGAGGTAGGCGGAGAGCATTTCGCCCCCTTTCAGGCTGATGGCGATCAGTGCCAGGGTCTCGATCAGGCTGAAGGTGGTGAGCGGGCGTTCCATGTCGGGCATCTCGAAGCCCCGTGGTGCATCGTCCTTGTTGTGCTCCTCGCCGGGCACCTGCACTTTTTTCACCAGATAGCGTGCTACCGGGCCACCGATCAGGCCCCCCAGTACCAGGCCGAAGGTGGCACAGGCGATGGCAAGCTCGGCGGCGGATTGCACCCCGTACTTCTCGGAGAAGGTGGCGCTCCAGGCCGCACCGGTACCGTGGCCGCCGGAGAGGGTAATGGAACCGGCCAGCAGTCCCATGTGCGGGTCCAGACCGAGCAGGGTCGCCAGACCCACCCCCAGGCTGTTTTGCACCAGCAGCAGGCCGGTCACCACCATCAGGAAGGTGATCACCGCCTTGCCGCCGCGCTTGAGGCTGGCAAGATCGGCGGAGAGACCGATGGAGGCGAAGAAGGCCAGCATCAGCGGAGTTTGCAGGCTGGTATCAAATTGCAGTTCCACCTGCAGGGTGGAGCGCAGCAACAACAACACCAGGGCGACCACCAGGCCGCCGGCAACCGGTTTGGGGATGTTGAAGGTGCGCAGCAACCCGACGCGGGTCACCAGCACACGGCCGAACAGCAACACCAGAGTGGCTGCGACCAGGGTGGCGTAGGAATCAAGTTGTAACATTCAGTACTCCCATGTTGATTGGCTGTGTCTTTCGCTGATGAAGACTCAGAGATTCAGCCGGGATAAAAATCAGGGTGGCTCAGGTGCCAACAAAGAAGGGGCTGCAAGCCCCGGTCCCATGCAGAAATGGGATCGATGCGGGCCTGAATTGATCAGGCATCCAGATGAGATTTACGAAAAATCCGCCGGATAGTAGCAAAAAACACCACTTAAATCCATATTTGTCATATAAGTAGCCTTGGTGTGTGTTTGTTGCAACATTTAACACTGTTGGGATGGGCGTCATATTATGGGCGGGATCTGCTATTTCGCGGCTGTCATTTGGGGCGCCAGTCTCTATAATTCGCCGGTTTCCAGCCCACAAGAGGAAACCGGTCAGGTGTGACGTCGTCGGTTTATTCCTTTATTAATTTGCCAGTTTCCGGTCCATCAAGAGGAGAGGGTGTGAAGAAGTCCATCTACATTGCCTACACAGGCGGTACCATAGGGATGCAGCGTTCCGACCACGGTTATGTGCCGATGGCGGGCTTTATGGAAGACTGTCTGGCGCGGATGCCCGAGTTTCATCGACCCGAGATGCCGGATTACCATATCCACGAATATGACCCCCTTATCGACTCCTCCGACATGACGCCTGCGGACTGGCAGCGGATCGCTGAGGATATTAAAGACAATTATGAGAAATACGACGGTTTCGTGATCCTGCACGGCACAGACACTATGTCGTTCACCGCCTCGGCGCTCTCCTTCATGCTCGAAGATCTGCACAAGCCGGTCATCATCACCGGCTCCCAGATCCCGCTCGCCGAGCTGCGCTCCGATGGTCAGCAGAACCTGCTCAATGCCCTCTATATCGCTGCCAACTACCCGATCCACGAGGTGACGCTGTTTTTCAACAACCAGCTCTATCGTGGCAACCGCAGCAAGAAGGTGCACGCTGATGGCTTCCACGCCTTCGACTCCCCCAACTATCCGCCACTGCTCAATGCCGGTATCGCCATCTCGCTGGAAGCGGGTGAGCTGGGGGAGCCGTCCGATCGTCCGCTGGTGCTGCACGACATTACCCCGCAGCCCATCGGCGTGGTGACCCTTTATCCGGGCATCTCCAGCGAGGTGATCGCCAACATATTGCAGCAGCCGGTGAAGGCGCTGATCCTGCTCTCGTTTGGCGTGGGCAATGCGCCGCAGAATCCGGCCATGCTGGCGCTGCTCTCCGAGGCATCTGCCCGCGGCGTCATCATAGTCAACTTGAGTCAGTGCCTGCACGGCAAGGTCAACATGGGGGGCTATGCCACCGGCAATGCGCTCTCCCGTGCCGGGGTTATCTCGGGGTTTGACATGACTGCCGAGGCGGCGCTCACCAAGCTGCACTTCCTGCTGAGCCTAGACTTGCCTGCACCCCGCATCCGCGAGCTGATGCAACAGTCCCTGCGCGGCGAGCTGACGCCCTGAGAAACTGTCTACGATCTTGCTGCGAAGCCGTGATCAAGGCTCATGTGCTGCTCGCTTGTTTGTGAACAAGAGGGCTCATGTATGCCTATACACTCCGGTTCCTGCGCTGCTCTTCACCTTGCTGACGCCTTCTCGCGACAGGTCGTGAACAGCTTCTGGCCTCCTCATCATGAGGGGGGAGAGGAAAAAAGAGGGGAGCCACTATGGCTCCCCTCTTTGCTATGTCATGCGAACAGGCTCGCGACTGGCGGCAAGGCTCAGTGACTGATCTCGATCCGCACTATCTCTTCCTCGTCACGATACTGACGCTTGAGCTCGCTCTTGCTCTTCATCACTATCTCGCCGTCCCGGCCTATGTTCATGTGCTCGGGATTGTCGAGGTGCATCGCCTGCCAGGCCATCACGGCCTGCAGGGAGGTGGCCTTCTGCTCGTCGCTCAGGGGGTTGCCATCGGGCCATTTGCCCAGCTCGACCGCTGTCTTGAGCCGCTCGTACACTTCTTTGGGCATCTGTCTGATGGCCTGTTGAAACTCACCCTGTTGAAACGACATCCGGCTTCTCCTTGAAAATTGAGCCATGAACCCAGGTTCTTAGACGGGCAGATCCTGGCGGGCTATGCAGGTAGACCCTATCGGTCTATGCAGGCAGATCCTGGCGGACTACGCCAGCCATCTGCTCCATCACCCGCACTACCTGACAACTGTACCCGAACTCGTTGTCATACCATACGTAGAGGACGCAGTGATCCCCCTCGGCGATGGTGGCCTGGGAATCCACTATGCCTGCGAAGCGTGAACCCACCATGTCGGAGGAGACCAGCTCTGTACTGGCGCTAAAATCGATCTGGCGATGCAGGGCCGAGCTTAGCGCCATCTGCTGCAGATAGGCATTGAGGCTCTCTCTGTCTGTGCTTTGCTCCAGGGAGAGGTTGATGATGGCCAGCGACACGTTGGGGGTTGGCACTCGAATGGCGTTGCCGGTCAGCTTGCCTTTGAGCTCCGGCAGTGCCTTGGCCACCGCCTTGGCTGCCCCCGTGCTGGTCATTACCATGTTGAGGGCTGCGCTGCGACCGCGGCGCTCGCCCTTGTGATAGTTGTCTATCAGGTTCTGATCGTTGGTGTAGGAGTGGACCGTCTCCACGTGGCCGTGGCGGATGCCGTACTTGTCCTGCATCACCTTGAGCACAGGTGTGATGGCGTTGGTGGTACAAGAGGCGGCAGAGATGATCTTGTCATCCGGCCCGATCACTTCATGGTTGACCCCGAATACCACGTTCTTCATGTCGCCCTTGCCCGGTGCCGTCAGTAGCACACGGGCGGCACCGCGCGCCTTCAAGTGTTCGCTCAAACCGGCTTCGTCGCGCCAGACACCCGTGTTGTCGACGATGAGTGCATTGTGAATGTCGTATGCCGTGTAGTCGATGTCGCTCGGGCTGTTGGCGTAGATCACCTGAATGAAGGTGCCGTTGGCGATGATGGCACTGCGATCACTGTCCACCTCGATGGAACCGTTGAAGGGGCCATGTACCGAGTCACGGCGCAGCAGACTGGCGCGTTTCTCCAGATCTCCCTCACGGCCACCACGCACCACTATGGCTCGCAGACGCAGTGAGTTGGCGGCGCCGGTACGCTCTATGAGCAGGCGGGCCAGCAGGCGGCCGATACGACCAAAACCGTAGAGCACCACGTCCGTCGGTTGCGGGATGTCACACCGCCCCAGTGCTGGGGCCAACTTGGCACGCAGGTAATCGTCAATGCCTGCTTCGTCCTGGTGATCCTGCCAGTAGCCGACGGCCAGCTTGCCAAGATCGATCTCGGCGGCGGTGGGGTTCAAGGCCAGGATGGCCTGGAGCAGGGGGAAGCTTTGCTGGATCGGAAGCGGGGTGCCTTGATGACGGCGGACGACCCTGTGGGCTTTGAGGATGTCGATGGTGGAGGCGTTTTGCAGCGGGCGGCCGTAGAGGGTGATCTCGATCCCTTGTTGTCGGTAGAGGCGACCTATCAAGGGTTGCATGGCTTCGGCGAGCTCCTGGCTCTCCTGCCACGCCTGCAAGTAGTGCTCGTGGGTCATTAACCAGATCCTTTATTTCACGTTGTTGGGGCAAATAGAAATTCGTCGAATGCAGATCAGTGTAGGGGTGTATATTTCGTTATATCATTCTGCAATCGCGGCCTTATACGGCGCGCGCATTGTAATGGATATGTAGCCGGTTTGCTAGCCAGAGGTGGCTGCACAAGGCTCCCATTGTTACCAATCAGATGTGAACTATGACCCCTTTTCCACTGCGTTCCGTACTGCTCGGCCTCTCCTGCGGCCTGACTCTGATGGCCTGCAACGATGACAGGATCCACAACATCTGTGCCAATCATCCCGAGCTGTGTCAGGACCTGGTGGACGATGGCTGGTGCCGCTACGAGCGGACCGACATCATCCGCAGCCGCTTCTATCTGCAAGAAGAGGGGACGGACAGGCGCAAGTACGAGCTGATGCGCAATCTGGAGCGTTATCTCAAGTGTGCGGAGCGGTCGACCAACATAGAGTACAAGACGGCGAGGGAGCAGAAGAGCCCCAGAGTGGAAGGCATGCTGGCGGCCGGTGATCAGCTTACCGAGCTCGATGCGGCGACCCGCAACTCGCAGGATCCCTACCTGCTGCTCTGGCACTGGACCAACAACACCAACGAGCAGGCCCGTGAGCAATTCATGGCGCTGGAGGGGCAGCCAGTACTCAAAGAGCCCGAGCTGCAGCTGGCACTGGGGGGCATGTATGCCAAGAGTGCCCCACAGAAAGCCATCACTCTCATGCACCATGCCCTCTCCCTCTATGGAGAAGGGGACAAGGTCAACAGCCGGATCCTCACCTCTCTGAGCACCCTCTACATGGGCCAGAAGGAGTATGGTCTGGCGTATCTGTGGGGCAAGGTGAGCGAGTCATTTCAGGATACGCCCGACGTTTCGGCCAAGCGTTTGGGCCTTTATCATGCGTTGAGCAAGGCAGATCAGGAGGCCTGGGACAGTCAGGCCGCCACCATAGTCGAGCAGCTAAAAAGCGGGACTTATCGTCCCTGATCCCTGATGAACCAGATAAAACAACTGGCCAGTGACTGGCCTCATCCCTTCGACATCCAGCTGAAGCACGGCCAGGTGGCCATTGATGGCCGCCGGCTGGAGCGCGTGACAGTCAGGGCCATAGTCCTGCGTGGCGACCGGCTGTTGTTGGTGCACTCCCGGGTCAACGGCGATCTCATGTTTCCCGGTGGCGGCATTGAAGAAGGGGAGTGCCACGGCACTGCCCTGGCTCGTGAGCTGCGGGAAGAGTGTGGTGCCGAGCTGGTGGAGGTCGGCGCCCTGCTCGGCCAGACGCGGGAGTACCGCGCCGCCCGGGATGCCGACTATGACGCCTATTGCATCCGCTCTTTCTATTACCTGTGTCGGGTCGGTGAAGGGTGGAGTGAACCTCGCCCCCAGCCCTACGAGGTACGGCTAGGTTTCACCCCTGGCTGGTTCGAGCTGGATGATGCGCTGCAAACCAACAAGACCCAGCTGGCGGGTCCTTGTCCCCAGTGGACGGCGCGGGAGACCCGGGTACTAGCCGAGTTGCATCATTGGCGCGAGTCCGGCCTGCTGGTGTGAATCAGGTCCCTTGAGCCAGATGCAAAAAAAACGCCCGAAGGCGTTTTTTTTATTGCGAGTGTCCGATTACTGCACACATACAGGGCAGAAGGCATAGGTGCCTTGGGGGTCGTTGAAGCGGGTCAGCGGATCCAGGCCGCGGTTCACCTCCACCAACGCCTTGCCAAATCCGGCCGGCAACCAGCTTTGCAGGTGCGGGGCCAGCGCCTGGGCGCTGCTGTCGAACAGCTGGCGCAGGAACTTGTCTTTGGCTGACTCCTCTTTTTCTATGGGAGTGACCTGCCACTCCTTGAGGTTGGCAAGGGTGGCCGCCGCCTTGATGGCGTCCTCCTGATTACCGAATTCATCCACCAGACCCAGCGCCTTGGCATCCTGGCCGGTCCAGACCCGGCCTTCGGCGGCTTTTTCCGCCTCTTGCGGGCTCAGGCCACGGCCCTTGCTCACCAGACCGACGAAGCGCTGATAGGTATCTTCCACACTCAGCTGAATGGCTTGCCCGACGTGATCAGGCAGGGCGCGGGTCAGGCCGACTCCAACGTAATCCGTGGTGCCCACCCCATCCGTGTGCACCCCGTATTGGGAGAGCGCCTTGTCGATGGTGGCGAACATGCCGAACACCCCTATGGAGCCGGTGAGGGTGGTAGGGGAGGCGAAGATCTTGTCCGCATCGGCGGAGATCCAGTAGCCACCCGAGGCAGCGTAGCTCCCCATGGAGATCACCACCGGTTTGCCGGACTGTTTCAGCGCCAGCAGTTCGGCGCGGATCTGCTCGGCGGCGAAGGCGCTGCCACCTGGGCTGTCGACCCGCAGCACCACGGCTTTCACCTTGTCGTCACGGCGGGCATCGGCCAGCAGCTCCGACAGGCTGTCGCCACCTATGGTACCGGCCGACTGCACGCCATCCATGATGGCGCCGCTGGCGACAATGAGGCCCACCTCATCCTTGCCACTCTGGGGATATTGCTCGGGTGCCGCCGCCAGGTACTCTTTCAGGCCAACCCCTTTCCAGCCGTGATCCTTGCTTTCACCCACTTCCTTGATGACTGCCTGGGTCATCTCGTCACGGGTGGCGAGCTGATCCACCAGACCGTTGTCGAGGGCGTAGCTGGCAGCGTTGCCGCCGGCCTTGCGCAGCAGCTCGAGGAAACGATCTTTGCCCGGAGCCACTGCCTCGGGCTCTATCTCCCGCTGCTCGGCCACGTCCGCTACATAGGATTGCCACAGCTGATCCAGCCAGCGCTGGTTCGCCTCCTTGCTCTCCGGGGACATCTCGTCCCGGGTGTAGGGTTCGACGAAGGATTTGTAGGTACCGACCTTGAACACGTGAGGGGTGATGTTGAGCTTCTCCAGCGCCGACTTGAAGTAGGTCTGGTAGACGCCGAGCCCCTCGATCAGCACGGCGCCGCTCTGGTTGAGCAGCACATGATCGGCGTGAGCGGCCAGCAGATACTGACCCTGGTTGTAGTAGTCGGCCATGGCGATGACAGGTTTGCCACTCTCCCGGAAGGAGTCGATGGCGCCAGCCACTTCCTGCAGCTTGGACAAGCTGGTGCCCTGCAGCCCTTGTGGCTTGATCACCAGCGCCTTGATGCGATCGTCATCTTTTGCGCTGCGAATGGCCCAAAGCAGATCGGAGAGGACGATCTCGCTCGGTTGGTCGTCGCTGTTATCCATCTGTCGCAGCAACTGCACTGTGGGATCTGTCTGGGAGCGCTGTTCCACCAGCACGCCGTTGAGATTGAGAGTCAGGGCCCCTTCGATGGGCGCCTGTGGTGCCTCTTTTTGGCTGAAGCTAAAGATGATGACCAGCACCAGAATGAGAAACAGCAGATTGACCAGCATCAGCCGGGTGAAGTTGAGCAGGCGCCAGAGACTGCGAAACAGCCAACCCAGACCTTTGAAAATAGACATAGTCGCGTTATCGCCCTGTTAATGGGTAGAGAAGGGTCATTATTAACCAGTTGGCCGGTGAATTGCCATTTCCGCTTCGGTCCGATCATGGTGCGAACGCCTTCTCTTGCTTCGGGATACGCCTGTTCGCCGAAAAAATGTCCAAACATTTGTTTGAAAAAGCATTTTTGATTCTTTACTCTAGCTGCAATTTGATAACAAAAAATTAACTGGAGGCATTGTGAGCCTTTATCCTACGTTGCTGACGCCCCTTGACCTCGGGTTTACCCAGTTGAAGAACCGGGTACTGATGGGTTCCATGCATACCGGCCTTGAAGAGGAGAAGGGTGGCTTTGACAAGCTGGCCGCCTTCTATGCCGAGCGCGCCCGTGGCGGTGTCGGCCTCATCGTCACTGGTGGCATAGCCCCCAATCTGCGTGGGCGGCTGGTGCCCCACGGCTCACAGCTGAGCTTCCCCTGGCAAGTCGCCAAGCACAAGAAGGTGACTCAGGCGGTGCATCAGGAGGGGGGCAAGATAGCGCTGCAGATCCTCCATGCCGGCCGCTATGCCTACCATCCCTTCAGTCTGGCGCCGAGCGCCCTCAAGGCGCCGATATCCCCCTTCAAGCCGCGCGCCATGAGCGAGCGGCAAATCCGCGGTACCATTCGTGACTTTGCCTCCACCGCACAGCTGGCCAGGGCGGCCGGTTACGACGGCGTCGAAGTGATGGGGTCGGAAGGCTATCTCATCAACCAGTTCATCTGCGAGCGCACCAACAAACGCACCGATGGCTGGGGTGGCAGCAATGAAAACCGGATGCGTTTTCCGGTGGAGATAGTGCGGGCCATCCGCGAGCGGGTCGGCACGGATTTCATCATCATCTTCCGCCTCTCCATGCTGGATCTGGTGGAGCAGGGTTCGACGCTGGAGGAGGTGGTAGCCCTTGGCAAGGCGCTGGAGCAGGTCGGCGTGACCCTGATCAACACCGGCATCGGCTGGCACGAGGCGCGCATTCCCACCATAGCCACCAGCGTGCCGCGCGGTGCCTTCAGCTGGGTGACCGCCGAGCTGAAAAAGCACCTCACAGTGCCGCTCATCACCACCAACCGGATCAATACCCCGGAAGTGGCCGAGCGCATATTAGCCCAGGGAGAAGCGGATATGGTCTCCATGGCGCGTCCCTTCCTGGCTGACCCTGAATTTGTCATCAAGGCCGCCGAGAACCGGGCGGACGAGATCAACACCTGCATCGCCTGCAACCAGGCCTGCCTGGATCACGTGTTCAAGCAAAAACGCGCCTCCTGCCTGGTCAATCCCCGCGCCTGTTTCGAGACCGAGCTGACGTTTGGCCGCGTGCCCCAGCCCAAGAAGCTGGCGGTGGTGGGGGCGGGTCCGGCCGGGCTGGCGTTCGCCTGTTACGCCGCCGAGCGCGGCCATCAGGTGAGCCTGTTCGATCAGGCGAGCGAGATTGGTGGTCAGTTCAACTTTGCCAAGCAGATCCCGGGCAAGGAGGAGTTTCACGAGACTCTTCGTTATTTTGCCAGACGGCTGGAGAAGTGCGGCGTCGAGCTCTACCTCGGCCAGCGCCAGAGCGCCGAGAGTTTGCTCGGCGGCGGCTTTGACGAAGTGATCCTCGCCACCGGCATACGCCCGCGTACCCCGAACATACCAGGCATAGAGCATCCCAAGGTGCTCAATTACATCGACGTGCTGCGGGATCACAAACCGGTCGGCCAGAAGGTGGCGGTGATCGGTGCCGGTGGCATCGGCTTCGATGTGGCCGAATACCTTGTGGAGAAGAAGGCTGATAGCGGTACAGACGGACATCGCGATCACTGGCTCAAGGAGTGGGGCATCGACAAGCAGCTTGGCGAGCGCGGTGGCCTGATCACGCCGGAGATCGACGCCCCCGAACGCCAGATCTGGCTGCTCCAGCGCAAGGAGAGCAAGGTGGGTGACGGTCTGGGCAAGACCACCGGCTGGATCCACAGAACCGTGCTCAAGAACCGCAAGGTACAGATGCTTTCCGGCGTCCAGTACCTTGGCATCGACGATGAAGGCTTGCATATCCAGATAGGTGAAGCCAAACAGTGCCTGCCGGTGGATCAGGTGATCATCTGTGCTGGCCAGGAGCCCCTCAAGGAGCTGCAGGCTGGTTTGCAGGCGGCAGGCAAGCCGGTACACATCATAGGTGGCGCCGACGTGGCCGCCGAGCTGGATGCCAAGCGGGCGATCCGCCAGGGGGCCGAGCTGGCCGCCGTTATCTAGTTGCTCCGCCCTGGCCAGCTATCGGTCTGATATTGCGATAAACCCCTGAGGCTCAGGGGTTTTCTTCATTGTGCGCTGTGCTAAGGTAGCGCCATCACAGCCCCTGACAAGGATTTGCCCATGGATGCCCTCACTTTGCTGCTCAACCGCCACTCCTGTGGCCGCCTGACCACACCCGCCCCCAGCGGTGAGGTGCTCGACAATATCCTCAAGGCGGGCTTGCGCGCGCCGGATCACGGTACCCTGACTCCCTGGCAGTTCATCCTGTTTGAAGGGGAGGGGCGTGAGCGGCTGGGGGCTCTGCTGGCCGAGGCGGCCCATGCCCGTGGCGAAGATGAAGAGAGCATCAAAAAGTGCCAGGAGGCGCCGCTGCGTGCGCCGCTGGTGGTCGCGGTCGCTACTCGTTATCAGCGTCACCCCAAGGTGCCGAAACTGGAGCAGGAGCTCTCCGCCGGTTGCGCCCTGATGGCGATGCAGATGGCGGCGCAAGCCCAGGGCTTCAACGGCATCTGGCGATCCGGCTGGTTCATCTTCGATGAGTTGATCAACAAGGGGCTGGCACTGGCACCGGAGGATCAACTGGTGGGCTTTCTCTACCTCGGCACCCCCATGCTGGAGGCGCGCAAGTTGCGCGAACTGCCGCCAGGCGAGTTTGTTCGCCGCTTCTAAGCTGCTTGAATTTCAGCCAAAGCCCTGACTTTTCAGGGCTTTTTTATCTCGTGCGTTCACGAGCCTGAGGCTGTACTGAGAAATAAATACTTGCCAAGAGGGTGACGGGGCTTGGCAGGGAATTTTTTAAATAGTGAGAGGCTGTTCTCAATCCTGGTTGATTACGCTATGTAAAACGTTTGCGCCTCGTTAATATCCCTGTGCCAGTTTAGAAGGTGACCCCTTCTAATTTTCTGCGATGAGAGTCGCAATTCCGTAGCACCTTTTTACAGCCCAACGTCTTCATGACATTGGGCTTTATTTTTATGGGATCCTTTTGACTGCAGCACGCCTGCCGTTGCTGCACTGCTGGTAGGTGAAGTGGGCCCCGCTCGACGGTCCCTGCGGCGGGAATGGGTCAGCGCCCCGCTTTGCCAGGCAGGATCCGCGCCGGGTTGCCCACTACCCGGGCGCCGGCAGGCACGTCTTTGGTGACGACGGCCCCCGCGCCGACGATGGCTTCCCGCCCGATGGTGACACCGGGCAGCAGTATGGCGCCGCCGCCAATCCAGACTTTGTCTTCTATGGTCACCGGCAGCGCCGTCTCCACCCCCTGGATGCGCTCATCGGCGGCCAGCGCGTGGGCAGCTGTGTAGATCTGCACGTTCGGCCCTATCATGACGTTGGCGCCGATGCGGATCGGTGCGTTGTCCAGAAACGTGGCCCCCATGTTGACGTATGATCCCGCCCCCAGGCTGATATGACGGCCATAGGTGCAGTAAAACGGCGGGCAGATAAAGGCGTTCTCCGCCAGCTCGCCGATTATCTCCTGCAACAGCGCCAGCTGTTCATCCTCCTCTTCCGCCCGATTGAAGCCGCGATAGCGGCGCGCCGTCTCACGGCGCAGGACATCCAGCTCCGGCGCCATGCAGTTATAGGGCTGGCTACTGATCATCTTCTGATATTCGGTCATGGGGATTCCTGCTCTATGGTTGGCATGAGGCGATTTGGGTGGCAAGCGCAGCACCTCCAGTGCAGACCTGTCCACCTGCAGCAAGCGCACTGACAGAGGCATATATTACTGCTTTGTCAGCGGGATAAGAGTGAGCCTCAGCCCAGAGCCGGCATCACCAGGTGTTGTGGCCTGCCCTCGGCAAAGGCCAGCACGTTTTCAAATGCCTTGCGAAAGTAGAGCTCATAGCTGTTTTGCTCCACATAGCCCAGATGCGGTGTGGCCAGCACGTTGGGCAAAGCCAGGAGAGGTTCGTTATCCAGGTTGGCGGGCTCGCTATCGAACACATCCAGTGCCGCTCGCTGGGTGGGATTTGCACTGAGCACCGCATGGAGTGCGCCAGATTCAATGAGCTCGGCCCGGCTGGTATTGACCAGCAAAGAGTCTGCCTTCATTCGAGCCAGGTCGGCACGGGTGACGCAGGCTCGAGTGAGCTCGTTGAGCCGCAGATGCAGGGACAAGACATCGGCACGTTGGAAAAACGCTGTCTTGTTGGGGGCGGCGTCGAATCCATCCTGTGTCGCCCGCTGACGAGAAGATTCGCTACCCCATACCAGCACAGACATACCGAATGCATTGCCGTAACGGGCA
Source organism: Aeromonas sp. 2MA4 (assembly GCF_029237305.1). Classification (NCBI taxonomy): domain Bacteria; kingdom Pseudomonadati; phylum Pseudomonadota; class Gammaproteobacteria; order Aeromonadales; family Aeromonadaceae; genus Aeromonas; species Aeromonas sp. 2MA4. The sequence continues at coordinate 4,743 of NZ_JAACFY010000011.1, read as the reverse complement.
ATGCGCTGACCTATCTTGCCGTAGCCCCAGATACCGAGCGTCAGACCGTACAGGGTGCGTCCCAGGCCGAGTGAGCCCGATTGCTGCCACTGGCCCTTGGTCAACTCGCGAGTGTAAGCCGGAATATGGCGGGAGGCTGCCATTATAAGTGCCCAGCAGAGTTCGGCGGGAGCAATAGGGCTGCCTACCCCTTCGGCAACTGCGACTCCATACCGCTGGCACAGTGCCGGGTCGATATGCTGGCTGATTTTGCCGGTCTGGCTGATGAGTTTGAGGGTGGGAAGCCGCATCAGCAGCTGTTCATCGATACGAGTACGCTCGCGGATCAGCACCAGTGCTTCTACTCCCTCCAACATGGCGGCGAGGCGCGCTGTACCGGGTTCGCTCTGGTTGAGGATGGTAACGTCATGACCCGCCAGCAAGGCAAAGCAGGGCAGGTGACGAACCTGATCCTGATAGTCATCCAGAATGGCAATCTTCATCCGTTCCTCTTGTGTATCAAGCAATTGTCCTGAGGGGGAGAGGCGCGCCCCTTGGCTTCTTGGCGGGGGCAGGCGAGACGATGCCCAGTTTTCATTGCAGATTCAAGTGGTTCAGTTTGGAATTGGTGATGGGGCGGACCGGGCTGGCCGCCCCGTTGTCATGCTGGACGGCAAGGGGGAAGCGGGGAGTCGTGTTCGATCAGGCTGGCCAGCTCGCCGCTCTCATCCTTGAGGGCAACCCCGGTCAAGCGGCGGTTGAAGGCCTGCTCCAGCAACCAGGCCAGCTTGTGAGCCGCCTGGGGGAAATCGAGCCCGGCGGGACGTACGTTGGAGATGCAGTTGCGCTGTGAATCCATGCATCCGACTCTGGGTTGCCAGGTCAGGTAGAGCCCCAGACTGTCGGGGGAGGAGAGGCCGGGGCGCTCGCCAATCATCACCAGTACGGCCCGGGCCCTTAGCAGTTCCCCTACCTCATCTCCCAGTGCCACTCTGGCCTGGCTGGCGATCACCAGAGGGGCACAGGCCAACCCAAGGCGCCTGAGATGGGGTTGCAGTGCCTCGATAAAGGGCAGGGCATTCTGATGCAGGGCGGTGGAGGAGAGTCCATCACCCAGCATGATGACGAGATCGGCTTCAGCCTGCCGGGTCTGATACTCCAGGGGGGCGAGCTCGGCCTCTGTTTGCGGGAGCTGGCTCAGCAGGAGGCGGCTGGCATCGTTCAGCCGTCGGCCCAGATCCGGGCGACGCAAATACTCTTTCCGGCTGGTGGCGGCGCTGTGCACCGTCAGGACTTTGTGTCCTGTGGCGTGCAGCGCTTTGGTCAGGGCGGCCACTTCCAGGGGCTGGTGCACCGCATCTCTAGCCTGTGCATGGGCCAGACCAAACGCCAGCAGTGCCTCTGTGGGCAGGCTGACCCCGGTGCGCCCCAGCGCTATGCGGGCCGAGGTGTAGCGTTTGAGTTCCAGCCAGGGATTGAGGTGAACTATGTCACTCATGTCATGGGGATCCTTGCTCATCAGGCCACCTTGCCGCTTTGGCCAAAAGCCGTTAACAGAGGGTGGCGCAGGCTGGCATCGAGCAGTTGGCCGCCAGGGTTGGTGAGTTGCATCCGCACCAGCCAGTCTGCAAATTCCGGTGCGTGCTTGAGGCCGAGCAGCTCGCGAATATAGAGAGCGTCATGAAACGAGGTGCTCTGGTAGTTGAGCATGATGTCGTCCGCCCCGGGAACGCCGATGAGGAAGGTGAGGCCAGCGTTGCCCAGCAAGGTGAGCAGGGTGTCCATGTCATCCTGATCCGCTTCTGCGTGGTTGGTGTAGCAGACGTCACAGCCGAGCGGCACCCCCAGCAGTTTGCCGCAGAAGTGATCTTCCAGTCCGGCGCGGATGATCTGCTTGCCGTCATAGAGGTATTCCGGTCCGATGAAACCGACCACGGTATTGCACAGCAACGGCTTGAAGTGGCGAGCTACCCCGTAGGCTCTGGCCTCGCAGGTCTGCTGATCCAGTCCGTGGTGGGCATTGGCCGAGAGGCAACTGCCCTGGCCCGTCTCGAAATACATGACGTTGTTGCCAAGGGTGCCACGCCCCAGGCTGAGGGCAGCGTCATACGCCTCTTGCAATAGGGCCAGATCGATACCAAATCCTCGGTTGGCAGCCTCTGTACCTGCGATGGACTGGAACACCAAGTCTACCGGCACATTGCGCTCTATGAGCTGCAAGGTGTTGGTGACATGGGTCAAGATGCAGGATTGGGTCGGAATGGCGAAACGCTGGATCACTTCGTCGAGCATCTGGTTCAGGCTGGCCAGTACGGGCAAGTTGTCACTGGCGGGATTGATGCCGACCACCGCATCTCCCGCGCCGTACAGCAGACCGTCCAGCATGGCTGCCGCTATCCCTTGAGGATCATCGGTGGGATGGTTGGGTTGCAGCCGCACGCTGAGGTGGCCGGGCAACCCTATGGTGTTGCGAAAGGCAGTGACGACCCGGCACTTCTTGGCGGCCAGGATCAGATCCTGATTGCGCATCAGCTTGCTGACCGCGGCTGCCATCTCGGGTGTGATGCCGGGGGCTATGCGTGCCAGGGTCTGGCTGTTGGCCGTCTCAGACAGCAGCCAGTTGCGAAAATCCCCTACCGTCAAGTGGCTGATGGGGGCGAAGGCGGCGTGATCGTGGTTGTCCATGATGAGGCGGGTTACCTCATCCTGTTCGTAAGGGATCAGCGCTTCATTGAGGAAGGTTTTGAGCGGAAGGTCTGCCAGCGCCATCCTGGCCGCCATACGTTCCTCGGCGCTGTGGGCGGCCACGCCGGCCAGATAGTCACCGGAGCGGGCAGGGGTCGCCTTGGCCATCAGGGTGCGAAGGTCGGGAAACTGATAGACGTGGTGTGACAGTTGGGTGCGATACATAGGGCTCTCTCGTCGATGCAGGGTGGGGAAACAAGGCCAGCGCGTGGCCTTGCTCCTGATGGGCACAGAGGACCTGGTTCAGCTTGCCTTGACCAGCTCACCGTCACTGGCGGCAATCCCTTCATCATGGGTCAGACGGAAGTAGGCATAGCCCGCCAGCATAAGGGCGCCAAAGATCAGCGCCAGCAAGCCGTTGTAATAGACCATAGCGACCAGACAGAGTACTGCCAGTCCCAAGGCGAGAGCCGGAGCAAAAGGATAGAGAGGGGCTCTGAATGGACGCTCCAGTGCCGGTTCGCTGCGGCGCAGCTTGAACAGGGCCGCCATCGAGATGATGTACATCACAATGGCGCCAAACACCGCCATTGTGACTATGTTGGCGGTGAGGGATAGCCCGCCTATGACGATCAGCGAGTCGGAGAAGATCGCCAGGATCCCCACAACGCCACCGGCCAGAATGGCCCAGTGGGGGGTCTGGAAGCGGCGGTTGACCGAGGCCAGGGCTCCGGGCAGATAACCGGCCCGGGCCAGGGCAAAGATCTGGCGTGAGTAGCCCATTATGATGCCGTGGAAGGAGGCGATTAGGCCGAACAGCCCCAGCCAGACCAGCATGTGCAGCCAGCCGCTGCTCTCGCCCACTATCATCTTCATCGCCTGGGGCAGGGGATCATTGATGTTGGCAAGCTGGCGCCAGTCTCCGACGCCGCCTGCGAACACCATGACCCCCATGGCCAGCATGACCAGGGTCAGGATGCCACCGATGAAGGCTTTCGGAATTGTCTTCTTCGGCTCCTTGGCCTCTTCGGCCGCCATGGCGGCGCCTTCAATGGCGAGGAAGAACCAGATGGCGAACGGGATGGCGGCAAAGATACCGGGGAGAGCGCCGAGGCTGAATTCCTGCTGGCCTGCCCAGCCGTTGAGCATGAAGTTGCTGGCGCTGAAACCCGGGCTTACTACTCCCATGAAGACCAGCAGCTCGAAAATGGCGAGCAGGGTGACCAGCAACTCGAAGGTAGCGGCGATACCGACTCCGACCAGATTGAGGGTCATGAAGATGAGATAGGCGCTCACCGCCACCCACTTGGGGTCTATGGCCGGAAACTGGACGTTGAGGTAGGCCCCGATCGCCATGGCGATGGCGGGCGGCGCGAACACAAATTCCACCAGGGTGGCAAAGCCTGCGATATATCCTCCGACCGGACCAAAGGCACGGTAGGCATAGGCAAAGGGGCCTCCTGCATGGGGAATTGAGGTGGTCAGCTCGGTAAAACTGAAGATAAAGGCGGTGTACATGGTGGCCACCAGCAGGGAGGTGACCAGAAAGCCCATGGTACCTGCTTGTGCCCAGCCGTAGCTCCAGCCAAAGTATTCCCCCGAAATGACCAGTCCCACGGCGATCCCCCACAGGTGAAAAGCCCCCAGGGTTCGTTTCAGTTCCGGTTTCGCACAATCCTGTTGCTGCATACGCTTCTCCAATATGACGTTCAATGGTGAAAGTCTCTGAAGAGGCAAATTGCAAGGGATATGCCATCCAGTTATATGGCTATTTAGTCATTTTTATTCATATGGTTACAGCTGTTTTATGGTCTGGGGCCAAGGTGTGGCTGCTGCGTTGTTGTGGTGCAGCAGCACCAGATTGTTCGGCCGAAGTCCGGGCCTTTGCTTGTATGTGGGGCAGTGAGCAGGGGAGACACGAGAGGATGGCGGAAACAACAAGGGCACCCATCGGCTGTCTCTTGATCACATCTGTTGATGCTCAAGAGACAGTGCCAGTTCATAGCCTTCAAGGAGGGTCTGTAACCTAAACCAGCCCTCCCATAACACCGCTATCGAGGCTCGCCCCGTTCTCTTGGT